>DXDE01000041.1 GCA_019115615.1 Candidatus Agathobaculum merdavium | reverse complement strand
CAGCGGGCGTTTAGGCGGATTGGTCTTTTTCCCCGGCTCATACATGTCCTTTCACCTGTCCTTCCATCGTTTTCAGTAGCTCGTCCAAATTGTGATGCATTTTCTGCATCACATCCTGTACCATTTCTAATTCTTCTTCACTGATGCCGCATCGCAGCTGCGCCGTAACACGAGAACCACACATATAAAGCTGCTGGGCAACCTTTATGCCTTCGCCACACAAGCGCAGATGTACGATCCGCCTGTCTTCCTGATCGCGAATACCTTGTACAAAGCCACGTCGGTATAAGCTGTCCAAACTGCGTGTAACCAATGCCTTGGAAATCCCCTGTATTTGTGCGATATCCGTAGCGGTATCCTTTTCAGGTGCGTGGCGCCGCAGGAATAGCAGTACGGCAATTTCATTAGGGGTCAAGCGGCAGCCGCAAGCCGCTTCGCGCACGCAGCCGCGATACAGCTTTTCCAATTTCACTGCGTCAAGCAGGAACTGCTCCTCCAGACAAATCATAGTGCCGCGCCTCCTCTCTATCTGCTCGACGTACCTATCATATTCATTTTTGTTTACATTGTCAACAATTTAATTGTGAACAATTTAAGAATTTCACAATCTCTGTAAGCACCGCAGGCGCGGCACGGTAATTCCGTGCCGCGCCCAGCCCCATCCAACCACTATGGATGGACAGCACTCATGTCACATGAAACAGCCTGCACAAGATCCCGCGCAGATATTTAGGGCTTTTCCATACTACCACCTTCATCATACTGTCCACCTCCTATCAGCAGCGAAGCAGGAACCAGCCTGCTGCGATCAGCGCCAGCGCGGCAGGCCAAACCGGCAGGCACAACCCCAGCAGCCAGCCCAGCAACAGGCCAATTCCCAGAAACAGCACGGCAATACCGATTACCTGGCCGCGGTAAAACATAGCGCATCACGCTCCTGTCATCAGTATAAGCAGCGCTACGCATTTTGGTTCCAGCCCACCCGGCCATTATCGCAAATTTTCATCGACAGGCAACTTTCTATATTACCGCAAAATCAAAGCCCCCTGTATAACATCAGCCATTTGCTTGACTGTGTATCATACAGGGGGATACATTAATTCATAAGTGTTTTTTGGGGAAGATCAGCTATGAGCAACCTTCTTTACAGCGCTTCCAGCGGCGCATCGCAGTATGGGCAGCGCGCTCCAGCTGTGCCCTCTAACGGCAGGTACGCCTCACTGTGTGTAATACATTTGGGATTGGTGCATCGTACGCCGTGCGCACCGATATCCTGATACCCTGCGCGGACAAAAGGCAGTTTGGACAGCGTCAACAGCAGCGCCATACGACCGAACATACCGAAGCGCGCTTGACGGAAATATACCGCACGCGGATCATCGTCCACATCCTGCGCAATCTCATCGACGCGCGGCAGCGGATGCAGCACCAGCATGTCCCTTTTGGCGCGTTTCATCTTTTCCGCCGTCAGCTGATAGTTGCCCTCAAGGTTTTCATATTCCTGTGCGCTCGAAAAACGCTCACGCTGGATACGGGTCATGTACAGCACATCCAGCTCAGGCAGCACCTCTTCAATGCTGCGCGCCTGACAGAACGGCATATTATGCGCTTTCAGGAATTGCACCATATAATCCGGCAACGCCAGTACATCGGGGGAAATCAAATAGATCTGCACATTGTGGTACCGCTCCAGAAAATGCAGCAGCGAGTGCACCGTACGGCCGTATTTCAGGTCACCGCACAAACCGATCTTCATGTCATCCGCCGAGCCACGGTACCGCAAAATGGTAACCATATCCGTCAGCGTCTGCGTCGGATGCAGGTGGCCGCCGTCGCCTGCGTTGATGACCGGCACGGACGAATAGAGCGAAGCTGCTTTTGCTGCGCCTTCGCGCGGATTACGCATAACGATCAAATCCGCATAGCTTGAAACCATGTTGATGGTATCTTTCAGCGTTTCACCCTTGGTTGTTGAAGACGAGCCAGGATCAGAAAATCCCACCACACTGCCGCCAAGCCGCATCATGGCCGTAGAGAACGACAAATTCGTGCGGGTGGACGGCTCATAAAACAGGCTGCCGAGCACTTTACCGCGGCATGCGTCGGTATAGCCTTCCGGACGGTCGATGATATTGGTGGTCAGCTTATACAAATCAGAAAATTCTTTTTCTGTCAAGTCACACAGGTCAATGATATGACGCATGGGTTGCTCCATCCCTTTCTCTTTTTTCCTATTTATCATACCACAGGAAAAAACGAAAGAAAAGGCTTATTTCCGCATAGCTTCGATCGGGTCGAGCCTCGCAGCACGAACCGCCGGCAGCAACCCTGCGACCGCACCGCAAACCGTACATACCAACAGCAGCATCATCACCAGCCGGAAATCCGGCAGCATGGAAGCAAAGGCGTATAATAAAACGAGTATGCAACCTATGCCGACTACTCCCCCAACTCCACACAACAATATGCTCTGCAGCAAAAAAATCCGCCGGATATCGCGTGGCTGCGCACCGATCGCAAGCAGGATACCGATTTCGCCTGTCTTTTCCTGCGCCGCAGCCAACATACTGCAAGTAACGCCGATCAGCGCCACACACAGCGCGATCCCGCCGATCATAATGAACAGTGTAACGCCCAGTTCCGTCAATCTGTTAACTGTATCTGTAATCCCCGACATGTTTTGCACTCTGACTGTGCCGTCCACCCGCCCCCAATCGCTCAAATAGTGTTCAATCCGTTCACTGACCGTATTTAAGTCAGCTTCAGCGGTGCACTGCACAAACACCTGATCTGCGTTTTGCGCTGGCGTCGCCAGATGCGTGTACGGAATATACACCAAATGCGGCGCCAATGCTGCAACTGCCGAGCCCAGTGAACTGGTCTGCGCACGCACCACGCCGCAGACCGTGAAATCCTGATCACATCCATTCAGCCTTAGGCGGATTGTGCGGCCAACAATATTTTCCCGCCCATAGAGTGTCCGTGCCAGATCGTCCCCTATCACCGCAACAGGCTGTGCTGACGCTGCCTGCGCACGCGTCAGCAAACCTCCTGCAAGGACTTCGAGCTGCATCACTTCACCCAAGCGCTCATCTGCGCCAAGAAACAATACATCTTCACTGGCGTGTCCCGCATATACAGTTCCAGACAATGCCTTGATCGGCATCACGCAATCGACCCCTGCAACGGCTTGCGTTATCGTATCCGCAAGCTCAGCGCTCAGCGCCTGTCCGCTCCCTCTGTCGTCGACATAAACGGTCAGACCGCTGACCCCCAGCGTGCGAATGCCATCCGACACTTTTTGCTGCCCAATTAAGCCGACTGCTGCGATCAGAAGCAGCGCTCCTGCTCCGACCGCGACAGACAGCGCGCAAAGCGCGGTGCGCAGGCGGTTTTCCCGCAGATTGGAAGCAGCCAGACGCAATATATCCATTATCCCCATGCCGTCACCTCGACCGGCGCACCATCCGCAAGTGTATCAGCCGGGGACAAAATCACAATGTCATCCGGTTCGATTCCGCTGCAGATCTCGACACTTGAGGCCAGCATATATCCGGTTTCCACCGGACACGCTACGGCATGTCCATCCCGCACACAAAACACATATTCCTGTTCCCCGCGCTGGCAGACCGCCTCATACGGCACAGCCATCGCAGCAGTATGACGGTCGGTAAAAACTTTGACTGTCGCGGAATATCCCGGACGCAGCCCTTCCGTATCTCCTGACAGGGTCAGCAACGCTTCTACTGTTGGCTCGCCGCTGTTTCCGGTCAGACTTACCGCACGCGTCGCAACCGGAGCCAAGCTCTGCAACGTTGCTCCATAAACCTCGTCGGACAACGCCGAAACCGTGACATTCGCCTGTTGGCCGGAAGCCAGCTGCGCGGCATACAGTTCCGGGCATTGTGCGCGCACTTGCAAGTTCTCCAAATCCGCCATACGTACGCAAGGCACATTGGTATATACATACTCTCCTTCCGCAGGCAGCGACAGAACAGCCCCCGTCATCGGCGCGCGCAGCACGCTGCTTTCTTCCGCCTGCACCGACTGCGCCTGTCCTTCTGACAGGGCATCCCACGCCGCCTGCACACTATCCGTCAGCGCAGCCGTTGCGGCCGCCGTCACGGGCCGCAGCGCACATAATATATCCCCCTGCTCTA
>DXDE01000040.1 GCA_019115615.1 Candidatus Agathobaculum merdavium | reverse complement strand
TCGTTTTCGCAGTTCTATTTCACTCAAATGACGAAAATTAATACCGGCATATCGGCCTAACTCTTGAAGTGAAATCCCATACTTTTGTCGCAGAACACGAAGCCGGCAGACATATCCGTCGGAATACACTTCCATCTGTTCACCTCCACTTCAACTATCCCAACACCCAGAACGGGCCGCCGGCCGCCGCGCCCTTGTTGCACTCAGCCAGAAAAATGCTCAGATCCCACTCTTTCTGGCTGCGTTCATAACTAGCACAATCCGCGACCAAAATCTTGCCGCTGTCCGTGATGCCGCGCAGCACGATAAAGTGTCCGCCACGAGTGAAGTGTCCGGCAGACATGATCGCAATGACCAGCTTGCCCTCCTGCAGCGCCTTGACCAGTTCAGTTTTGCTCTGGCCAATGCCGCGGCACGGCACGCCGTAATGCGCCGCGCCGTCTGGAATGAGGCTGTGGTAGCTGCCGCTGCCCTCGCAGCGGTGGCCGGTACGTACAGACCAGTCGCAAATCTCCGGCGGCAGAACGGTTTTATTCGTCAGCGTGGACACGCAGATCGCAAGCGAGGTCGGGCCGCAGCCTGCGCCTGCAATTGTATTGGTTTTGCCGTACATCAGGCTGCCCCAGCGAGAATCGTACTGGCTGAAATACACAACGTCCTTGGAGTTGCCGCGGCCGGTGAACACGATGTCCGAAAAGTCCATGCCTGCGGTATTGTCCGATGAACCGCTCGGCGCACTGTACTCCGCATCCGCGATGGTATTCTGGATCACCTCCGCCCACATACGCTGCATCTCGTCAAAGCCGAGCTTATCCATCAGCTCGGTTGGGGTCATGTCCGAAATCACCAGAACATATCCTTCAAAGTTTCCCTCACTGTCATATTTAGCCATTAATTCATATTTCAGCTTAGCCTGCATGGTCTGCACGATCTTGTCCTCATCAATCAGCATGACATCCTGCTCGCTGTAAACCGAGGTGATGGCAACCATCCAATAGTCATTGGTATTACCGAGATTTTTCTCGATCGAGATAAAACCAAGGTTTTCCGGCAACAAATCAATAAACAGGTTGATTGCCTTGTCTTCGAGCGTCCGCTGGTCTTTCCATGTGACCGTGAGCTGTTCCGCCTGCGCCGTCATCTCCTGAATATCCGCCGAGGATGCGCTGGGAGAACCGAACAGATTGCACGGAATGGACAGCAGCATGAGCAGCGGCAGGCCGAGACAGATCAGCAGCGCAACGCCTGCCCCTTTCAGCAAGCTCGGCGCGGCCTCTGCCACAGCGGCTGCGGTGGCACCATACGGACCGCCGGACAGCGCGCCTTTTGCGATATTCGCCGCGGCAGCGGCAACACGACCAGCGTTACTTCTTTTTTCTTCGTTTATGATGTTTTCCTCCTTCCTGTGGGGTCACCTTGTTATTCAGCGGCTGCGCGCTGCGGCGCAGCCTGCGCGTCTTGTCCGCAATATGCGGCCGTCCAACCATATCTGGTGTGCGTACGACGGGCGACACATTGCTTTGTACCGTGGTGGTCTGCTGTGTCACGCTATGCTCACGCCGCGACGGCGATACAGCAGTACGACGATCCGGCGCAGGCGCAACCGGGGAAACCGCAGGCCGTCTGCCGCCATCGGCTGATGCAGGCGATACTGCTGACGCGATTGGTGCTTGCGTCCTCATTGCAGACGACGGCGGCTGCACCGCTGTTGGCGGCGCTGGCTGTACCGCTGTGCGCGATACGGGCTGTACCGCTGAGCGATGTGTCGATTGCCCAGATGTCGATGCTGTGGCCTGCGGCTGCGGCGCGACTGGTGTTACGCGGAGCGAGCTGCCGCCTGTGTCCGCTGTTGCCCCTGCTTGCTGCGTTGCCTGTTGTAGACGCGGCATAGGAGGCATGGTGCGGCTCGGCGGTGATACGGCCAAACCAGCTGAAGCAGCTGGCGCAGCACGGTTTGGCTGAACGGCGGACGCAGTATGTCCCTGCGCCGCGGTGGCAGCTGCAACGGCGGCTGCCCGAACGATGCCGGACGAATGTCCTGCCGGTTCGGCCGGAGATACCGGCTGGTTTTCCGGCGCATTCTGCTCCGTATATCCTGCGCGCACCTCAGACAAATTGCTTTCGCTGTGCAAAAGCGTTTGCACAGGTGGCGGGGATACGGGACTCACTGGTGTCACGCGCGCTGGGCGCGACGTGGTCGGCTGTACGGGCGGGCGCGCGCTGGGCGTCCCGGAAACAGCTTGCTGCGGTGTACCGGAGGTTCCCGTGTTGCTTGGGAATACCTGTTCGGGTGTGCGCGGCATAGTTGTCGTAGGCTGTACCGGCGTGACGGACAGTCCGGGCGCGGTATCCGTTCGGTGCGTCGGCATGACCGGAGCGCGGAGCGCGCTTTCCGTCTGCGGCGCACCCAGCCGTCCGAAATCCGCAGGCAGTGGCGGAATCGCGGGAGACACAGGCGAAACCATCATCCGGCTTACCACATTTGCTTCGGAAACGCTCTGGTTTTGGCTACGGATGCTGCTGACTGAGTTGCCGTCCTCCCAATCATCTGCGTCAACTGAAATGGCCTGACTGACCTGCCGCATCGAAGCCGGATCACCCGCCCCATACCGGTTGCGGAACGAAGCCAAGTCGTTCATCGCCCTTGCGCCCGAACCGGCAACATGGATGGCTGCTCCGGCAACGCCTGCCGCGCTTGCAGCAGCGCCGCCCTGTGCAGATGCTCCAACTGTTCCACCGGATTGGCTGCCCTGCTTGCCACCGTGCTGCATGAAAGCCCCAGATGCCGGCGGCGCAGGGCTGCCATGCCCGGCGGACGGCATACCTTGCGCTGCGGTGCGTGTGACCATTTGCGCAATACTGCGAAGCGTCATGGCGGTAAGCATCCCCGGGAAATGCGTACCCAGCGGATCGCCGGTCATCGCAGGATTGAGGCCGATGCGCAGAATAATGCCGTCCATCTTTTTTGCCATGCGAACAATGCCGACGATTAACATCATCCACGGGATAATGGCCGTGCCGTTCGGTGCATTGGACATTGCACTGATGAGCAGCTTGACAAACATCAGATTGAAGACCATCAGTGCGCACATCGATGCAAACATCCGCAGCCAACCGCGAAAAATCTCTCCAGTGGATTTTGATCCGCCCATGGCAAATGCCAGCGGCGCACAGT
>DXDE01000039.1 GCA_019115615.1 Candidatus Agathobaculum merdavium | reverse complement strand
GTGCAGTGCGATCGGGATATCCGGGCACTCCTTGACAGCGGCCTCAACCATCTTCACCAGATAGGTGTGGTTGGCGTAAGCACGCGCGCCCTTGGATACCTGCAGGACGACCGGAGCCTTCTGCTCCTGACAAGCCTCGGTGATGCCCTGAACGATTTCCATGTTGTTTACGTTGAAAGCGCCGACAGCGTAGCCGCCCTCATAAGCTTTCTTAAACATTTCGGTCGTAGTAACTAATGGCATGGCAATCTTCCTTTCCTAACAAACAAATTTAGCCTAAGCTCAATTCTTCCTTTATTTTATCAGGATGTTCGACCGAAATCAAGTGTATCATCAAAATTGAAAAGCAAAATTTGCTTGCCCGCTACACGCTCCATCCCGCAGGCAAAAAATTCTGTTTTCCATTGATTTCGGACTGGTTTTATGATAACCTTATATTGCAAGAGAATGCAGCGGGCAATCCCTGTATTTCAAGTTTGTTTAGGAGGTTTATCATTATGAGTGAACTGAAAGGCGCTTGCGTCATCGGCCAGTCGGGCGGCCCGACTTCGGTCATCAACTCTTCTGTTCTCGGCGCGCTGGAGACTGCGCTGGACAACCCGTCTATTACCCGCGTATTCGGCATGGCACACGGCATCAAGGGCCTGCTGAACGACGAACTGTATGACATCGACAAGGAAGACCGCGATGAGCTGGCGCTGCTGCGCTACACCCCGTCCTCCGCGCTCGGTTCCTGCCGCTACAAGCTGGCTGACCCGGATGTCGACGACACCGATTACAAGCGCATCCTCGAGATCTTCAAGAAGTACGACATCCGTTATTTCTTCTACAACGGCGGCAACGACTCCATGGATACCTGCAACAAGGTTTCCAAGTATATGATGAAGTCCGGCTACGAGTGCCGCGTCATGGGCATCCCGAAGACCATCGACAACGACCTGTTCGGCACCGACCACTGCCCGGGCTTTGCTTCCGCTGCCAAGTATATCGCTACCTCCTGCATGGAAATCTATCAGGACGCGCGCGTATACGACACCGGTATGGTCTGCGTTGTTGAGATCATGGGCCGTCATGCCGGCTGGCTGGCTGGCGCTGCCGGTCTGGCTACCGCGATGGGCGCTGGCCCGGACCTGATTTACCTCCCCGAGACCGACTTCGACATGAAGAAGTTCCTCGCGGACGTAAAGCGCATCTACGACGAAAAGGGCAACTGCCTCGTCGCTGTTTCCGAGGGCATCCACTACGCGGACGGCTCCTTCGTTTCCGAGGCTAAGACCTCTGCAACCGACGGCTTCGGCCACGCGCAGCTGGGCGGTCTGGCTGCTATGCTAGCGGACACCGTCAAGAACGAGCTGGGCTGCAAGGTTCGCGGCATCGAGCTGTCCCTGCTGCAGCGCTGCGCGGCACACTGCGCTTCCAAGACCGACGTTGACGAGTCCTATATGTCTGGTAAGGCTGCGGTTGAGAACGCTGTTGCCGGCAAGACCGACTATATGCCGGGCTTCAAGTGCACCCGCGACGAGAACGGCTACAAGTGCGAGATCGAGCTGCTCCCGCTGTCCGAGGTTGCCAACACCGAGAAGAAGGTTCCGCGCGACTGGATCAACGAGGAAGGCAACGGCGTAACCGAGAAGTTCGTCGAGTACGCAATGCCGCTGATCGTTGGCGAGAACGTAGGCCCGAAGGTGAACGGCCTGCCGAAGTTTGCAAACCTCAAGAAGATCAAGGCAGAAGCGTAAGCTCCCCTTTTATCTGCATAACGCCTTGCGGCGTAATCAGTAATCAACAACGGGCAAAGCCGCAAGGCTTTGCCCGTTTGCCTTTTCAAAAGGTGGGATAGACATGCGTAAACCAAATCCGACAACCGTTTTGGTCTGCATCGCAATCGCTGTGTGGCTGGCTTCCTGTTCGCTGACAACATGGGCGCATATCGCATACGATCATGCACTGAACCTCAACCCGGCCTACTGGTGGGCATATGGTGGACTGGCGCTGGTGTTCGGTATTCTGGCAGAGCCACAGGACAAGCAGTCTAACAGAACGCCGCGGTGGAGCGCTGCACTGGTTTTGTTGCTGTGCACCTTTCTGGCCTATGTATTGGCGCAGGAGCAAGACTTGCACTACTTGCTGTACTGGCCCGGGCTTTGGGGCCTTCTGCTGATGGCGCTGTTCGGCATTGCCGTATGGCTTTATCCACGTCTGCCCTTCCGCCGCCCCATGCGGCCCAAACGGCAGCACAGTCAGGCATGGAACTGCGCCGTTATCATGCTGATCCTGTATGCCCCCATGCTGCTCACATTGGCGGTGTATCTGCTGGTCATGCACCCGGTCACGGTCGAAGAGATCACGCCCATCGGCGAAGCCGAAGGCGGCCGGTTCGTCGGTCGCATCACGGGCAACCGGTCGCAGACCCCGCTCGGCATCTACTTTTTCGCAGATGATGAAAGCGAGTGCTGGTACTATTATGATGTATTGACCGGAGAGCCTGTTAATTACAACGATTCGCTTAACCCTTATTGAGGCTTTGCAAAAGGCCTCAATTTTTTTGCAGTAATTCCCCTTCCCCATGCGTCAAATGATTGGAAAGGATGTGAAGCCGTGGAACCGACCGAAAACAAAGCACTCTCGTATCTGCAGGACGAGGACGGCTTTGCGCGCCTGCTGGACGATTGGGGCGACCGCCTGCTGCGTCTGTGCACGCTTTATCTGAAAGACGTACATCTGGCCGAGGACGCAGTGCAGGAAACCCTTCTCAAGGCATGGCGCAAAGCGGACACCTTCCACGGTGAAGGCAGCGAAACGACATGGATCACACGCATTGCCATCAACGTATGCAAAAGCTATCTACGCTCACCGTGGAGGCGCCGCCGCGCGCCCGCCGAGGAACTAGACACGCTGTTCGCCCCATCGGCCGACCCGCAGGTGGACGACACGCTGCCGCGCGCAATCCTCGCGCTGTCGCGTCCTTACCGGGAAGTGATCATCCTGTACTATTATCAAGAATTAAAAGCACGCGAAATCGCCGAAATTCTTGGCGTGGACGTGTCGACCGTCACCGCGCGCCTGTCCCGTGCCCGCAAGCAGCTGCGCGAAGCACTGAAAGGATGGTACTACGATGAATAAACGCAATATGAGGAGGGATTTAGATATGGCAATGCAGAATATCACGCTCTCGCCTGAACGCCGCGCAGCAATTCTGCAACAAGCACGGTCGCATCGCGCCCGCTTACGTTGGACAGCCGCGCGCGTCCTGCTGGCCGCTGTACTTGCCGCGCTGCTGACCTTTTCCGCGCTCGCCGCAGCTGTGCCCGCCTTGCGCGAAGCACTGAAAAATGCACTCGGCAGCTTTTCCGAACAGAGCCAGCCGATCACCGGCGTCGTTGTTGAGGATAACGGCATTGAAATGCGTGCTGTTGCCGCTCTGTCGAGCAGCAATCTGGTGCGCGTCTGGGTCGAGGTGCAGGACAAAACGGGCGACCGACTCAGCGAGGATATGCTAGTCGACGGCTGGATCGATTATGAGCAGGACGAACAAGCCCTTGTCGTCACCAACTGGATCGGCGGCGCGCACGTGATCCACTATGATGAGGACAGCCGCACCGCACTCATCGAGATCGACAGCATAGGCCGTCCGATCGCAGACGGCGCCGAGGTCGACGTGTCTTTCAGCAGTTTCCAGCCTTCTGCACGCGCAGCGGAAACGGTCGATTTCCCACGTGAAATGCTGTCTGTCACAAGACTGAAAAACCTGTCCAAAGAAGATATATCCGGGACGATTTATGACACCCTGCCGCTGGTGCCCGAACAAACGCCCTATGAACTGGAAGGAACAAACCATGCACGACTATCCTCGGTTGGCTTTGGCGAGGACGGCAAGCTGCATATTCAAAGTGTCTTTACTGATGACGCAGACCACTGGTCAGGATTTTATAGCGACGCTACCGATTCCCGCGATCCGAACGCCATCCCCCTGTTGGGTGGTCACAGCTTCCAATACAACGGTACTTGGTATTACGAAGCCGTTTATGACGTAACCCCGAACGACCTCCCCTATCTGACATTCAGCAACCTGACGCGTGACTATTATGTCAATGCCGCAGTCAAAGGCAGCTGGCATTTCACTATCTCGGTGGAAACCGCCGACGAGGTCGTCTATCACCCGAACGTACAGGTCGGCGGCGCGTTGGTCGAGGAGATTCGCGTCTCTGAGATCGGCGTCTCGGCGCGCTCTGCCAGCGAGGGCACTGTCCTTGGCCATCGCCCCACCTACGCTATGACCAAAGACGGCGAAAAGCTGTATCTGACCGATAACTGCATTGAAGGCGGTTGGGGCGTTGACGACATGAACGATCCAAGCAGCGCGGGACACGCCCACGACCAATGGATGTTTGACGAACCGCTTGATCCATCCGATATCGTTCTGCTGAACTTTGACGGCGTAGACGTTCCCCTGCAATAACCGAAAATCCTCTCCCTTTCGGAGAGGATTTTTTCTCGCCGCCTTGCAGGAACATTTGTTCGGTGTTATAATGATGTTATCAGACAAAGGAGGTGCGCGGCATGGAGCAACAGACCCTGTTCGGCGGGGACGATACCCGCCCGCTTGCGGCGCGGCTGCGTCCGCGCGACCTGTCCGAGTTTGCCGGGCAAACGCACCTTCTGGGCGAAGGCAAGGTGCTGCGCCGTCTGATCGAGAGCGACCAGATTTCCTCCATGATCTTCTGGGGGCCGCCCGGCGTGGGCAAAACAACGCTTGCGCGCATCATTGCCAATCGGACTAAGGCCACGTTTATCGACTTTTCGGCTGTCACCAGCGGCATCAAGGAGATTCGGCAGGTCATGCAGCAGGCCGAGGACAACCGCCGCTTTTGCGAGCGCACGATCGTGTTCGTTGACGAGATCCACCGCTTCAACAAAGCGCAGCAGGACGCGTTCCTGCCCTTTGTCGAAAAGGGCAGCATTATCCTGATCGACGCGACGACCGAAAACCCGTCCTTTGAGGTCAACGGCGCACTTTTGTCACGTTGCAAGGTGTTTGTCCTGCAAGCACTAACTACGGACGACCTCACTTCCCTGCTGTCCCGCGCGCTGACCGACCCGCGCGGCTTCGGCGAACAAAAGATCGAGATCGAGCCGGATATGCTGGAAGCGATCGCGAACTTTGCAAACGGCGACGCACGCGCCGCGCTGTCCACGCTTGAAATGCTTGTGCTCAACAGCGACACGGACAGCAACACCGTCCGCGTCACACGCGAGACGCTCGAACAGTGCATCTCGAAAAAGTCGCTTCTGTATGACAAAACCGGCGAGGAGCATTACAACCTGATTTCCGCCCTGCACAAATCCATGCGCAACTCCGACCCGGACGCCGCGGTCTACTGGCTCGCGCGCATGCTGGAGGCGGGCGAAGACCCGCTCTATATCGCGCGGCGCGTGACCCGCTTTGCGAGCGAGGACATCGGCATGGCAGACTCCCGCGCGCTTGAAGTTGCGGTCGCGGCCTATCAGGCCTGCCACTTCATCGGCATGCCCGAGTGCACGGTGCACCTGACACACGCGGTCGTGTACATGTCGCTCGCGCCCAAATCGAACGCCCTGTATGTCGCCTACGAGCACGCAAAAAGAGACGCACTGACCCAGCTCGCTGAACCGGTACCGCTCGTCATCCGCAATGCGCCGACCCGGCTGATGAAGGAACTGGACTACGGCAAAGGCTATCAATACGCGCACAATACGGCCGACAAGCTGACTGATATGCAGTGCCTACCGGACTCGCTCGAAGGCACGGAATATTACCACCCAACCGAGCAGGGGCTGGAAGCCAAGTACAAGGCGCGGCTCGAACAGATCAAGGCTTGGAAAACACAGCACCGCAAACCCAAATAAAAAGCACCCTTCCGGGTGCTTTTTGTTTTTACTTTTGCAGCGTCTTGGCGAAGCTGTCCTTCAGAGTGACAATGCGGTTGAAGCGGCCCTCTTCCCTGTCCTTGACATAGTAGCCCATGCGGACAAACTGGAAGCGCTCGCCTTCCTTTGCGTCCTTCAGCGACGGCTCCAGCTTGCAGCCGGTCAGCTTTTTGAGCGAATCCGGATTGAGGTAATCCAGATAATCCGTGCCCTCGGGTACGTCGTTTACGTTCTCGAGCGTGAACAGGTTATCGTACAGATACAGGTCGGCATCCAGCGCATGCGCAGCGGACACCCAGTGGATCGTACCCTTGACCTTGCGGCCGTCTACCGGCATGCCGTTGCCGGTTTCGAGGTCGGCCGTGCAGCGGATCTCGACGATCTCGCCGTTCTCGTCCTTGACAACCTCGTTGCAGCGAACGATATACGCGCCCATCAGACGCACCTCGCCATCCGGCTTTAAGCGCTGGAACTTCGGAGGCGGCACCTCGGCAAAGTCGCTCTTTTCGATATATAGCTCACGCGTGAACGGCACCTTGCGCGTGCCAGCGGCTTCGTCGCGCGGATTGTTCGGCACTTCGAACTCCTCGCACTTGTCCTCTGGATAATTGGTGATAACCAACTTGACCGGCTCGGTGACTGCCATGCGGCGCAGCGCGGTTTCGTTCAGTTCCTCGCGGATGCAGTGCTCGAGCAGCTTGATGTCCACGAGCGAATCCGCCTTGGCAACGCCTGCACGCTGGACAAAGTCCAGAATCGCGCTCGGCGTATAGCCACGGCGGCGCAGCGCGCACAGCGTGGGCATACGCGGGTCGTCCCAGCCCTCAACGTGATTCTCAAACACCAGCTGACGCAGGTAGCGCTTGGACATGACGGTGTGCGTCACGTTCAGGCGCGCGAACTCGCGCTGCTTGGGATGGTGCGGCAGCGGGCAGTTATCCACGACCCACTCGTACAGCGGACGGTGGTTTTCAAACTCGATCGAGCACATCGAGTGCGTGATGCCCTCGATAGCATCCTGGATCGGATGTGCAAAGTCATACAGCGGATAGATGCACCACTTGTCGCCCTGACGATGATGATGCGCGCGCACGATGCGGTAGATCGCCGGGTCGCGCAGGTTCATGTTCGGGCTTGCCATGTCGATCTTGGCGCGCAGCGTCTTAGAGCCGTCTTCAAACTTGCCCGCACGCATATCCGCGAACAGCTGCAGATTTTCCTCGACCGAACGATTCCGGTACGGGCTTTCCTTGCCCGGCTCGGTCAGCGTGCCGCGGTAGGCGCGCATCTCCTCCTGCGTCAGGTCGTCGACATAAGCCTTGCCTTCCTTGATGAGGGCGACCGCGCAGTCGTAGCAAGTCTCAAAGTAATCCGAACCGTAGAACACACCACCGTTCGGCTCCTCGCCGGTCAGCCACTTGATGTCCTCCCAGATAGAGTCGACATACTCGGTGTCCTCCTTGACCGGGTTGGTGTCGTCGTAGCGCAGATTGAACTTACCGTTATACTTCTTCGCGATCGACCAGTTGATGAAGATCGCCTTGGCCGAGCCAATGTGCAGATAGCCGTTCGGCTCAGGCGGGAAACGGGTGTGGATCTGCTCGTTCAGCCCCGCCGCAATATCCGCATCGATGATCTCGGTCAGAAAGTTATTTACATTTTCCATCATAGCGTTTATTTTCCCCCAAATACCGAATTAAAGCGCCTTGGCGCAGCGGTCGAGCCGCTCGAGCACCTTGTCGCGGCCGAGAATGCCCATCACAGTCTGCAGATCAGGCGCGTTCTGCCGTCCGGCAACTGCTACACGCACGACCATGGACACATCGCCGACCGCGCCCTTGTACTGCTCCGGATTGGCCTTATAAGCCTTGGTGTCCGACGCATAGCCGTGCTTGTCCGCGATCTGCTTCATCTTTTCAAAGAACTCGTCCGGCGTGTCGGTCTCGCAGAATACACCCGCGAAATCCGCAAGGATCGCCTTGGCATCCTCGGCAGACACGCGCTCAGGCATCGTATAGTCCGGCTGGAACAGCTCATCGAACATAAAGTCCATGTAGCCCTTGGCATCCGACCAAAGCGCCAGATCCTTACGCGGCTTTTTGCCGCCGCGGCCGATGGCGAGGTACGCCTTGGAGAAAGCCGGATCGCGCGTGAGCAGATCATGGAACGGCTTGTCATTCTGCTCGCTCCACGCGGCGATATAATCGTAAACCGTATCAGCCGACATACGCGAAATGACGTTCTTGGAAACGTCATGCAGTTTTTCAATGTCGAACAGCGCACCCGAGCCACTCATCTTCTTGGTCGAGAACGGGAAATCGTTCATCGGCAGGTCGGGGTTGGCACGCCGCCACTCCTCAAAGTTGGAGTTGAGCAGCGTCATCAGGTATTCAAGTACCGCCGGCACCGGATAGCCCTGCTGCTCGTAGAACGTCAGCGCCAGCTCGGGGTCCTTGCGCTTGGACAGCTTGCGCTTGCCGCCGGTTTCGGGGTCGAGCTTCATCAGCTGCGCGGTATGCGCGTACTTGGGTGCCTTCCAGCCCATCGCGCGGAACAGCTGCAAATGTACCGGCAGGGTTGCGAGCCACTCCTCACCGCGCACGACCACGGTCGTACCCATCAGGTGATCGTCGACCACATGCGCGAAGTGATAGGTCGGGATGCCGTCGGACTTCAGGATAACAACATCCTGATCGTTCTCCGTGACCTCCATCTTGCCCTTGACGAGATCCTCGTGGCGAATTTTATTTTCAATGCTGCCCTCCGAGCGGAAACGCACGACGTACGGCGTGCCCTTTTTGAGTTCGGCTTCGATATCCTCCATCGGACGGTCGCGCCAGACAGCGTACTTGCCGTAGTAGCCGAAGTTTTCCTTATTCTTCTCCTGCTCGGCATGCGCCGCAGCAAGCTCCTCCTCGGTGCAGAAACAGGGATAAGCCATGCCGCGCTCGATCAGGCTTTTCACGAAGGTCTGGTAGATCTCCGCGCGCTGGCTCTGGCGGTACGGACCGTAGGCGCCGTTGTCGCCCTCGAGCGTCGCGCCCTCGTCAAACGGCAGGCAAAACGAGGAAAACGCCTCGATGATGGTCTGCACACCGCCTTCGACCTCGCGCTTCTTGTCGGTATCCTCAATGCGCAGGTAAAACACGCCGCCCGACTGGTGCGCCAGGCGCTCGTCGACCAGCGCGCCATACAGGTTTCCGAGGTGCATAAAGCCGGTCGGACTCGGGCCCATACGGGTCACCTTTGCACCCTCGGGCAGTTCACGCTTCGGATAGCGCGCCTCAATCTCCTCCGGTGTGGTATGGATATGCGGCAGCAGCAGCTCCGCAAGATGCTTGTAATCCATTTCGTTCACTCCAACTTCCAGATAAGGGCATTTTCGCCCATGATAGGAATATTTTATCACAGCGCAGCGCGCGGCGCAAGGCAAAAACCGCACCAATCGCCATACATCGCGCCCCCTGATTTTCGGCAGACACCGCCCTTAACGGCAAAGCGGCATGGCTTTCTCTGCCATGCCGCCTGATCTGCCGTTCCGTTCGTTACGGGTTGGCTGTCTTGGTCGTGGTGTCTGCACCGGTATCCGCTGTGCCGTCCGTCGTGCCGGTGTCTGAACCAGTCATGTCATCCACGCCATTCTTGATTGCATTGCCGGCGTCGTCCACGCCATTTTCGATCGCATTGCCCGCATCATCCAGACCATTGGCAATGTCGTCGCCGACCGTGTTGTTGTTATCGACCACGCCGTCACCGTTCTGGTCGGCGGGTGCGCCGTTCTGGTTGTCAGTTACGCTGTTGTCCGTTCCGTTATCCGTGGTTTCGTCGGTCGTGTTGCCGCAGCCGCAGCCAAATACCAGTGTCAGCGCGGCCAGAAGCGCGATAAACCTTTTCATTGCAGTTCCTCCTTGTGCATTTGCCCATAGTATAGGAGGATTGCGCGAAATTATACGCGAAAATCAATTTTTTGCAGATGCGATAAAACAACCGCCGCCGTCAGCCCGGTCACCAGTCCGAGCGGCACACTCATCACAAGCAGCAGCGGCAGATAGGCTATGACCGCACCCGTTTTCATCCAGATAACCGCTGCGATAATCTGTCCGATGTTATGCGCGGCCGCGCCCGCGACACTCACGCCCAGCACCGAACAGAATTTTCCCTCGGCGCGCAGCAGTAGCCCCATAACGGCAAGTGCCAGCAGGCCGCCGAACAGCGAAAACAGAAACGCCGTCACGCTGCCCATCAGCAAACTGGACAGCGCCACGCGGCACAGCAAAATCGCGACCGCATCCCGCACCGATAGACGAGTGAGCGCGAACAGCGTCACAACGTTTGCAAGGCCGAGCTTGACGCCGGGCACCGGCACAATCGCATCCAGCGGGAACAGCCGCTCAGCCAGCGACAAAACAATCGCCAGCGCGGTCAGCATGCCGCACAGCGTCAGTTTTTTCGGCTGCATGTTTGTCTCCTCCCCTGCTTAGGATACGATTGCATCGATCTCACTCGTCTCGCCCACGATCTTCAAAATCACGCGGTTCGGCAGGCAAACCGCAACCTGTCCCGCGCGCGTCAGCGTACCGGTGCGCACACAGACCTGATCGTGGCAATCGGCGGATTCCATACGCGCGGTTTTGCCCGCGAGCACAATCACATTGTGCCCGTCGAGGTCAATCTCGCGGTCGGTCTCGTCAGTAAGCTTGACACGCTCTACCAGCACATCGTCCTGCCACACCTCGGCATACAGCTGCCCATCCGTCGTGCCCAGTGCAAACCACGCCGTTAGCGCAGCTGCAAGCAGCAGCACGACGGCGATAATGACGAAATCGCCCCACTTAAGCCTGCTGCGCATCACTGTACCCCTTATCCTCACCGAGGAAAGTATACGCACAGGCAGACGCGACTGCGTCGGTCGTGTATACCTGCTTATCACTCGTTACAAATACCGCCGCAATGCTGTTTTCCGCGCAAAACGCCATGCCCTTGTCAAGCCCCATTACGAACAGCGCGGTTGTCAGTGCATCCGCGCGGGTGGAATTTTCATCAATAACAGTCACGCTGCGCAGACCGGTATCGGCTGGGTATCCCGTCGCCGGGTCGAAAATATGGTGATAGCGCTTGCCATCCTGCTCGAAAAAGCGCTCATAGTCGCCCGAGGTGACGACCGACTGGTCGCGCACCTCAACGGTTGCGATAAAATCCGCATTATCATCCGGATCGGCAACGCCGATCGACCAGCCGCCGCCCTCGCGTGCGGGGTTTTCGCCAAATGCGCCGATGTTGCCGCCCAGCTGCACGAGCGCACCGCTGACAGTCCCTTCGGACTGCCCGGCCAGCACATCTGCGACCGCATCGGTCGCAAAGCCCTTGCCAATGCCGCCGAGATCGATCTGCGCGCCGTTTTTCAGCTGCACCTGATTATCCCCCAGCAGCACAATGTTCTCATAACCCACTTTAGCAAGCGCCGCGTCGATCTCGGACTGCGCAGGCACATGCGCCTGCTCTGTGCCAATGCCCCACAGGTCAGTCAGCACCGCCATGGTCGGGTCAAACGCGCCGCCGGTCAGCTCCGCATACTGCACCGCCGCTTCGATCGCGGCATAGGTCTCGTCGCTGACCGTGCAGACCGCGCCGTCCGCGTGGTTCAGTCGATACAGATCACTATCCTCCCGCGTGCGGGACAGCGCTGGCTCGAGCGCGTTGACCTGCTTCTCACAGGCAAACGCCGCCTGCTGCGCCATATTCTCGTCCGCGCCATAAGCCGTGATCGACATAAACGTGTCCATCGCAAAAAAGTCCGCCGTATAGGACGACGGCTTCGCCGCACAGCCTGTCAGTATCAAAAGCAGCGAAAATGCTGCAAAAATCCGCTTCATACCGTACTCCTCATTGCAAAAATTCCTGTCTCATTATAATACAACGCCGCCTGTTTCGCAAGGGCGGCTTTGCTTTGGCAAGGTTTTGTGACCCAGTCACAGAACTGCCCATGCAGAAGTGGTAATATACAGTCACAAAGAAAAAACACAGCAAAGGAGAATGAACGATGGCTGTACTGCATATTACCAAGGAAAATTTTGAGGAACAGGTCCTGCACAGCGAAAAGCCTGTGCTGCTTGACTTCTGGGCCAGCTGGTGCGGCCCGTGCCGCATGGTCTCCCCGACGATCGACGAGATCGCGAGCGAGCGCGATGATATTAAGGTCGGCAAGATCAATGTCGACGAGCAGCCTGAACTGGCGGGCGCATTCCAGGTCATGAGCATCCCGACGCTTGTCGTCATGAAGGGCGGCAAGATCGCGAACCGCGCGATGGGCGCACGCCCCAAGGCACAGATCCTGTCCCTGCTCTAATTTCTTTCTGATTTCATCACACCATTCACTTTTCTTTTTCCCCAAAGCAAAAGCGCTGCGGCACATGCCACAGCGCTTTTGTATTGCCATTTTAGCCGAGCACAACCTTGTGGAAGGTCTTTTTGCCCTTTTTGACCATGCGCTCCTGCTGGAAGAAATCCTTGTCCAGCATGGTCTTGAAGTCCGCGATCTTATCGCCGTCGATCGAAACGCCGCCGCCCTGCACGAGCTTGCGCGCCTCGCCGTTGGACGCCGCCAGACCGCACTTGACCAGCAGCGTCAGCACGCCGATCTGGCCGTCCGCGAAATCCGCATCGGTCAGCGTGGTGGTCGGCATGTTCTCGCTCGAGCCGCCGCCCGCGAAAATATTCTTGGCGGCCTCCATCGCCTTGTCTGCCTCTTCCTTGCCGTGTACCAGCTCGGTCAGCTCGTAGGCGAGTATCTCCTTTGCCTTGTTCAGCTGCGCGCCTTCCCACTTGTCCATCTCCTCGATCTGCTCGAGCGGCAGGAAGGTCAGCATACGGATGCACTTGAGTACGTCCGCGTCGTCCACGTTGCGCCAGTACTGGAAGAAGTCGTAGGGCGAGGTCTTGTTCGGGTCAAGCCAGACAGCGCCCGCCGCGGTCTTGCCCATCTTCTTGCCTTCGCTGTTGAGCAGCAGCGTAATTGTCATCGCATGCGCGTCCTTGCCCAGCTTGCGTCGGATTAGCTCGGTGCCGCCCAGCATGTTCGACCACTGGTCATTGCCGCCGAACTGCATGTTGCAGCCGTAGTGCTGGAACAGGTAGTAGAAGTCGTACGACTGCATAATCATATAGTTGAACTCGAGGAAGCTCAGGCCCTTTTCCATGCGCTGCTTGTAGCACTCGGCGCGCAGCATGTTATTGACCGAGAAGCATGCGCCAACCTCGCGCAGCAATTCAATATAATTGAGGTTCATCAGCCAGTCCGCGTTGTTGACCATCTGCGCCTTGCCCTCACCGAATTCGATGAAGCGCTCCATCTGCTTTTTGAAGCAGTCGCAGTTGTGCTGGATGGTCTCGACCGTCATCATCGAGCGCATGTCGGTACGTCCGGACGGGTCACCAACCATGCCGGTGCCGCCGCCGATCAGCGCGATCGGCTTGTTGCCCGCCATCTGCAGGCGCTTCATCAGGCACAGCGCCATGAAATGGCCGACATGCAGGCTGTCCGCCGTCGGGTCAAAGCCAATATAAAACGTGGCCTTGCCGTTGTTGATCATTTCGCTGATTTCTTCCTCGTTGGTCACCTGCGCGATCAGCCCGCGCGCTTTGAGTTCTTCGTAAAGTGTCATGTGTGATTACTCCCGCATCTATTATAATTTTATTCTTCCCTGTTTGCTGTACCGTCTGTTCACGGGGCGCGTTCCTTATACCGCTCGTCGATGATGATCATCCTCAGTCCTCCTGCCGCGCCGCGTCTAGCAGCTCCTCGGCGTTACGGCGCGCCGCGTCCGAGATCTGCTCGCCGGACAGCAGCCGCGCGATCTCATCGATCCGCTGTGCCTGCGTCATCGGGCTGACATCGGTAAAGCTGCGGCCATCCTGCACGGATTTGGAGATACGCAGATGGTGGTCGCCCATCGCCGCGATCTGCGGCAGGTGCGTGACGCACAGCGTCTGCTTCTTTTTCGCGATCGCGTGCAGCTTGCGCGCGATCTGCTGCGCCGCGTGGCCGGAAACGCCGGTGTCGATCTCGTCAAAAATCAGCATACCAACGTCCTCGCCCGCCGTCAAGACATTTTTGAGCGCCAGCATGATACGGCTCAGCTCACCGCCCGACGCAACCTTGGACAGCGGCTTTTCCGGCTCGCCCGGATTGACCGAAATCTCAAACGTCACCGTATCAAAACCATGCGAGGCAAGCTTGGTTCCCGTATGCACCGCCACGCGCATCTTCACCTTGTCCATGTCCAGACCGGCCAGCTCTCGCACGATCTCCGCTTCAAGCTTTGCCGCCGCCTCGCGCCGCTTTGCGGTGATCTCGCCCGCAAGCCGCTTGGCCTCGGCAAGCTCCGCGCGGTATTGCTCGCGCAAGGCGTCACGCCGATTATCCGAATCGGCCAGCGTCTCAAGTTCAGCCGTGATACGGTCGTGATAGGCGGTGATCTCCGCGATCGTGCCGCCGTATTTCTGTTTGAGCCGATAGATCAGGTCGAGCCGCTGCTCGACCCATTCGCGCTCGGCTGGGGAAAAATCCAGATTATCGCTGCGGCTGACGATGCTGTCACGCAGGTCGGCAGCCAACAATCGTACCTCCTCGGCCTGCTCGGCGACCGCGTCGAACGCCTCGGAAACCTCATGCAGCGAAGCGAGCGCTGACGCCGCCTGATCGAGCAGCGCGCACGCACCACCGACCTCGTCGTCTCCGTTCAGGGCAAGCCGTGCCTCGTTTAATGCACCCGCGATCTTACCCGCGTGGTCGAAATACGCCTTGCGCTGGGCAAGTGTTTCGTCCTCATCCGGCTGCAGCGCCGCCTGTTCGATCTCCTCCTTATGGAAGGAAAGCATGTCGATACGCTGCAGACGCTCCTGTTCGCCGGTTTCCAACGCGGTGATCTCGCGCCGCAGCGCAAGCAGCGCCTGATAACGCGGGCGGTACTGCGCAAGCAATCCGTCCAATCCGGCGTAGCCGTCGAGATAGTCAATATGATGCTGCTCATCGAGCAGCTTTTGGCCGTCGTTCTGACCGTGTATATCGATCAGATAAGGCGCAAGCTGCCGCAGCACAGAAACCGAAACCGGCTTCATATTGATCCGGCCGGTGCTCTTGCCGTCCGCCGTGATCTGCCGCTGGATGTGCAGCGTATCCGGCTCATCGCCGGTGAGCGCCAGCTCCTCGAGCAGCGCAGCCAACCCATCCGACAGGTCGGCAAACACCGCGCTGACAAAGCCCTTCTGCGCACCCGCACGCACCAAGTCACGGCTGACGCGGCGGCCGAGCAGCGCGCCGATCGAATCGATCACGATCGACTTGCCCGCACCGGTCTCGCCGGACAGCACGGTCAAGCCGTCCTCAAGTTCAATATCCGCCCGCTCGATAACTGCGATATTTTCAATGTGGAGTAATTGCAGCACTGCCGCGTCCTCCTCTTGTTACTTCAAAATGTCCTGCGCCTGCTGGCAGAAGCGCGCGGCGCTCTCGTTGTCCCGCATAACGGCAAACACCGTATCGTCGCCGCCGAGCGTGCCGACCACATCGGACGCGCGCATTGCGTCGATCGCCATGGCCGCCGCCTGCCCCAAGCCGGGCAATGTTTTAATGACAACCATATTCTGTGCGGCGTTGATTTCGGTAACGCACTCGCGGAAGATGTTGCGCAGGCGGTTCGTAAAGCTGTCCGCCGCGCCCGCTGTCGCCGCCGTATATTTATATTTGCCAGTCTCAGACGAAAGGGACTTGATCAGCCGCAATTCCTTGATATCGCGCGAGACCGTCGCCTGCGTTGTGTTATAACCCAGCGCGCGCAGATGGTCGGTCAGTTCCTCCTGCGTTTCGATCTCAAACCGGTCGATCAGTTCAAGGATTTTTGCCTGTCGTTGGAATTTCATCTTCCGTCCCCCTGTCAGAGTTTATGCTGCAAAATTTGATAAAAGCTGACGCCCTTGAGGCGTACCAAACGGGTACGCAGCGATGAGCGCGTGATTTCGACACGGTCATCCGGACGTATGGCGAAGCCCTGCCCGCCGTCCGTCGACAGGAACACCTCGCTGCCGCCCTCGCACGCGGCGCTGAGTAAAATACGCCGCTCCGGCGCGAACACAAAGGATTTAGCCGTCAGCGCGTGCGCACAGATCGGGATAACCGCCAGATTTTCTGCACACGGCTCGATTACCGGGCCGCCTGCGGACAGGCCGTAAGCCGTCGAGCCGGTCGGCGTGGCAACGATCAGGCCGTCGCCGTTAAACTGTGTCACTTCCTCGTCATCCGCGGAAATACACACGCATACCACACGGAACGCCGTACCTTTCGCCAGCACGATGTCGTTGAGCGCATCGTTTTCATACACCACGCGCCCCTGCCGCCATACCGCAACATGCAGCATCATGCGGCTGTCGATCGTATAATCCCCGTCAAACAGCTTATCCATTTCATCCAGCTCTGCGGGTTCGAGCTCGGTCATGAAACCGACATGGCCGACGTTTACGCCCAGCATCGGCAGCTCCTGCTGCGCGGCGGCGCGCGCCAGACGCAGCATCGTGCCGTCCCCGCCTAAAACGACCGCCAGATCGGCCAGCCGCACGGCGTCGCCGGTTTCCATGTAATCCACGCCCTCTATCGCGGGCGCGATCGTGCGGAACTGCAATGGCAGCAGCAGGCGGATGCCCTCACGCCGCAGCCGGTCACAGACCTGCGGCAGCACGGCGCGCGCGCCCTCTTTGCGCGTATTCGGATAGATAAAGATCGTTTTCATCCTGTCTCAGCCATCCAATTCGTCGTGTGCCTGCTGCACTACTGCATGTAGGTCGGGCACGCTGTCCTCGCCCTGCTTGAACAGATAGCCCAAAAATTCGATATTGCCCTCCGGCCCCTTGATGGGCGAGAAGGTTATGTCGCGCACAGCAAACCCTGCCGCGTGCGCATTCTCCACAAACTGCTCGAGCACCTCAAGGTGGATCGCCGGCTCGCGCACAACGCCTTTTTTGCCAACCTTGCCCTTGCCCGCTTCAAACTGCGGTTTAATCAGGCACGCGACGCGGCCATCCTCAGTCAGCAGGCCGGAAACGACCGGCAGCACCAGCCGGAGCGAAATAAACGATACGTCGATCACACACAGCGACGGCGTTTTTTCCAGCATATCCGGCGTTACATAGCGGATATTGGTGCGCTCCATACACTTGACGCGCGGGTCCTGCCGCAGGCTCCACGCCAGCTGGCCGTAGCCCACGTCGATCGAATAGACATATTCCGCGCCGCGCCGCAGCAGGCAGTCGGTAAAGCCGCCAGTCGACGCGCCGACATCCATAACAGTCAGTCCTGCCGGATCGATCGCAAAATAATCCAGCGCCTTTTCGATCTTCTTGCCGCCGCGCGATACAAACGTGTTTTCGTTGCCGCGCACCTCGATCTGGGCATTTTCATCCACCATATCGCCCGCTTTGCCAGCCTTCTGGCCTGCGATATAGACGATGCCCTCCATAATCGCTGTTTTGGCGCGTTCCCGCGAAGGGCACAGCCCTTTTTCAAACAGCAGTACATCCAGACGTTTTTTAGCCAAGGCCGCCTTCCTTTCCCTTTCGGTTGTCCATCACAAACGCCGCGATGCCCGCCGCGTCCAATCCACAATGATGATATATCTCATTTACGCTGCCGTGCGGCAGGAAACGGTCCCCGGTGTTGCGCCGCTCGCACACACCGTCACGGTGCGACGCGACCCACTCGCCCAGACTTCCGCTGTCGACCACGTCCTCCACGACGACCAAACGGCCGGACAGTGCCGCCGCCTGCGCGTCAAATGCGTCCGTAAGCGCAGGGCTGATCTCATTGACCTTATAAACCTGCGCGCGCACGCCCTTTTGCACGAGCAGTTCAGCAGCCGCGAGCACCTCATTGACCATCACGCCGTGCGTCAGCAGCGTCACCTCATGGTCAGCGGCCTCACGCACACGCACCAACGGCTCGCGGGACTCGTCCTTCCGGAACGCACCCTCACTCCCACGCGGATAGCGGATCGCGACTGGGCCATTCTCATGGTAGAGCGCACGCGACATCATACTGCGCAGCTCGGCAAAATTCGACGGACAAAGGATCTTCATGCCCGGGATGGAACGCAGAAACGCCACATCCAGCACGCCGTTGTGCGTCGCGCCGTCCGCGCCGACGATGCCCGCGCGGTCAACACAGAACACGACATGCAGATGCTCGATCGCAACATCGTGCACCAGCTGGTCATAGGCGCGCTGCAAAAAGGTCGAATACATTGCGACCACCGGCACCAGCCCCTGCGCCGCCATGCCCGCGGCCATCGCGACCGCGTGCTCTTCAGCGATGCCAACGTCAAAGAACCGATCAGGGAAGCGCGAGGCGAACCGTGTCAGCCCCGTGCCGGATGGCATAGCCGCCGTAATCGCACAAATGCGCGCATCCTTTTCCGCAAAGGCGCACAGTTCGCGCCCGAAGCAGGCAGAAAAGTCCTCCTTTTTACCGGCCGGCACAATGCCAGTCAGCGGGTCAAAGGGCGATACACCGTGATATTTTTCCGGCTCGCGCTCGCTGGGCACGTAACCGCGCCCCTTCTGCGTCATCACATGCAGCAAAACCGGTTTTTTGATTTTTTTGGCCTGCGCAATCAGCTCGCACACGCTTTTAAGGTCATGCCCGTCGACCGGGCCGAGATAGATAAACCCCATCTGTTCAAACAGCGAGGTAGGCAGCACCAGCCGCTTGACACGTGCTTTGATGCGCGAGATCGCTCGCGACACCGCGCCGCCGCCCGGGATACGCGCAAGGCGTTCCTTGACACGCACCTTGGCGTGCAAATAACGCGGGCTGACGCGCAAACGAGATAAATGCCGGCTCAGGCCGCCGACATTCTGCGCAATGGACATGTTATTGTCGTTGAGCACCACCAAAAGCGGCTCGCCCGACGTGCCGGCGCTGCTGAGCGCCTCATAAGCCATGCCGCCGGTCAGCGCACCGTCGCCGATCACCGCGACCACATGGTATTTCTGATTCTTGAGCGTACGCGCATGCGCCATACCCAGCGCTACCGACACCGAATTTGAGGCATGTCCGGTCACGCAGGGGTCGGCAATGCTTTCTTCCGGCTTCATAAAACCGCAAAGACCGCCGTACTGCCGCAATGTATCAAAGCGGTCACGGCGGCCGGTCAGGATCTTGTGGACATAGCTCTGGTGCCCCACATCATAGATGATACGGTCGCGCGAAGAATCGAATTCCCGCTCGAGCGCAACAGCCAACTCGACCACACCCAGATTAGAGGCCAGATGCCCACCTGTGCGCGAAACCGAATCGACGATAAACTCGCGCAGCGCCGCGCACAGCACCCCCAGCGTGTCATACGACAGGCCGCGCAAATCGGCGGGGCTTGTGATATTGTCCAGAATTCCGTACCTTTTCATAGTTTTATTCCCACTTTGGAAACAGTTTCTCTATTTTTTGCTGTCCAGCTTCACCGGCAGCACACTCAAAATGCGGCCGCAGATCGAAAGCACGCGGCTGCTGAACGCCATGGCAACGCCCTTGCCCGCGGCCTTGCCGCCGATGGTCAGGGCAGAGATCATGCCGGTGATCAGAAGCGAGACCAGCACTACACCCACACCGTCCATGCCCGCGGTGATATTCGCCACGATCAGCGCGCCGGTCGCGCCGGAAACGATGCCGCAGATATCGCCGACCACGTCGTTGCAGATGCTCGACACCTTTTCGGCGTTGCGCGTCATCCAGACCGCTTCCTTCGCGCCGCGCACGCGGTGCGCCGCCATGGAGTGGAACTCCTTCTCTGTTGCAGAGGCGGCAGCAATGCCGATCATATCAAATAAGATGCCCAATGCGATAAAGAAAAACAGCACCACAAAGGACAAAAATGTCCCTGAGCTGCCC
Source organism: Candidatus Agathobaculum merdavium (assembly GCA_019115615.1). Lineage (GTDB taxonomy): Bacteria > Bacillota > Clostridia > Oscillospirales > Butyricicoccaceae > Agathobaculum > Agathobaculum merdavium. Next base: position 1,514 of record DXDE01000039.1, on the reverse strand, counting down.
AGCGCCTCATTGGAAATGTAGCTCATCACGACCGACAGCACAAAGCTGACCGGGATGATGGTCGCCACCCATTTGACGTTGATCAGCCGCGGCTTTTGCGGCGGCTGGTTCTTTTTTCTCGGTTTATCGGATGCTTCCAAAAAAATGCTCCTTATACAAAGGCCTAAAAGCCATTTTATTGCAAAAGAAGTGACGGCAGGCTGAGTTAATCTTGCGGCTTGAGGTTCGGTTGGCTTTCCCCGCGGACTGCCACGCGTCGCCGTCGTGGGGGTTTCCCATTAAAGTCCGTGCCGGGATGTTACCATCACCGGGACCGAATTGCCACTGAGTCCGCACTGCAATCCTCTGCCTGCCTCATTTCTGAATAGCCTAGGTGATTTCCACTGCAGGCAACACGATTCTTAGCCTCTTTTGCAGACATGGTTTCAACCGTCAATTCCCGCGGCGTTCCTGGCCGGGAAACCGCAGGCGGATACGATATCCACCATGGCCACGCAAGGCAGGCTACACTGCACACAGCGTTTTGGTTGCCGCGCGGGCCACCGGTCAAACGACCGGCGTATACCGCATGGCTTCCGCCGCACCGCAATACAGGTTTCATCCCGTGCCGTTGGACATCCATCAACCCCAAAAGGGATGCTATAGGTGTCCGACAGTCGCGGGTCTCCACGGCAGGCGGGTCGGTACTTCATGCCATTGAAGCGCGCCCGCAAGCCTTAACCTCCAGCATCCACCCCAAACTGGGCGTAAGAAGCAAACACCAGAGACTTCATCGATATGCCCTTCTACGGATTTTTAGGCCCGTCCTGGGAATCGTATGCGCTGACTAGGATACTACGTCACTTACGAATTATTCTACCACAAAAAATCGGTATATTCAAGAAATCCATGTAAAAATCCGGTTTCAGTTCGTGCGATCGGTCAGGCTGCGCGCCAGTTCTGCCAGAAACGCGCCTTTGTCGATGCCCGAAACCGCACGCACCGCTTCCTCGGTCAGCTCCTCCACCAGACGGCGGCATTCCTCCATACCGAGCAGCGACGGGAAAGTGGATTTTTCGCTCTTTTCGTCCTTGCCGACGGTTTTGCCAAGCGTCGCGGTGTCGCCCTCGATATCCAGCATGTCGTCCCGGATCTGGAACGCAAGGCCGAGCTTTTCGCCATACGTCCGCGCCATGGCGAGCGTCGCTTCATCGGTCTTGCCCGCCGCGACGCAGCCCAGTTCGCACGCTGCGCGCAGCAGGCAGCCGGTCTTGAGGCTTTGCAGCAGGCGCAGTTCGTCCAGCGAAATTTTGCGGTGCTCCGCGCCCATATCGAGCACCTGACCGCCGATCATGCCGTTCATGCCCGCCGCCTGCCCGAGGATGCGGATACAGGCAAGCGTGGTCTCGTCGGACACGCCTTCTGCTGCCGCCGCCGTTTCAAACGCCGCGGTCAGCAGGCCGTCGCCCGCAAGGACGGCGGTCGCCTCGTCGAACGCCTTATGGCAGGTCGGGCGGCCACGGCGTAGATCGTCG
>DXDE01000038.1 GCA_019115615.1 Candidatus Agathobaculum merdavium | reverse complement strand
GTCAAGGGTTTTTCAAAAAAATGTGCTGGTTTTTTTGCGTTTTTGTGATATACTTAGCTTAATACACAAGATATAGGAGTATTTACATGCGTATTTTGGGCATTGACTACGGCGACGCACGCACCGGCCTGTCGGTTTCCGACCCGTCGGGCTTTCTGGCCGGCTCGCCGAGCGTTATCCACGAATGGAATTACGACAAGCTGGTCGACAAGCTGGTCGACTTCATCGGGCAGAACAAGATCGAGGAGATCGTGCTGGGCTGGCCGAAAAACATGGACGGCACGGCCGGACCGCGCGCGGAAAAGTGCGAAAAGCTGGCCGAAACACTGCGGGAGCGCACCGGGCTGCCGGTCACGCTCTGGGACGAGCGGCGCACGACGGTCGCGGCGCACGAGATCCTGCACCAGTCGGGCAAAAAGATGAAAAAGCACCGGCAGACGGTCGACGCGGTCGCCGCCGGCCTGATCCTGCAGGGCTATCTGGATTTCAAGCGCCGGCAAAGCTAAGCGCAGCAAAACAGGGAAAAAAGGAGGGAAACCGGTCGGTTTCCCTCCCTTTTTTGTATCCGCCGGAGTGGGATCACTTTTCGCGCTGCCAAGTCGCCGGGGCGAACAGCAGCAGCATGGGGAATACCTCAAGACGGCCCGCGAGCATATCGAACATCAAAACGATCTTGCTCAGCGGGGTGAAAAAGCCGAAGTTCGCCGCAGGGCCGACCAATTCAAGGCCGGGGCCGACGTTGTTGAGCGTCGCGGCAACTGCGGTGAAGTTGGTGACCAGATCCTCACTGGAGATCGACAGCAGCAGCACCGACAGGATAAACAGCAAAAGGTATGCGATCATAAAGACGTTGACCGAACGCATAACCTCATGCTGCACGCGGCGGCCGTCCATCTTGTTGACGCGCACCGCGCGCGGATGGATGAGGAACTGCATCTCCTTGCGGATCGACTTGCACATCAGCAGGATGCGTGAGCATTTCATGCCGCCGCCGGTCGAACCCGCACACGCACCTATGAACATCAGCAGCACAAGCAGGGCTTTGCTGAACGCCGGCCACTGGTTGAAGTCCACAGTGGAAAAGCCGGTGGTCGTGATGATCGACGCGACCTGAAACGCTGCATGATGCAGGCTTTCAAAAAAGTTCGAAAACATCGGCCGCACATTAATAGCAATCAGTATGGACGATGCGATGATAACGCCCAGATAAACGCGCACCTCCTCGATGCGGAAGGCGGCCTTGAAGCGCCGTGTCAGCAGCAGGAAATACGCGCTGAAATTGATACCGAACAGGATCATGAAGATGGTCACGACCCCTTGCAGATAAAAGCTGTCATAATGTGCGATCGAGGTGTTCCAGATGCCGAAACCGCCTGTGCCGGCGGTCGCCATCGAGGTACAGATCGCGTCAAACAGCGGCATGCCGCCGACAAGCAGCAGCACAACCTCGAGCAGGGTGATGCCAAAATAGATCGCGTACAGGATCATCGCGGTGTCGCGCAGGTGGGGCGACAGCTTGCTGACCGACGGGCCCGGGCTTTCCGCGCGCATCAGATGGATGGTCTGGCCGCCGGCAAGCGGCAGCACGATCAGCATGAACACCAGAACGCCCATGCCGCCGACCCAGTGGGTCAGGCTGCGCCACAGAAGCGACGCGTGCGACAGCGCTTCCACATCGCTCAGGATGGTCGCGCCCGTGGTGGTAAAGCCCGAGATCGTCTCGAACATGGCATCCACAAAAAAGGGGATCTCGCCGCTGAACATAAAAGGCAACGCACCGGTCAGCGCAAGCACGATCCAGCACAGCGCGACGGTCACGAACCCCTCGCGGGCATAAAACCGGGTGTTTGCCGGTTTTTTATGACAGAACAACGCGGCCAGCGCCAGACAGATCAGCGCCGTACCCAGATAAGCCAGCACGACATGCTCCCGATACAGGATCGCGGTCAGCGCGGGCAGCAGCAGGAACAGCGATTCCACGCCCAGCATCCAGCCGATCAGGTAGCGCACCATTGCATGATTCATGATTGGGCACCCTCCGTGCGGTCGGTCTGGAAAATATCCTGCAGGTCGTTCATGCCGCGGCGGGTGGAAACGACAATAACGGTATCGCCCTCACGCAGCACGTCGCGGCCGCGCGGAATGATGCGGCGGCCCTTGCGGTTGATGCAGCACAGCAGCACATCCGGGCGGATGGGCATATCCTGCAGCGGCACGCCTGTCAGGTCGTGCGCCGCCACGCGGAATTCAAGCGCCTCCGCGCCGCCGCCCAGCTGGTGCAGCGTTTCGACATTCGAGCCCATCGAGTTCTGCATCGCGCGGGTGTACTGGCCGATCAGCTCAGCCGTCGTCTGCTTGGGACGGATGACCGTGCCGATGGGCAGGCTCCCGATGACTTCCTCAAAGTTTACGCGGTTGACCTTTGTAAACAGCTTGGCCTTGGAATGACGTCCCGCGTGCAGGGACAGCAGGATATTCTCCTCATCCATGCCGGTCAGCGCGCAGAATGCCTCGCAGTGCGCCAGACCCTCCTCGTCGAGCAGGTCGCGGTCGGTGCCGTCGCCGTGGATGATGGTCGCGCCGGGCAGCAGCTCGCTGAGCGCTTCGCAGCGCTCCAGCCGGTTTTCGATGATTTTGACCGAAATACCCGAGGAAAGCAACAGCTTTGCCAGAAAATACGAAATCTTACCGCCGCCGATCAGCATCGCCGAACGGATATGGTCGTTGGCCACGCCCACCTGACGGAAAAAGTCGGACTGTTCAGCAGGCGGGATGATAACCGTGATATCGTCGCCCTCCCGCAGAATAAAGTCGCCCTTGGGGATAAAAGTCTGTCCATCACGGCGCACCATGCTCAGCAGCACGTTGCAGCGCAGCAGGGGATTGACCTCGCAGACCGCCATGCCGTCCAGCCGCGAGCCCTCCGGGATGCGGATATCGAGCAGCTCGATACGCCCCTTGGCGAAGGTGCTGACATCGATCGCGGACGGGAAGCGGATCAGGCGCGAAACGACGCGCGCGGTCGACAGCTCCGGGTTGATGACCATGGACAGGCCGAGTTCGTCGCGGATAAAGCCGATTTCGGATACATATTCCGGGTCGCGCACGCGCGCGATCGTATGACAGCCCGCCGCCTTGCTGGCGATCAGGCAGGAAAGCAGGTTGATCTCGTCGTGCGTGGTGACCGCGATCAGCAGGTCGGTATCCCGCACGCCGGCCTCCTCGAGCACATGGTAGCTGGTGCCGCTGCCGGTCACCGAGGTCAGGTCGAGCATGTTGGTCAGCTCGGTCAGCCGCCGCTCGGACAGGTCGACCAGGGTCAGCTCATGTCCCTCGGTCGAGAGCTGCTCGGCCAGCGCCGTGCCGACCTTGCCGCAGCCTACAATAATGATGCGCATGGTGCGCCTCCGATCTTTTTGTTCTTTTTCAAATCATCAAACAGACCTATAAAAATACGTAATAGGACCTTGATATAGCGATTATAGCCGCTCGTTGCCGAAAAAGCAAGAACCATACGCAGCCTTTGCGTTTTTTTTACAGGTTATTAGCGACGGCAAACGCGCTCAAGTTGACCGGCGCGGCATCCGCATGGTATACTGATGGCAATATCAGACACGCAAGGGGGGATTGCAGCATGGCACGGGTACTGGAAGTATGTGTCGATTCGGTCGATTCGGCGGAAACCGCCGCGCGCAGCGGCGCGACGCGGCTCGAGCTGTGCGCCAATCTGGTCATCGGCGGCACGTCGCCGGATGAGGACCTGTTTTGCATGGTGCGTGAGCGGACGGATATCCCGGTCCGCGTGCTGCTGCGGCCGCGGTTTGGCGATTTCCTGTATTCGGACGAGGAATATGAACTGCTCCGGCGGCAGGTGCGCCGTTTTGCCGCGCTGGGCGCGGACGGCGTGGTGATCGGCCTTTTGCGGCCGGACGGTACGCTGGACGAGGACCGCATGGCCGGGCTGATCGACCTTGCGGGCGGCTGCGGCGTGACGCTGCACCGCGCTTTCGACGTGTGCCGCGACCCGTTTGAGGCGCTCGAGGCCGCCAGACGGCTGGGCGTGGACACCATTCTGACCTCGGGACAGCAGGCAAGCTGCGTCGAGGGTGCGCCGCTGCTGGCGCAGCTGGTCGAGGCCGCGGGCGGCAGGCCGCAGATTCTGGTCGGCGCGGGCGTAAATGCGCAGGTGATCCGCGATCTGCAGCCGAGCATCCGCACGGACGCCTTCCACCTGTCCGCCAAGCGCACGCTGGGGAGCGGTATGGCCTTCCGCCGCACGGGCGTGCCGATGGGGCTGCCCGGTATGGACGAATTTACGCTTTGGCGGTGCGACGGGGACGCGGTGCGGCAGGCGCGCGCAGCGCTCGACGCGCTTTGCCCGCCGGACGGCAGCAAGGAGGCCGCCCATGCGCATTGAAAAAGTGCTGAATAATAATGTAGTGATCGCGCGGGACGAGGCCGGCGCAGAAACCGTGCTGATGGGGCGCGGGCTGGCCTTTGGACGGCGCGCAGGGGACGAGGCGCCCGCCGACAAGATCGAAAAGCGGTTTAACCTGCACGCCGGTCAGCTGTCCGACCGGTTCCAGCAGCTGCTGACCGGCATCCCGCTGGCGCACTTCCTGCTGGCCGAGCGTATCATCGACCGCGCCAAACACATGCTGGGTGCGACGCTGTCGGACAGTATCTATGTCACGCTGCCCGACCATATCTCGGCCGCGCTCGAGCGGCAGCGGCAGGGGATCGCGCTGGACAACCCGCTTTTGTGGGACATCCAGCAGTTCTATCCTGAGGAATATCAGGCGGGCTGCATGGCGGTCGAAACCATCCGGGAGGAAACCGGCGTAGCATTCCCGGAGGATGAAGCAGGGTTCATCGCGATGCACTTTGTCAACGCGGTGGTCGGCGGCGAGCTGCCCGAGGTTTACGACATGACCTGCCTGCTGCAGCGGGTGTTCGCGCTGGTGCGCGCACGCTGCGGCGTTGAGCCGGATAGGGAATCGATTGATTTTTACCGTTTTGTCGCGCATTTGAAATTTTTGGCGCGGCGCATCGCAGCCGGACAGAATTACGGCGACCGCGACGCCGACCTGCTGCCCGCTGTGCGCGCCAAATACCCGACGGCATACGCCTGCGCGCAGGCGATATGCGACCAGATCCGCCGCGACAAGGGCTTTGACGCGGGACAGAACGAACTGCTCTGCCTGACGCTGCATATTGCGCGCATCACCGGGGCATAACTGAAAAAGGCCGCAAAAAAGCAGCCCCGAAGGGCTGCTTTTTATTCGTCGATCGAAACAGCGGCGGACTGGAGTATCGCAGCCCGCGCTGCGAGAACATTTTCTGTTATTCGCCGCAGCCCGGACAGCCGCCGCAATCCGCGCAGCCGCAGGATGCCGCCGCTTCGGCTGCCTTGCGGTCCTCGTACTGCCGCAGCGTGCCCTCGGTCATATGGCTGAGCGCCGCGATGCGCTCATTGACCATATCCCACAGGCACATGGGCAGATGATCGCGGTGTCCGCGGTGGATGGTCACGCATTCAAAACAGTTGCCGTGGTGCGGGCAGGGCTGGCGGCAAGGGCAATGGTCGCCCGCCTCGCGCACCTGCCGGAGAAATTCCTGCTTGACGCGCCAAGCCTCTTCCTTTTTGCCCTCCCGGTCGAGCTTATCCTGCAAAATGGCCAGCTCATTTCCATCAATCTGCATATTGGTTTCCGCTTCCTTTCCTGTTGCCTGTGCTAACGATAGCACAAAAGACGCGCGCCGTCAAAATCTTTCCGACGCTTCAAAAATGCTTTATGTAAAATATACAAAAATGCGGTGTGTTTTCTGGCTATCCACGCAGGCGGTACCCGCTTGAAAAAGCGTGTCCAGTTTGTTACAATGTTAACAACAAGCGAACATCGTCCTCGTTGTGATTGGATTGTTACCGTGTTGGCGGGCAAAACCAAATTTCTCGCGGCCGGTCTGAAAACAGACGCCCGGCGGTGCAGGAGTTTGGTTCTTTTCATTTTCGGGCAGGGACGCCCGGGCTTGTCCCCGTACCGCAGCAGCGGACGGGTGCGGAAAGGGTGGAAACTATGTTTGGAAAGCTGAAAGGCTTGTTCCATGCAGACAAAGCGATCGAGATCACAGCACCGGTCAGCGGTACGGCTGTGCCGCTCTCCGAGGTAGCCGACCCGACCTTTGCGCAGGGTATTCTGGGCAGGGGCGTTGCGGTTATCCCGTCCGAAGGGCGTATCGTCGCCCCGGCGGACGGCACGATCGACCTGATGTTTGAAACCGGCCATGCGGTCAGCATGACGACGGCGGACGGCGCGGAAGTGCTCATCCACGTCGGGCTGGACACCGTCCAGCTGCACGGCAAGCATTATCAGGTGCGCTGTCAGGACGGCGACAAGGTCGTGCGCGGGCAGACATTGATCGAGTTTGACCACGAAGCCATCCGCGCAGAAGGGTATGATATCATCACGCCGGTCATTGTGTGCAACACCGAGGCGTTTTCCTCCATCCATGTTGAGAAAAACGGCGAAGTGGCGGCGGGCGACGTTTTGCTGACCCTTCACAAACAGTAGTAAGTCATTTACAAAATGCGCATAATAGAAAGGAAAGTGTAGTTATGAAAGTAGTAGAGTACACCATTAAAGATGAGCTCGGCATCCACGCGCGTCCGGCAGGCATGCTGGTCAAGGAGGCTGCGCAGTTCAAGTCCAGCATCAAAATCGCCGGCCCGAAGAAGGAAGTCGACGCAAAGCGCATCATGGGCGTTATGAGCATGGGCGTCAAGCAGGGCGACGCTGTCAAGCTGACCATCGAGGGCGAGGACGAAGAGGCAGCAGCAGCTGCGCTCGAGACCTTCCTGAAGGAGAACCTCTAATCGGTTTTTCGCCGGACAGTCCGGTGACAATCGAATCCTGCGTCCCGCGGGACATAGGCATACCTCAAGCAGCTGAGGCGGGCGCAACGCCCGCCTTTGTTTTTGTGTATGGGAAATCGAATGGGAAAAAGGAGTAGGATTACTTATGAAAATTATCCGTGCAAAGGACTACAATGACATGAGCCGCAAGGCCGCCAACATCATCTCCGCGCAGGTCATCCTCAAGCCGGACTCGGTGCTCGGCCTCGCGACCGGTTCGTCCCCGATCGGCATCTATGAGCAGCTGATCAAGTGGTACAACAAGGGCGACGTCGACTTCGGCGAGTGCACCACTTTCAACCTCGACGAGTACCGCGGCCTGACCGCTGACCACGACCAGAGCTACCACTACTTCATGTACAAGAACTTCTTCAACGCCATCAACATCCCGGACAGCCGCATCAACCTGCCGGACGGCGCGCAGATGGATGCTGAGCGCGAGTGCGAGCGCTACAACAAGGCCATCAAGGCGGCGGGCGGCATCGACCTGCAGCTGCTGGGCATGGGCCTGAACGGCCACATCGGCTTCAACGAGCCGGACGACTACTTCTCCAAGGGCACGCACTGCGTCGACCTGACCGAGTCCACCATCGAGGCCAACAAGCGCTTCTTCGCGTCCGCGGACGACGTACCGCGTCAGGCGTACACCATGGGCGTACAGACCATCATGCTCGCGCGCAAGATCATCATCGTTGTTTCGGGTGAAAACAAGGCCGACATCCTGCGTGAAGCGTTCTTCGGCCCGGTCACCCCGCGTGTACCGGCTTCCATCCTGCAGCTGCACACCGACGTATCGGTCGTAGCGGACGAGGCTGCGCTGTCCAAGTGCCTCGACCTGCTCTAAGAAGCGCTTTCTCGCATGGAATTTCGCAATCTCCGACTGTATCAGCCGGATGGCTCGTTCCGCACGGGCGAGCTGGTTCTCTCGGGCGACCGTATCGCGGCCACACCCGCTTCGGCGGACGCCTGCGATATGGACGGGCTGTATGCCATCCCCGGACTGATCGATATCCACTTTCACGGCTGCGCGGGGCATGACTTCGGCGAGGCGAGCGAGCAGGCGATCTCCGCCATGGCGCGCTATCAGGCCGAGAACGGCGTATGCGCGATCTGCCCGGCGACCATGACCGCCCCCGAAGAACAGCTTGCCGCCATGATGCGGGCCGCCGCGGCCTACCGCACCGAACGCTGCGGCGCGGCGCTTGAGGGCATATACCTCGAAGGGCCGTTCCTCGCGGAAACGCGGCGCGGCGCGCAGAACGGCGCGTACCTGCAAAACCCGGACGCCGACCTGTTCCGCCGCCTGCAAGAGGAGGCGCAGGGACTGATCCGCCTGTGTGCGCTCGCCCCTGAGCTGCCCGGCGGACTGGATATGATCGAGCAGCTGGTCGGCGAGGTGCGCCTGTCGCTGGCGCACACTGAAGCCGACTATGACACCGCGTGCGAAGCGTTCCGCCGCGGCGCGCGCGAGGTCACGCATCTGTTCAACGCCATGCCGCCCATGACGCACCGCGAGCCGGGGCTGATCGGCGCGGCGCTCGACAATGACGAGGTCGGCATCGAGCTGATCGCGGACGGCGTGCATGTGCACCCGGCGGCTGTGCGGGCGGCGTTCCGCCTGTTTGAAAGCCGCATTATCCTGATCTCGGACAGCATGTCCGCCGCCGGACTGGGCGACGGGGACTATACCCTCGGCGGTCAGGACGTAACAGTGCGGGACGGCCGCGCCACGCTGCGGGGCGGCAGTTCGCTGGCCGGATCGACCGCGAACCTGTTTGAGTGCCTGCAGCGCGTGGTCAAAATGGGCATCCCGCTCGGGGAAGCCGTGCGGTCGGCATCGACCAACCCGGCGCGCGCCATCGGCATCGAGCACGATTACGGCACGCTCGAGCCGGGCAAGCTGGCCAATATTCTGCTGCTGGACGATGATCTCAACCTCAATACGGTCATCCTGCGCGGACAGATTATGTGATACGATGCAAAAGGCTTCGGGCATGCACCCGAAGCCTTTTTTCGCGCGCCTTGACCGGCGCGGACGTTTGTGCTACGATGAAACCACAAGCCGCAGGGAAAGGAGGGGCGCTGCGTGATCCAATGCTTTGTCAAAAAGGAATATGCCGCACCGTTCGGCCTGCTGTGCATGCCGCGCCTGTTCTCCGTCAGCCGGACGGACGAAAAAGCCTCCGCACACCCCCGCGTCATGCACGCGCACGACGATCTGGTTGAGGTCGTGCTGGTGCGCGGCGGCGAAAGCCGTTATTTCGTCGGCGGCACACCGTATGACGCGCGCCGCGGCGACCTGTTCATCTTCAACAGCCGCGTCGTGCATGATGAGCCATCCGGCCCCGACCGGCCGGTTGCAACGTCCAGTTTGGCGCTGGGCGGCCTTGCTGTGCCCGGCCTGCGGGAAAACACGCTGATCGGTGAGGGCGAAAGCCCGGTCTGCCATTTAAGTGAGGCGCAGACCGTACGGCTCGCGCGGCTGTACGATGTGCTGTATGACGAGCTGACCGCCGGGAATGACGACGGCGCGCACCATCTGCTCATGGCAATATTATCACTCGTCGAGCAGTACCGCGCAGGGGCAGACGGCTGCGCCGCGACGGAAAATGTATTCGCCCAGCGCATCAAGGACTATATCGGCGCACATTTTGCCGAGGAGTTTTCGCTCCAGCAGATGGCAGACGCGCTGCATGTCAGCCCGTCCTACCTGTCGCACGCCTGCAAGGAGGCGACCGGCTACTCGCCGCTGCAATACGTCCTGCGCCGCCGCATCGGCGAGGCGCAGACGCTGCTCATCACGACCGATTTGCCCATCACGCGCATCGCCGCGCAGGTGGGCTATGACAACCCCAGCCACTTCAACGCGCAGTTTGCCAAGGCCGTCGGCATGGCGCCGCGCACCTTCCGGCGCGAGTATGTCTACCACGCCTGACCCTCCCTTGCAGGAATTTGAAAGTCTGTCTCCGGCCGCCGCGGTTTCGCGGCGGTTTTTGCCTGCACAAAATGCAAGAATCCGATGGTAATTCTGCGGCGGGCGCGCTACAATAGAACCATCACAGGACAGGGCGCGGCAGGCGCCCGCATCAACGGAGAAAAGGAGAATGTGGATATGAAAACGGTAAAAGTAGGTTCTGTCGGTCTGGGCCGTCTGGGTTATGAGCACGCCTGCAACCTCGCTACGCAGGTACCGGGCTGCGAACTGGCAGCGATCTGCGATGTGGACGAAAAGCGCGTCAAGGAAGTCGCGGAGGAACTGGGCGTTCCCTATACGTATACCGATTTTGAGGAAATGTGCAAGAACCCCGAGCTGGACGCGATCGTGATCGTTTCCCCCTCGTTCCTGCACTGCGAGCAGATTGAGATCGCCATGCGCAACGGCAAGCACGTATTCTGCGAAAAGCCGCTGGGCACGGACGTCGCCCAGTGCAAGGACGCGGAAAAGGTGGTCGAGGCGCACCCCGAGCTGATCTTCCAGCTGGGCTTTATGCGCCGCTTTGACAAGTCCTATGCCGAGGCCAAGCGCCGCATCGACGCGGGCGACATCGGCAAGGTCGTGCTCGTGCGCTCGTACACGCAGGACCCGCGCACGACCATCGAGTCCACCCTCAAGTTCGCGCCGCACTCGGGCGGCCAGTTCCTCGACATGTGCGTGCACGACATCGACCTGATCCGCTGGTTCACCGGCTCGGACGTCAAGAATGTCTGGGCGATCGGCGGCGTGTTCGAGTTCGACCTGTACAAGGAGCTGAACGACGCGGACAATGCGGCCGCGACCATCCAGATGGAGAACGGCGCGATGGGCTTCATGTTCACCAACCGCACGCACGCCGCGGGCTGCAATGTCGAGACCGAGATCATCGGCACGCACGGCACGCTGCGCATCGCCAACGTCGGCGCCAAGAACATGCTCAACATCGTCGACGAGCACGGCTCGCGCGAGGAGTACTATCCGGACTTTATGAGCCGCTGGCACGAGGCGTTCGTCGCCGAGATGGTCGCCTTCACCGGTCATGTCCGCGAAAACACCAAGCCCGCCGACCTGACCGTATACGACGGCACGGCGGTTTCCGAAGCGGCCTACCGCTGCAAGGAGTCGTTCGAGACCGGCAAGATGCTGCCGATCCGCTGAGCACAGCGCGCGCACAGTCATATTGTTCATCGCTGCATAAAAAAGAACCGCCAAAAGGCGGTTCTTTTTTCGTTTCAGGATGGGTCAGCTTTCCCGGCGTTGTCCCGCTCGGACAGGATCAGGCCGCCGAGGGCGAGCGCTGTACCTGCCCACATGGCGGGCGTCATGGTCTCATGCAGGATGAGCGCCGAGCTGACAATCGTGACGATCGGTGTTAAGTAGATGTATGCGCTCGTGCGCACCGGCCCGAGCAGGAATACCGCGCGGTTCCACGTGACAAAGCAGGTCGCAGACGCGCCGAGGCCGAGGAACAGCAGGTTTGCAAAGTGCATTGGCTCGAGCCACGCATGCAGCCCCGCCGGGAAGCCCTCTAAAAATGCCGGAATGAGCAGAAACAGCAGGCCATAGCCGAATACATGGGCGGTCAGCGGTACGGTCGCGTAGCCCGCCGCGCCGAGGTGGCGGATGATGACCGAGTACGCGCCCCAGACGAGCGCTGCGCCCACACCGAGCAGCGCGCCCAGCGGGCTGAAATGCAGCTCGCTCACGCCCGCGAGGCTGACCAGCGCCACGCCTGCCATCGCGCAGATAAAGCCGCAGAAGAACCAGCGGCCGAGCTTTTCATGCAGGATGGCGGCGGCGAACAGCGCGGTAAACAGCGGCGCCGCCGCGACGATCACGCCGACAAGCGAGGCCGAGATATAGGTCAGCGCGATGTTTTCCATCAGAAAGTACAGCGTCACGCCGGTAAGTCCCGCCAGCGCGAACAGGATCTCGTGCGAGGCCTTCTTGGGCCGCAGCTGTCCGCGCGAGGCGATCAGCAGCGCCAGAAAGCCGAGTGCGAAGCGCGTGACCATGATCTCAACCGGCGAAAAGGTGCGCAGCAGCACCTTGGTGGACACGAACGTCGTGCCCCAGACCAGCACGGTAAACCCGCCGAGCAGGTGACCCTGCAACAAATGATTCTTCTCCACAATCCTTATCTCCTCGTATCTGTAACAGAAAATAACGGTTTTCCGTTATTTTCATCAAAAGACCCGGCTCTGCCGGGTCTTTTGATACCTTGCAAGCAAAAAAGTTTCGCGTGTCGGAACTTTTTTGCGCCCCCTTCGCCCGAAAGCGTGGTTTCGGGCGAGAACCCGGCTCCGCCGGGTTCAGTCTATGAACCCGCCGCCGATGACGATATCGCCGTCATAAAACACCGCGCTCTGCCCTGCGGCCGGGGCACGCACCGCGCCCTCAAACACGACCCGCGCACCTTCGCCGTCCGGGTAGACGGTCGCGCGGTCGCTGCGGCGCGAAAAGCGCACACGCACCTCGCAGGCGAACGGCCCGTTTTCCGCGTATTCCGGCGCAATATAGTGCGTATTGCGCAGCGTGATCTCATTTCGGTATACATCTTCGAGCGACAAAACGACCTCGTTGGTCTCCGGCCGCAGCTCATGCACAAACAGCCGTCCCTCCGCCGCGACGCCCAGCCCTTTGCGCTGACCGGCCGTATAGCAGTGGATACCCTTATGCCGTCCAAGCACCCGGCCAGCCTCATCGACAAAATTGCCCGGCGGGCAGGCCGCGCCATGGCGCTCGAGCCAGCCCTGCGTGTCGCCGTCCGGGATGAAGCACACATCCATGCTGTCCGGCTTGTCCGCTGCGGCAAGGCCGATTTCGCGCGCGTTTTCGCGCACCTCGTCCTTGCCCGCCGCTTTGCCCAGCGGGAAGATGCAGCGTGCGATCGTTTTGCGCGGCAGGCGGTAGAGCATATAACTCTGATCCTTGTCCGCGCGGGCGCGCAGCAGCAGCGCACGGCCTTCCGCGTCGCGTCCGGTGCGGGCGTAGTGTCCGGTCGCGATAAACGGCGCGCCGATCTCGTCGGCGTAGTCGGTCAGCGCGCGGAATTTAATGAGCGGGTTGCACACGACGCACGGATTGGGCGTGCGCGCGCAGCGGAAGGATTCCGCAAAGTAGGCGCAGACCTGCTGCTCGAACGCCTCGCGCCGGTGCGCAATATAGAGCGGGATGCCCAGCTCGTCCGCCGTATGCTGCGCCTGCTCTTCGCCACCGAGACCGACCTCGAGGAACAGACCGTGCACCTCGTAGCCCATCCCGCGCAGCCGCGCGGCGGCCACCGCCGAGTCCACCCCGCCGGACAGTCCCAATACTACCTTTTCTGCCATGAAAAACTCCTGTTTGTACTCAGTTTGTGCTTGTCCAAGTTTCTAAGGAAGCAAACGCATTATACGGCGTCGGCGCGTAGTTGTCGATCAGCCCCTTGCGGATAATCATCTGCCCGCGCTCGAACGCGATCGGGATAATGGGCATCTGCTCCAAAAACAGCTGATAAAACGCCGCGACGTTGTCACCGCTGCGCGCGGCCGAGATTGCCTGGCTCATTGCATCACTCGAATAGCCGCCATAATTCAGGCTGCCGCCCGAGGACAGCAGCGGCCGAAGGTCGAAGTCCGCGGTCAGCTGCGTCTCGCCATAGTATACGTCAAAATCGCCCGACTGCAGCATGGAAATGAATGTCTCGTACGGCTGCTTGTCCACCGTGACGGTCACGCCGTCGAGCGCATTCCACGACGCGGCGATCTGCTCGGCCGCCGCAACCTTGAAAGCGTTATCCGAATTGACCAGCAGACGGATCGACAGGTTAAGACCCGAAGAAGCGGATGTATCGGTACTGCCGTCTGTTTCATCGGTGTCCTCATACTCGCCGGTTTCATCCGTATCGTCGTACTCGTCCGTACCGTCCTCGTCGCCGGTTTCATCCGCCGTGTCGGTGTTTGTTCCGTCATCCTCGCTGTTCTGGCTCTCGCGCAGCAGCTGCGCAGCCTTATTCGCATCCGCGGACAGGTTGATCGTCAGATTATCGCCCGTCGGCTGCGGGTTGACCGGCAGCACCGCCGGATCGGCAAAGGTCTGCAGCTGGGTGGCGCACAGGCTGTCGCGCGCCAGCGCGGCGGAAAGCGCCTGCCGCACCTTGGCGTTTGCAAGCTGGCTGTTCGCATAGTTGATGCCCAGATAGTGCAGCGATGCGCTGGTCGTCTGCACGGTATCGACCGAGCCGCCAACCGACGGCGGGTCGGGCGCGATGCGCGCCGCGCGCATGAGCGACACGTCGCCCGTCTGGAAGCTGGACATGGCCGCGTCCGCGCGCGTCATGGTCACGAGCGTGATTTTGCGGATCGAGCCGAGGAAGCCGTCGTGCCAGTTCTCATTGGCCTCGAGCGTCCAGCTGTGGTCACCCTCGACCGGCTTGAACGGGCCGGTGCCGTCGGCAAAGCTGCCGCTGTCCGCCGAACCGGCACGATAAATCGGGATATCGAGCAGGCGGGGGAAGTTGATATTGGGCAAGGAGAGCGTAATGCGCACCTCGCGGTCGCTCACGGCTTCGATCGAGGATACCTCCACCAGCCGGTTGTGATAGGGCGAAGATTCGTTATACTGCGCGGTCTGCAAACTTTCGACCACATCGCGCGCCGTCAGCGTCTCGCCCGACCAGAACTGGATGCCCTCACACAGGGTGAAGGTAAAGGTTGTGCCGTCTCCCGTATAGGACTCGCACAGCACGTTTTCCGCGGTGAAGTTGCTCGTCACCTCGAACAGGCCTTCGTACAGCGCCTCACACAGCAAGCGGTTGATGCTCGTACTGTCAAGCACCGGGTTAAGCACGCCATTCTGGTACCACGCAAGGCCGAAATACGCATCCGACACCTTGACATTGTCGACCGGGCCGTCGTCCCCGCCGATCAGGTCGGGCAGGCCGCATCCGGAAATCAGGCACAGCGCCGCGAGCACCACGGCCAGCGCGCGTTTTTTCCACTTCATAAAAGGACTCCCTTTCGGTCACAGGCAGATCGCAGCGCCCTGCACGCCCCTGATGCCGTGCGTTGCGCGGTGCGACCAGAACTCATCGGCATGGCACATCGTGCAGATGCCGCTGTCGATCACATTTTCCGGGGAAAGCCCGGCGTTTTCCAGCAGCTTTACACCGATCCCTTGCAGGTCGACATGGAATTTCGGGCCTTTCTCCATGATGTACGGACGCACGAGCGCGCCAAGCTGCTTTTCCATCGCCTCTGGCACGTCCGCGTCGGTCTCGAAGCACTCCTGTCGGATGGACGGGCCGAGTACGGCAATCAGGCTTTCGCGCTTTGTGCCCAGCTGTTCGGCCATCGTATCGACCGCTTTGGGCAGGATGCCGCCCGCCATGCCGCGCCAGCCGGAATGGCACACGCCCGCGGTGTTCGTCGCAGGGTCGTACAGGAGCGTGACCACGCAGTCGGCATAAAAGCCGATCAGCGGCGTGTCCGGCAGGGCGGTGACGATCGCATCCGACTGCCACGCCATCGGCTGGTGCAGGCCCATACCGGCCTGCTCCTCGCGCACGACCGAGACCTCGGTCTCATGTACTTGCTTGGTCAGTGTCCAGCGCGCATCCGGCACGCCGATCGCATCTGCCAGACGGCGGTAATTCTCGCGGACATTCGCTTCCTCGTCGCCGCGGTTAAAGCCGAGGTTCAGGCTCTCGCAATGGCTGCGGCTTACACCGCCGAATTTGGTCGTGAACGCATGGCGCACGGGCAGGCGGTCACAGGTATATAACACAAACGGGCCGCGCACAACGCGGCGCATGGACTGATGCATAGGCTTTCCTCCCAGTATATTCGTTTTATTATAGCAAATCAGCGCCTGTTTCACAAGGGCGCGCCCAATCTGTTCTCAAAATACGCCAAAATACGCACCGCAATCTATGGGTTTTTCTTGACAGTTTGACCAACAGGCTTTACAATTAATATAGTATAATACCTGCTGTAATATAGCCTGCGCAAATTCCGCGCATGGCTTTTTTCAAAGGCATTATCAATCCGGCGTTCCGCAGGAGCGCCGACCGCTACGCAGGGCCGCCGTTCCGCTGCATTTCCGGCCTGCTGCGCCGTTTTTTGTCATGACCCCCGCAGGGTTTGCTCCCGTGCCTGCAAACCTGCGTGTTTGCCGCCAAAGTGCGGCCTGTTTTGCCGAAAGATACCGCGCATGCCGTTTTTATGCCCGGACTGGTGCCGCCTGAAAAATCAACAAACGGGAGGATACACCAATCCATGACTGACATCATCATACCGATCATCACCGGTATCGTGTGTCTCGTGGTGGGCGTTGTCATCGGTTTCCTATACCGCAAGAGTGTTGCGGAAAAGGAGATCGGCTCGGCTGAAACCGAGGCGACACGCATCATCAACGAAGCCATCAAGGCCGGTGAGACCAAGAAGCGCGAAAGCATCTTGGAAGCCAAGGACGAAATCCATAAGCAGCGCACCGAAGCCGACCGCGAGCTGAAGGAGCGCCGCAACGAAACCCAGCAGCTTGAGCGCCGCCTGATCCAGCGCGAAGAAGCGCTCGACAAAAAGAGCGACACGCTCGACCGTAAGAACGAAGAACTGTCCCGTCAGCTCGAAGCGACCCAGAAGGAAAAGGAAGAGCTGACCCGCATCAAGGCCGAGCAGCTCGAAAAGCTCGAGCTGATCGCCAGCATGACGCGCGACGAAGCGCGTGAGATGCTGGTTGCCTCGATCGAAGCCGAGGCCACGCACGACGCAGCCGTCAAGCTGCGCGAGATCCAGCAGAAGCTCAAGGACGAAAGCGAGCAGACCGCGCGCGAGATCATCTCGACCGCGATCCAGCGCTGCGCTGCCGACCATGTTTCCGAAGCGACCGTATCGGTCGTGCCGCTGCCCAACGATGAGATGAAGGGCCGCATCATCGGCCGCGAGGGCCGCAACATCCGCACGCTTGAAACGCTGACCGGCGTCGACCTGATCATCGACGACACGCCCGAGGCAATCACCCTGTCCTCGTTCGACCCGGTGCGCCGCGAAATTGCGCGCCTGGCGCTTGAAAAGCTGATCGTCGACGGCCGTATCCATCCGGCTCGTATCGAGGAAATGGTCGACAAGGCCCGCCGCGAGGTCGAGCAGATCATCAAGTCGGAGGGCGAGCGCGCCACCTTCGAGACCGGCATCCACGGCATCCATCCCGAGCTGGTCAAGATCCTCGGCCGCCTGCGCTACCGCACGAGCTACGGTCAGAACGTACTGCAGCACTCCATCGAAGTTGCACATATCGCTGGCATGATGGCCAGCGAGCTTGGCCTTGATCCGGTGCCTGCGCGCCGTGCCGGCCTGCTGCATGATATCGGCAAGGCCATTGACCACGAGGTCGAGGGCAGCCACGTGCAGATCGGCGTAGACCTTGCCAAGAAGTACAAGGAAAACCACGCGATCATCCACGCGATCGAGGCGCACCACGGCGACGTGGAAGCCAAGACGACGATCGCCTGCCTCGTGCAGGCGGCGGACGCGATCTCGGCTGCACGGCCGGGCGCACGCCGCGAGAACCTGGAGAACTATATCAAGCGTCTGGAAAAGCTCGAGGGCATTGCCAACGAGACCCCCGGTGTTTCCAGTTCGTATGCGATCCAGGCCGGCCGCGAGATCCGCATCATCGTCAACCCCGACAAGATCTCGGACGACGCGATGGTTCTGTTGGCCCGCGAAGTCGCCAAGAAGATCGAGGACGAACTCGACTATCCCGGCCAGATCAAGGTCAATATGGTGCGCGAGACCCGCGCAATCGACTACGCAAAGTAACGACAAAACAAAAAGGACGCCAAAAGGCGTCCTTTTTTTGTTTACCCGATAATGCCGAGGTGCTCAAGCAGGATTTTCAGACCCATCAGTATGAGCACCACGCCACCGAACAGCTCGGCGCGCGCTTTATACTTCGCGCCGAACACATTGCCGACCTTGACGCCCACGCAGGACAGCACAAAGGTCGTCACGCCGATCAGGCAGACCGCGGGCACGATATCCACCTGCAAAAACGCGAACGTCACACCGATAGCGAGCGCGTCGATGCTGGTCGCGACCGCGAGCGGCAGCATTGTACCAAAGGAAAAGGAATCGCTCAAATTCTCCTCGTCACTCTCGCGCGATTCACGCACCATGTTGCCGCCGATCAGCGCAAGCAGCACAAATGCAATCCAGTGGTCAACGCTCGTGATCAGCGACTGGAAGCGCACGCCCAGGAAAAAACCGATCAGCGGCATCAGCGCCTGAAACCCGCCGAAGTACGCGCCCGTGATGAGCGCGTGGCGCGGGCGCAGCGTGCGCACCGAAAGCCCCTTGCAGATCGACACCGCGAACGCATCCATCGACAGGCCGACCGCGATAATAAACAGCTCCAGAATACCCATTTTCTTGTCCTCCTTCGGTTGCAGCGCCGGACAGGCACAAAAAAAGAGACCTATCCGCCGTAAAACAGATAAGTCTCGTCATTTCATGCAGAACCAGGGAAGCGTCCTCCCCAGTATGTTGGCCCTGCCGCGCGGGTGGAACGGTTCCGCGCCGACTACTCCCTTATTACCGCTTATGATAGCATACGCAATGGGCAAAGTCAATATCCGCGTCAGCCGCGGCGCAGGCGCTCTTCCATATAGTCATGCGCACGGTTTTCGATCTCGTCGTCGAGTGGGGTCAGCGGCTCGACATGGTCATACTTGCGCGCAAGCGCGGTTTGCAGGATAAAATCGGCCAGCACCGGGTTCTTGGGCAGCAGCGAACCATGCGAATAGGTCGCGAACACGTTTTTGTAGCGCGCGCCCTCAGTCTGGTCCTCGCCGTTGTTGCCGTACCCCTTGAGCATCATGCCCAGCGGCGCAACCCCCGCGCCAAGGTAGGTCTTGCCCGAGTGGTTCTCAAAGCCGACCACAACTGTGCCGCCGCTCTCGGGCGTCGTGCGGTACATATAGTTGCCGATCATGCGCTCCTTCGCGCCGATCGTGTGGATATCGATGGCGCCAATGAAGTCCAGCTGGTTGCCGTCCCACGTTTTGTAGTACTGCCCCAGCATCTGATAGCCGCCGCAGATCGCGAGGAACACCTTTTTCTCCTCGACTGCTGTGCAGATATCGCGTCCCTTGCCGCTGGCGAGGTCGCGCAGCAGCACCTCCTGCTCGAAGTCCTGCCCGCCGCCGATAAAGAAGATATCGGTTTTATCGATATCGATCGGCTGGCCGATCGAACATTCCTCGATGTTGACCTTGATGCCGCGCGCCTCCAGACGGCGCTTCATCGTGATGATATTGCCCCGATCGCCGTACAGGTTGAGAATGTCGGGGTACAGGTGGCAGATATTCAGTTCCATGTTGTCCTCTCCCCCTTATTCATAAAACGCCTTGACGTCGGTGTGCTTGGCGATCTCGTTTCTGAGGTCGAACATCGCCGTATAGGTCGGCATCAGGAAGGCGGGCGTTTCGTCCGTGCCGACGGTCTGGAGCAGCTTGTCATAGTCGCGGATAACCTCGATGCGGTCGGACACAAAGCCCGCGTATTTCAGGCGCAGCGCCATGTCGTCCGCGCGCACGCCCGAAACCAGAATACGCGTAAAACGGTTCTGCTGTTCGGCGAGCGATTCAAAGTCCACATCCCAGATCCAACTGATGTCCGTGCCGTCCGCAAAGCGGTCGTTGAGCAGGAACGCCAGCTTGCAGGTGCCCTTGTCATGCGCGATCAGGTTGATGACCTGATTGAAGCCCGCCGGATTCTTGACCAGCATCATGCGCGCCTGCGCCTGCCCGAGCTTGAACTGCTCGGCGCGGCCAAAGCCGCACTCGAACTGACCGAGCGCGCTGACCGCGGTCTCCTCGTCGATGCCGACGACATGCGAAACCGCCGCAGCGGCAGCCGCGTTATAGATGTTGTAGCCGCCCGGCAGGTTGACATGCACCTCGTGCGCATGGCCGCAGATGGACAGCTCGATGTCGGACGAATCCGCGCCCGCGGCGAGGATCTTGGTCACGGCGACATCCGGCTCGCGGCGCTGGTAGCCGCACTTCGGACAGCGGAAGCCGCCCAGATGGCCGTATGTGATGTAGTCGTACTCATATTCGGTCTTGCAATGGATGCAGTAGGGCGCATCGGACAGCTCATGCGCCGCGTTTTCATAAATCGGGACATTGACGCCAAACCAGACGATCTTGTTCGGGATCTTGTCCGCAAGCGAGGCGGTCAGCGAACAGTCCGCGTTCAGGCAGAGCGTCGCGTCCGGCACATGGGTGATGCCCTCGCGGATGGCGTTCAAGGTGTGCGTGATCTCGCCGTAGCGGTCGAGCTGGTCGCGGAAAATATTGTTGACCACCAGACATTCGACCGGCAGAAATTCGCTCGTTTTACGGAACGCAGCCTCGTCGCACTCGATGAGCGCGTGCGTATACGGGCACTTACCGGACAGCGTGCAGTGCTGCGCGAACACGGCGATAATGCCGGTCAGCAGGTTGGCGCCCGATTTATTCGAGAAGTATTTCAGCCCTGCGTCGGCAAAGGCCTGCTCGATCATGCGCGAGGTGGTGGTTTTGCCGTTGGTACCGGTCACGACCGTGACCTTGACCCCGCGCGACAATTCCCCAAGGATATTTTTGTCGATCTTGAGCGCCAGCTTGCCGGGCAGGTTGGTGCCGCCGCGGCCGAGGCGGCGCAGAACCGCGCCCGAGGCCTTGCAAACCGCAACGGCCAGCCGGGTTTTCAGCTTCATACGATAACCCCTCTATCTGTCAATTTCATATATAATGAAGTATACCGCATTTTTCCGCACAGTACAAGCATGGAAATGCGCCTTCATAAGCGCTTTCCACAAAATTTCCACGGAAATTTCGGCATGTTGTCGGAAAATCGTTTCGCAGAACGGAATGCACAAAAAAACGTGCTCTTTTTTGTGAAAACATGCAGGACTGCTCCGATTTATTCACAAATTCGCGCAAAAACTCTTGCATTGACAAACAAATATTGTATAATTTAGATAGTGGCTTTAGCCAAAAAAAGAGGATGAGGTGATTCCCATGGATTATATGATGGAATACCAGCGCTGGCTGGACAGCGGTGCGCTGGATGCGCAGGAAACTGCGGAACTGGAAGCCGTTAAGGGCAACAACGAGGAGATCGAGAGCCGCTTTTTCGCGCCCCTGTCGTTCGGCACGGCGGGCCTGCGCGGCGTGCTGGGCGTTGGCCTGAACCGCATGAACCGCTTCACGGTCGGTCAGGCGGCACAGGGCCTTGCCAATCTGGTCGTCTCCAACGGACAGGCCGCGATGGACCGCGGCGTTGCCATTGCATATGACAGCCGTCACTATTCGCCCGAGTTTGCCAAGCAGTCCGCCTGCATCCTCGCGGCCAACGGCATCAAGGCGCTGCTGTTTGACGAGCTGCGCCCGACCCCTGAGCTGTCCTTCGCCGTGCGCCACTATGGCTGCATCGCAGGCATCAACATCACTGCATCGCACAACCCGAAGGAATACAACGGCTATAAGGTCTACTGGGAGGACGGCGCGCAGCTGCCGCCCGCCGAGGCCGACGTGGTCGCTAAGGAGATGGCGAAAACCGATATCTTCACCGGCGTCAAGACCGCGGATTACGACAAGGCCGTTGCAGACGGCATGATCCGTATCCTGAGCAAGGAGACCGATGAGGCCTACCTCGGCGAGGTCATCAAGGTTGCGGTCAACCCGGACTGCGTAAAGCAGGTCGCGGACGAGTTCAAGCTCGTTTACACGCCGTTCCATGGCGCGGGCTACCGTCTGGTGCCTGAGATCCTGCGCCGTCTGGGCTACAAGCACATCATCTGCGAACCCGAGCAGATGAAGATCGACGGCGATTTCCCGACCGTCAAGAACCCGAACCCGGAATACAAGGAAGGCTTCAACCTTGCCATCGAGCTGGCAAAGCAGAACGACGTTGACCTGATCATCGGCACCGATCCGGACGCCGACCGCACGGGCATCGTCCTCAAGGACAAGACCGGCGAGTATGTCACCCTGTCGGGCAACCAGGTAGGCGTGCTGCTGACCGACTACATCATCACCGCCAAGAAGCTGACGAACACCATGCCGGCACATCCTGCGGTTCTCAAGTCCATCGTTACCACCGAGATGGCGCGCGCAGCGGCAATCAAGAACGGCGTCGACTGCTTCGACACCTTCACCGGCTTTAAGTTCCTCGCCGAGAAGATCAAGCAGTTCGAGGCGACCGGCTCGCACGAGTATATCTTCGCCTTCGAGGAGTCCTACGGCTACCTGTGCGGCGACTACGCGCGCGACAAGGACGCGGTCACCGCTTCCATGCTGATCGCCGAGATGGCGGCCTACTACCGCACACAGGGCAAGACCCTGTACGATGCGATGGAGGAGATGTACGAGAAGTACGGCTTCTATTGCGAGCAGACCATCTCGATCACCATGCCCGGCGTATCCGGCCTGCAGCGCATGAAGGAGCTGATGACCGAGCTGCGTGAAAAGCCGCTGACGACCGTCGGCGCGCATAAGGTCGATTACACCCGCGACTACCTGCCCGGCACGCGCACCTGCATGGCGGACGGCAAGGTCGAGGAGATCGAGCTGAAGGGTCAGAACGTGATGTACTACGAGCTGGAGGGCGGCACGACCTTTATCATCCGTCCGTCCGGCACCGAGCCTAAGGTCAAGGTTTACATCATGGCCAAGGGCGACAGCAAGGCTGACGCCGCCGCTAAGGTGGATGCGCTGGCCGCCGCTGCCAAGGAAATCGTCAAGTAAACAGATAAGCCACAAAACAAGGGCGTGCGCCGGTTTCCGACGCACGCCTTTGCGGTCTTTTGGGATAGGGAAACGGGGGGATACACGTGCCCCCCTGCCGAAAGCATCAAAAAACCGCCCTGTCATCGACGGGGCGATTTGTCGGCAGGCGGCGCGGGATTATCCGTGCGGCCAAGCAAATAATCTGTACTGGTATGGAAAAAGTCCGCAATCTGGCACAGCATATCCAACGACGGCTCGCGGAAGCCCCGCTCATAGCCGCTGTATGTGGTTTGTGCGATACCAAGCGCTTCGGCCAACTCCGCTTGGCTCAGTTCCGCGTCCTCACGCAGGTCGCGCATCCGGTTGCGTTGCATTTGCATCACCATCCGAGGATAGTGTATCCTAATTCGTTTCGAGCTATTGCTTTTTAATTCGATACGAATTAAAATATTCTTGAGGTGATACAAATGTGCCGTAATGAACCACAACCATTACACTATCGTAAAGCTTATATGCTGTTGATTGCGCGGATCGAGCAAGTGATTTTGCAGCTTGAATGCGGTGGGGAAGATGTGCCGCATGCCTTTGTGCGCGCGGCGTTGATTCAGGCGCTCAACGAAGCGGAGGACGCAGCATGCGCGCCATAGTTGAAACAACCGCTCGAAGGCAGGTTTATAAATTCGCCGCGAAATCTCATTGGGCGCGTCCCGTGACCGGAGCGGGTGCTAGGGTGCGCGCCGGAAACGCTGTTCTGATTCCGCGGACTGGGTGGCAGCTGGAAACAGGAACCCTACTTTTGCGCGCATCGCGCGCTCTCAAAAAAGGAAAAGGCGTGATTCGCAAGAGGGGAGAAACCTCTGGTGTCTCCCCTCTTGTGCGCCCGCCGCGCAGGCAAAAATTTCCCCCACTTTGCCAAAGCAGACCAAAAAGGACGCCTTCCGGCGTCCTTTTTTTACAGCAAAGCCTTATTTATACGGGTTGTCCGCCTTGAGGTAGCAGCATTTCTTATACTTCTTGCCGCTGCCGCACGGACACGGATCGTTCGGGCCGACCTTCTTGCCGACGCGCTTGGGCTCGGCCTTGACCGAACCATCATTCGCGCCCGCCGCCGCGGTTTCCTTGGCGACCTGCTCGCGCTTGGGTTCCTCACGGGTGCGCACCTGCGCCAAGAAGATCATACGGACGGTGTCCTCACGGATCGCGTCGATCATCGCGTCGAACATGTCGAAGCCCTCGCGCTTGTACTCGACAACCGGGTCATGCTGGCCGTAGGCGCGCAGGCCGATGCCGTTGCGCAGCTCGGTCATCGCGTCGATGTGATCCATCCACTTGGTATCGACGTTCTTGAGCAGCACCACGCGCTCGAGCTCGCGCATGATCGGTGCGCCAAGCGCCTGCTCCTTGGCCTCATAGACCTTGTGCGCCTGATCGCACAGCACGTTGGCCAGCTGCGCGGCGGTCAGATCGTCGCACTCTTCGGGCGTGAAGGTGCAGTCCTCGGGACGCAGGAACATGCCGATGAACGGACGGCGCGCCTGATCGACCATTTCCGGGGTGATCAGGTGATTTTCGCCGATCGCAGCATGCACCGCACGGGCGATCGTATCGTCGATCATGGACATGATGTTATCCTTCACATCCTTGCCCTCGAGCACCTGCAGGCGCTGGCCGTAGATGGTCTGGCGCTGGGTGTTGAGCACATCGTCATACTCGAGCACGTGCTTACGGGTAGAGAAGTTGCGGGATTCGATCTTCTTCTGCGCGTTTTCGATCGCACCGGACAGAATCTTCTGGTCGATCGGCTCGTTTTCGTCGATGCCGAGCGTGTCCATCATGCCCTGGATGCGCTCCGAGCCGAACAGACGCATCAAATCGTCCTCGAGCGAAATATAGAAGCTGGATTCGCCGGGGTCGCCCTGACGGCCGGCACGGCCGCGCAGCTGGTTGTCGATACGGCGGGATTCGTGCCGCTCGGTGCCGAGGATATACAGGCCGCCCGCCGCGCGCACCTTTTCGGCGTCCGCGTCGGTCTCCTTCTTATACTTCTGATACAGTTCCTCGAACTTTTCGCGGATCGCAAGCACTTCGGGGTCGTCCGTCTCGGCGTGGCCGTTGGCCTCATAGATCAGCTCAGGCGTGTAGTCGCCCTTCTTTAGCTCGTCGAGCGCCATGGTCTCGGCGTTGCCGCCGAGCATAATGTCGGTACCACGGCCGGCCATGTTGGTCGCGATCGTGACCGCGCCCGACTTACCCGCCTGCGCGACGATATCCGCCTCGCGCTCGTGGTACTTGGCGTTCAGGACGGTGTGCTTGATGCCCTTGCGCTTGAGGATAGCGGAAAGCTCCTCGGACTTTTCGATCGACACCGTGCCGACCAGGATCGGCTGTCCCTTCGCGTGGCACTCCTCGATGCGCGCGATGGTCGCGTTGATCTTGCCGCGCTCGTTCTTGTAAACCGCGTCCGGGTTGTCCTTACGAGCGATCGGCTTGTTGGTCGGAATCTCGATAACGTCCAGCTTGTAGGTGTGGCGGAACTCCTCTTCCTCGGTCAGCGCGGTACCGGTCATGCCGGACAGCTTGCCGTACAGACGGAAGTAGTTCTGGAAGGTGATGGTCGCGAGCGTCTTGCTCTCGTGCTCGACCTTGACGCCTTCCTTGGCCTCGATGGCCTGGTGCAGACCTTCGTTATAGCGGCGGCCGAACATCAGACGGCCGGTGAACTCATCGACGATGATAACCTGACCATCACGCACGACATAGTCCACGTCGCGCTGCATGACGCCACGCGCCTTGATCGCCTGATTGATATGGTGCTGCAGGGTGGTATTCGCCGGGTCGGACAGGTTTTCGACCTTGAAATACTGCTCCGCGCGCGCCGTGCCCTTGGGGGTCAGCGTCGCGGTGCGCGCCTTCTCATCGACAATATAGTCGGCGTCGATATCGTCCTGCTCCTCCTTGGCGTCGACCTCCTTGACGCGCAGCTGCTTGAGGCCGGCGGCAAAACGGTCAGCCATTTCGTACAGCTGGGAAGACTTTTCGCCCTGACCCGAGATAATCAGCGGGGTACGCGCCTCGTCAATCAGGATGGAGTCGACCTCGTCGACGATGGCGAACGCATGGCCGCGCTGCACCATGGCCTTCTTATAGATCGCCATGTTGTCGCGCAGGTAGTCAAAACCGAACTCGTTGTTCGTGCCGTAGGTGATATCCGCTTCGTACATCGCCTTGCGCTGGGCAGGCTCGACCGCATGGATGACCAGACCGACGGTCAGGCCGAGGAAGCGGTAGACCTTGCCCATCCATTCGCTGTCGCGCTTGGCAAGGTAGTCGTTGACCGTGACGATGTGCACGCCCTTACCGGTCAGCGCGTTCAGGTAAGCGGGCAGGGTGGCGACCAGCGTTTTGCCTTCGCCGGTCTTCATTTCCGCGATACGGCCCTGATGCAGCACGATGCCGCCGATGACCTGCACGCGGTAATGCCGCATGCCCAGCACGCGCCACGCCGCCTCGCGGCAGGTCGCAAACGCCTCGGGCAGCAGCTGGTCGAGCGTTTCGCCGTTCTGATAGCGGGCCTTGAACTCGTCCGTCTTGGCGCGCAGCTCGGCGTCGGTCAGTTTTTTGTACTCCTCCTCGAGCGCGTCGACCTTGTCGGCGATGGGGTAGATCTTCTTTAACTCATGCGAGGAATGGGTACCGAAAATTTTTGTGAAAAGGTTAGCCATTCTTTCTTCAGCCTTTCAAAAAGGGCAGGAACGCCCTGTTTCTCATACGGAAATTATTATACCATATCTTGTACGCGAAAAAAACAAATTTTTTGTGAACGGCGGTAACAAGACGAAAAAAAAGACGCCCGCAGGCGCCTTTTTTAGATTTTACCGCATAATGAGGTAGACTGTGTAGGCCACATAGCTGAGCGCCATGACCGCGCCGGGGAACCGCCCCAGCTTGCCGCGCATCGCGGGCAGATAAAAGACCACGCTGACCGCAATCAGCACGATGCAGTCCACAATCGAGGTCGCCTGCACCGGAATGGGCGTAATCGCGGACGAAACACCGAGGATGAACAGGATATTGAACAGGTTCGAGCCGATAACGTTGCCCATCGCGATCTCGTTCTGTCCCTTGCGGGCGGCGACAAGCGAGGTGACCAGCTCGGGCAGGCTGGTGCCGATCGCGACGATCGTCAGACCGATCAGCGTCTCGGACAGGCCGAACATGCGCGCGATGCCGGTCGCGCCGTTGACCGCCATCTGGCCGCCGATGATAATGCACGCAAGGCCGAGCACGATGTTGACGCCGATCATCACGGGCGGCATGAGCACTTCGTCCTCCTCGGTTTCCAGCGCGTCACGGTTTTTCAGCGCCGCGCGGATCTGCGCACCGAGTACGACGGCAAAGATCGCCAGCAGGATCAGACCCTCAATGCGGGAGATTTTGAGGTCAGGTGCGATGAAAATGAGCAGCAGCGCAGCCGCGCCCACCGACAGCGGCCAGTCGCGCCGCAGCAGCGTGCGGTCCATCACCAGCGGACAAATCACCGCGGACAGGCCCGCCACCACGAGCAGGTTGAACAGGTTCGAACCGACCACATTGCCGACCGCGATCTCGTTCGCACCCTGCAAGGCCGCCGTCAGGCTGACGGCCAGCTCAGGCGCAGATGTGCCGAAGGCGACGATCGTCAGGCCGACCAGCAAGGGCGATACGCCCAGCCGCCGCGCAAACGCGGACGCGCCCGCAACGAATTTGTCCGCGCCCCACACGAGCAGGGCAAAGCCGATGATGAGCAAAACAAAAGATAACATAGTTTTTTAACCCCCTGTACAAGTTACCATAGCATATCTTAGCGCAAAAAAAGAGACTTTTATCGCGCTCCACGCAATAAAAGTCTCGCTGCTTACGGTAGGCACGGGCCGGGCTTGCCCCAGCCGTGATTGACGACGCCGACCACGCCCCTTTTGGGACGTGAGCTACTCCCTTTTGTTGTATTACGCAATATATCAGACGGAAAAGGGTTAGTCAAGGGGAACTTACAAAAAATCTTTACAATCCCACGCGGAAACGGTATACTATATAGTACGAAAAAATACGTGAAGGAGCATTTTCATGCTGCAGTTCGAGGAATACAAGGTCAAACTGAACAATTTAAAGCCCCAGCTTGAGGAGCTGTACGGGGCGCTCGGCCTTGAGCGCGCAAAGCGCGAGGTTGAGGAGTTGGAGATCAAGTCGTCCCAGCCGGGGTTCTGGGACAATCCGGAGGAAAGCCAGAAGATCGTCTCGCGCATGGGTTCGCTCAAGGGCAAGATCGAGGCGTACAACCGTCTGCACGACCTGTGCGACGACCTGCTGACCATCTGCGAGATGGCGATCGAGGAAAACGACGAGTCCATGCTCGAGGAACTGGAAAACGGCTACAAGGAGCTGGAAGAGGGCGTTGCCGAGCAGAAGCTGTCCACGCTGCTGACCGGCGAATACGACAAGAACAACGCGCTAGTGTCCTTCCATGCGGGCGCGGGCGGCACCGAGGCGCAGGACTGGTGCGAGATGCTGTACCGCATGTACACCCGCTGGGCGGAGCGTCACGGCTTCACATACAAGATCATGGACTATCAGGACGGTGAAGAAGCGGGCCTGAAGAGCGCCGACATCATCATCGAGGGCGAAAATGCATACGGCTTCCTCAAGGGCGAGTCGGGCGTTCACCGTCTGGTGCGTATCTCGCCGTTTGACGCGTCCGACCGCCGCCACACCTCGTTCTCCGCGGTCGAGGTCGTACCGGATATCCCGGACGATTCGGCGGACTTTGAGATCAAGCCCGACGATTACGAGATGCAGGTATTCCGCTCGTCCGGCGCGGGCGGCCAGCACATCAACAAGACCTCGTCTGCCGTCCGTCTGATCCACAAGGCGACCGGCATCGTGGTTTCCTGCCAGACCGAGCGCAGCCAGTTCCAGAACAAGGACAACTGCTTGCGCATGCTGCGTTCCAAGCTGGTTGAGTTCAAGGAGCGCGAGCATCTGGAGAAGATTTCGGATATCAAGGGGGACCAGAAGAAGATCGAATGGGGCAGCCAGATTCGCTCCTATGTCTTTATGCCCTACACGCTGGCCAAGGACACGCGCACCGGCTTTGAAAACGCCAACATTGGCGCGGTCATGGACGGCGATATCGACGGCTTCATCAATGCCTATCTGTCCGGCCTTGCGACCGGCACATTAAAGAAATAAACATGTGAATTTACCGCGCCGTGAGGCGCGCATCAAACAGAAAAGAGCCGCCTAAAAAGGCGATTCTTTTCATCAAAAGCCCAGCTTTGCCGGGCTTTTGATACCAGTGCGGAGCAAAGTTTCGCATGTCGGAACTTTGCGCAGATTTGGCCGCATCCGCGGCATTGCCGCGGTGCGGCCTGCTCGATCGAATCTGCACGATTCGATCGAATAAAACTTGGCCCTCCGGCGCAAACTGCGTCCGGAGGGCTTGTTTTTATGAATGAAAGGATGAAATGCGCCGTTACAGGCGCGCTCGCGGGCGCGGCAAACGGCTTTTTCGGCGCGGGCGGCGGGCTGTTCCTCGTGCCGCTGCTGGTATACTGGTGCGGGATAGAGGAGCGCCGTGCGTTTGCGACCTCGGTCGCGGTGATCTTCCCGCTCAGCGCACTGTCCGCCGTGCTGTATTGGATGCAGGGCGGGCTGCCGCTTGCCGCAGCATGGCCCTACCTGCTGGGCGGCATGCTGGGCGGCTGGATTGCAGGCCGCATCTTTCATCGGCTCGATATGGTATGGCTGCGCCGCGCGTTCGGCGTTTTGCTGCTGTATGGCGGCGTGCGCGCCGTCCTGCTGCTATGAGCGCGCTGGTGGCGGTCGCGGTCGGGCTGGCGACCGGTATTCTATCCGGCTGCGGCGTGGGCGGCGGCTCGCTGCTCATGCTGTATCTCACCATGCTCGCCGGGATCGGACAATATCAGGCGGCGGGCATCAACCTGCTGTACTTTCTTGCCTGCGCGCCCGCGGCGCTTTGGTCACACAGCAAAAACGGCCTGATCGAACGGCGGACAGCCCTTTGGTGTATCGCAGCAGGCATCCCTGCGGCGGTTGCCGCTTCGCTGCTGGCTGCGCGCATGGATACCGGTTGGCTGCGGCGCACATTCGGCGTATTCCTGCTGTGCGTGGGCATCAAAGAGTGCTTTGCCAAACGGAAATGAATCCCTCGCATCCCACAGCTAAACCGCTCGTGGGATTTCCCATTTCATGCGCGGTGCTGCGAGCTGGTTACATTATGGTTACAATCCTGTTGATGCCTATTTCTTTTTC
>DXDE01000004.1 GCA_019115615.1 Candidatus Agathobaculum merdavium | reverse complement strand
TACAAGCCGGTACCACCCGCCACTATCGGAACCATGCCGCGCGATAAAATATCCTGTGCCGCCTTGTCTGCTAATTCGACATATCGCGCGACCGAAAATGGCTCATCCGGTTCGCAAATATCAAGCAAATGATGCGGCACACCCTGCCTTTCTTCCAAAGTCGGCTTGGCTGTACCGATATCCATACCGCGATAAATCTGCATGGAATCCGCAGAAATAATTTCTGTATGCAGTTTTTTTGCCAGCGCAACCGACAATGCGGTTTTGCCGCTGGCCGTCGGCCCGCAAATGCAGATCAGCCGGTTTTCCATATTGTTTTCCTCACTGGTTTACGCGCTTAAATAGTTTATCAATCTCATATTTAGTCAAGCGGACAGTCGTCGGCCGCCCATGCGGACAGGAGCGCACGTTTTCATCTGCCAGTACACGGTCACATAGATCCTGCAGTTCCGTCAGGCTGGTTGCCTTGCCGGCCTTAATCGCAGCTTTACACGCAACCGTATGAATCAAATCATCCAGCCGGTCAGGAACAGCGGCACGACTATGAATCAGCTTGTCCGCCAGCTCACTGATAACCGAAGGTACATCCGCGCTATCCAAATAAGCCGGAACACTACGCACTGCAAAGCTATTTTCTCCAAAGTCATCGATCACAAACCCAGCCTGTCGGATCTGTTCGATTCCGGCCTGCACAGCAGCAGCTTCTTCGCCACTCAGCTCAACGACAACCGGTGTAAGCAACTCCTGCTGCGGCATATCGGTTTGTGCACGCAATTTATTAAATAAAATGCGCTCATGTGCCGCGTGCTTGTCAATCAAAATCAGTCCATCCGCATCCTCAGCAATCAAATAGGTTTGGAAACACTCACCGATTACACGTGCGCCACTGTCAAGCGGAGCAAAAGTCGGCTCAGGCGGTACAACAGCAGGCGCTGGCGCAGATGCAGTTTCCTGTATAACAGGCGCCGGCTGCTCGAATGAGCGATGCTCCGTCATCTGTTTAATACTATCAGATGGTAGTTTCTCTTGTGCCTGAGGCACTGCCTGTTTTTCTGTTGGGATGGGCTCTTCTAACACAGGCACTTCATCCGCAGAAGGCTCCTCGCGCAGAATACGCGGAGCGGCGACGTACAATCCACGCGGTGCAGGCTTAGGTGTACGCGGCGGTACCGCAACAAGAAAGTCCTCAATCACAGGTACCTCTGCAACTTTTTGTCCTGGTTGCACGGTCTGGGAAACAGGTGCTGCAAATCGTTGTTGCACAAATGAAGGCGTGGTTTGCTGCGGCTTTTCCTGCGGTTTATCGGCGGCAGCCTTCTCCTTATGCTGTAGTAGAGGAATATTGTCACTGGCTGCCAACGCATTTTTACAAGCCACGTAAACTGCTTCAAATACCGGCTTTTCCTGCGAGAATTTGACCTCAGTTTTAGCCGGATGGACGTTAACATCTACCGCACCGAGCGGAAGTTCAAGGAACACCGCACCCGATGGATATTTTCCTGTAATGATAGCGTTGCGATAAGCCTCTTCAAGTGCGGCTTGCATCAGGCGACTTTTAACGTATCGTCCGTTAACAAAAAAGTGTTGCATCGAACGGTTAGGCCGCCCAGCGTGTGGCTTGACGATATAACCATATACCGCCATACCGTTACGCTCACATCTGGGCACCTCAAGCATGTTTGCCGTCATGTCCTTGCCAAACACTGCAAACACTGGGGTCACCAGCTTTCCCTTGCCGTCGGTCGAAAAGACCTGTTTACCGTCCCGGATCAGACAAAACGCGATCTCCGGATGGGATAACGCGGCATGCTGCACAACACCAAGGATATAGCCCGCCTCAGTGAAGTCCTTTTTCAAGAACTTCATACGTGCAGGCGTATTGTAAAACAGATCGCGCACGACAATCGTCGTACCTTCAGGACAGCCCGCTTCCTCCTGCACCTGAATATCGCCTGCTTCAAGGTGCAAATGAATCCCCGCAATCGCGCCCTTCTGTCGTGTGAACAGATCGATCCGCGTAACCGACGAAATCGCTGCCAATGCTTCTCCGCGGAAGCCTAGCGTGCCGATCGCAGCCAGATCCGCCTCGGTACGCAGCTTGCTGGTCGCATGGCGGCGAAACGCAACCGGTGCATCCTCGGCCGACATGCCGCACCCGTTATCCGCGATGCGAAGATAACTGATGCCGCCGTTTTCGATCTCGACTGTAATGCGGGTTGAGCCTGCGTCGATCGCGTTTTCGATCAGCTCTTTCGCGACCGAGGAAGGCCGTTCGACAAC
Organism: Candidatus Agathobaculum merdavium; assembly: GCA_019115615.1. Classification (GTDB taxonomy): domain Bacteria; phylum Bacillota; class Clostridia; order Oscillospirales; family Butyricicoccaceae; genus Agathobaculum; species Agathobaculum merdavium. The sequence goes on along the minus strand of DXDE01000004.1, from coordinate 1,578 downwards.
CTCGCCCGCCGCAATCAGATCGGCAAGATGTGGAGATAATTCGTGAATAATTGCCATTTAGGAATCCCTTTCCGTCAGGAGATCAATAGAAGCCGTGCCCACAATCTGGACAACGATATGTGCCGAGCGGGGATTGTTTGCCGCATTTTGGGCAGGTGACCTTGGACTGCATCAAGTGACGATCCTCGTCTGTGGGTTGGAACAGCTCGATCCTGCCGCATTGCGGACATGACATGATCATGACATCCAGTCCGCCAGAAATCAGATTTGGCAGGTCGCCAAAAACCCAGCTAGTTTTGCCAAGCTGAATTGTACTGCAAACAATCGGTTCCAATGGGATTCCGCAGCGTAAGCAGTTTCGTTCCATCGTGCGCCCTCCTTTGTCCGGCATTACAGCATCTTTTTCAGCTCATACAATGCGTTGAGAGCCTCGATTGGGGTCATTGTGTCCACCTGCAAGGCACGCAGTCTCTGTGCAACCGCACTGTCTGACAGGTTTTCCATTGTGATCTGCGGTCCTTCGTCCTCGTCAGTCAGTTCGTGCAGTTCCAGCTTTGGCATGGTTGCCTCCAAATCTGCCAAAACCGCCTTGGCGCGTTTGATCACCGTATTCGGAATACCCGCGAGCTTGGCAACCTCAATACCATAACTGTCATCCGCACCACCACGCACAATCTTGCGCAGAAATGTGATATCGTCGCCGCGTTTTTTGACTGCGATATTGTAGTTCTTGACGCCATCGACCATTTCCTCGAGCACCGTTAACTCATGATAGTGTGTCGCAAACAGTGCCCTTGCACCGACTTTACGTTTATTCGCAACATATTCGATCACCGCACGTGCGATAGACATACCGTCATAAGTCGAGGTACCGCGGCCGATCTCGTCAAGAATCAACAGGCTGGACTTGGTCGCGTGCTTGAGAATATCCGCAACCTCACTCATCTCAACCATAAAAGTTGACTGGCCGCTCGAAAGATCATCCGACGCGCCCACGCGTGTAAACACACGGTCAGCCACACCGATGTGTGCGGACGAGGCGGGAACAAACGAGCCGATCTGCGCCATGATGGTAATGAGCGCAACCTGACGCATGTAAGTAGATTTACCCGCCATATTTGGACCAGTGATGATCGCCACGCGATTTTCACCGCCATCGAGCAAAGTATCGTTCGGAATGAACAGGCTGTCGGCCAGCATTTTCTCGACAACTGGATGGCGGCCGTCGTGAATCTCGATCTTATCAGAGAAATCAACAACCGGACAGGTGTAGTTATTATCACACGCAACCTCAGCCAATGCGCACAGCACGTCAAGCGCTGCCACTGCTTGCGCCGTTTTCTGCACACGGTGTACCTGGTCAGCGATCTGGTCACGCACCGAGACAAACACCTCATATTCAAGCGCGGTCAGCCGTTCCTGTGCACCGAGCACCGTGCTTTCCAGTTGCTTGAGTTCCTCGGTGATATAGCGCTCGCCGTTGGCAAGCGTCTGTTTGCGGATATAATGGTCGGGCACTGCATCAACATTCGACTTGCTGACCTCAATATAATAGCCAAACACGCGGTTATAGCCGAT
>DXDE01000037.1 GCA_019115615.1 Candidatus Agathobaculum merdavium | reverse complement strand
CTCGGACGCAATGGTCCTGGGAGGAATACATCAGGCCAAGACTCTCTCATTCTAACAGCTTAGGCAACAATACGAAAAAAGACACTGCTGGCTGCCGTGCCTTAACCCGCAAATATATTGTAATAGGAGGAATTCCCATGAAATTATCGTTCCGATGGTACGGTGAGAGCGACCCGATTTCGCTCGAGTATATCAGCCAGATCCCGGGCATGCGCTCGATCGTGACGGCGGTGTACGATGTAAAGCCCGGCGAGGTTTGGCCGGAGGAGAGCCTTGCAAAGCTTAAGGAGCAGTGCGAGGCGCACGGTCTGGTATTCGATGTCGTCGAGTCTATCCCGGTGTCCGAGGATATCAAGCTGGGCACGGACAAGCGTGACGAGCATATCGAAGTCTACTGCGAAAACGTCCGCCGCTGCGCGAAGTACGGCGTCAAGTGCGTGACGTATAACTTCATGCCGGTCTTTGACTGGACCCGCACCCAGCTGGACAAGAAGGCGCCGGACGGCTCGACCAGCCTTGTCATGTACTGGGATCAGATGAAGGGCCTCGATCCCCTCAAGGACGACATCAACCTGCCCGGCTGGGACGCCAGCTACACGCAGGATCAGGTGCGTGACCTGATCCGCGCTTACGGCGAGCTGGGTGAGGAAGGCCTGTGGAAGAACATCGAAGTATTCCTCAAAAAGGTCATCCCGGTAGCGGAGGAGTGCGGCGTTGTCATGGCGCTGCATCCGGATGATCCCCCGTATCCGATCTTCGGCCTGCCGCGTGTCATCACCAACGAGGAAAACATCGACCGTTACCTGTCGATCGTTGACTCGCCGTCCAACACCATGTGCCTGTGCACCGGTTCGCTGGGCTGCGCGAAGTTCAACGACATCCCGAAGATGGTGCGCAAGTATTCCGCGATGAACCGCATCGGCTTCATGCACATGCGCAACGTCAAGATCATGGAGGACGGCTCGTTCGAGGAGCGCGCGCACCTGTCCGGCTGCGGCAGCCTCGATATGTATGAGATCGTCAAGGCGCTTGTCGAAACTGGTTTTGACGGCTACGTCCGTCCTGACCACGGCCGCATGATCTGGGGCGAGACCGGCAAGCCGGGTTACGGCCTGTACGACCGCGCACTGGGCGCAACCTACCTCAACGGCCTGTTCGAGGCCTGCGAAAAGTCGCTTGGCAAGTAAGCGGCTAACCAATGCAAAAGGGAAAATGAGAAAAGAAAACGGATAGGAGGAACGTCTGCACGATGAAAACCTTCAAAAAAGTGCTGGCGCTTGCGCTGGCAACCGTGATGTCGGCCGCTGTGCTGACCGGTTGCGGCAGCAGCGCGGATAACCGCATGATCATCCGCATCGGACACAACCAGTCCACCAATCATCCCACGCATATCGCACTGGTGGCTTTTGAGGAGTTTATCGAGAGCAAGCTCGGCGATAAGTACAATGTCGAAGTGTTCCCGAGCGAGCTGCTCGGCTCCCAGAACGAAATGGTGCAGCTGACCCAGACCGGCGCGATCAACTTCTGCGTCGCGTCCAACTCGCTGCTCGAAACCTTCAGCACCAACTACACCCTGTTTAACCTGCCGTACCTGTTCGCCAGCGCGGAGGCATACCACGCTTCGATGGACGACGAATCCATCACCGGCCCGATCTTCGAGTCCACCAAGGACGCGGGCTTCGAGGCGGTCACCTGGCTGGACGCCGGCACCCGCAATTTCTACACGGTAAACACCCCGATCGAGACGCCCGCTGACCTCAAGGGCCTCAAGATCCGCGTACAGCAGTCCCCGACCAACGTCCAGATGATGAACCTGCTGGGCGGTTCGGCAACGCCGATGGGCTTCGGTGACGTATATACCGCACTGCAGTCCAAGATTATCGACGGCGCGGAGAATAACGAGCTGGCGCTGACCGATAACGGCCACGGCGACGTGTGCAAATATTATTCCTACGACATGCACCAGATGATCCCGGACATTCTGATCGGCAACATCGCTTTCCTCGACGGCCTGAGCGAGGAGGAGCGCGCGATCTTTGAAGAGGGCTTCGATCTGGTCAACGAGGTGCAGCGCGAAGAGTGGACCGACGCGGTAGCCGAGGCCAAGGACCGCGCGGCGAACGAGCAGGGCGTGCAGTTCCTGTACCCCGACACCAAGCCCTTCCAGGAAGCCTGTGCCCCGATGCACGAGGATATGCTCGCCCAGTACCCGGATCTGCAGCCGATCTATGACGCGATCCAGGCGTACAACGAGCAGTACCCGTCGACCGAGTCCTGAGGAGGTGCGTGACAAATGAAATCGCTGAGAAATGTGCTTACCAAGCTGCTCAATGTGCTTGCCGGCATTAGCTTTATCGCGATGGTCGTGCTGACCTGCTGGCAGGTATTCACCCGCTACGTATTGCAGAACCCCTCGTCCTGGTCGGAGGAACTGGTCTCCTACCTGTTTGCGTGGGCGAGCCTTCTGGGCGCGTCGCTGGTCACCGGCGAGCGCGGCCATATGAACATCCCGATTTTGGTTGAGAAGATGCAGCCCCCGGTGCGCAAGGCGCTGGGTATCTTCGGCGAACTGGTCGCCTTTGCCTTCTCGCTGATCATCCTCGTGTACGGTGGCGTGCAGATCACGCAGCTGGCCATGGGGCAGATGACCTCGTCGCTTGGCGTCGCGGTCGGCGTATTCTATGTCGTCATGCCGCTGTGCGGTGTGCTCAACATGATCTATACCGTCCTGAACATTGCCGATATCTGCAAGGATAACGGCGCGGACGCAAAGAAGGAGGGGGCGTAAGATATGGCAATGCAGTCTTTGCTGATCATCATCGCCGTGCTGGCCATCCTGCTGGTCATCGGCGTGCCGATCTCATATTCCATTGGTATTTCCTCGCTGATCGCGATCCTGCAGACCGTACCGCTGGACGTTTCGGTCATCACGGGCGCGCAGCGCATCTTCGTGGGCATGAGCAAGTTCAGCCTGACCGCGATCCCGTTCTTCATTCTGGCGGGCAACCTGATGAATCAGGGCGGTATTGCAAAGCGTCTGGTTGACTTTGTTATGGCGATCCTCGGCAAGCTGCCGGGCGCGCTGCTCGTGACCAACATCGGCGCAAACGCGCTGTTCGGCGCGATCTCCGGTTCGGCTTCTGCCGCTGCCGCGGCTGTCGGCAGCATGGTCGAGAAGGGCGAAGAGGAGCAGGGCTATGACAAGGCGCTGTGCGCGGCCACCAACGGCGCGTCCGCACCGTCCGGCCTGCTGATCCCCCCGTCCAACGCACTGATCACCTACTCGCTCGCTGCGGGCGGCACCTCGGTTGCCGCGCTGTTCATGGCCGGCTACATCCCCGGCATCATCTGGGCGCTGTGCTGCATGGTCGTTGCGGTCATCATCGCGCTCAAGAAGGGCTATAAGGGCATCCCCGGCAAGTTTGAATGGAAAAACCTCGGCGTGTGCACGCTCAAGGCGATCCCGTCCTTGTCCCTGATCGTTGTGGTTATCGGCGGTATCATCGGCGGTATCTTCACCGCGACCGAAGGCTCGGCCATCGCGGTTGTATACGCGCTGATCCTCGGTATCTGCTACCGTAACATCACGCTCAAGTCGTTCTGGAACATCGTGGTCGAAAGCGCCAAGATGAGCGGCATGGTCGTATTCCTGATCGGCGTATCCAACATTCTTGGCTGGGTTATGGCGTTCACCCAGATCCCGCAGGCGATTTCCGAAGCTCTGCTCGGCCTGACCCAGAACCCGGTCATCATTCTGCTGATTATGAACGTTATCCTGCTGATTGCGGGCACGTTCATGGACGTTACCCCGGCGATCCTGATCTTTACGCCCCTGTTCCTGCCGGTTGTTAAAACCTTCGGCATGGACCCGGTGCAGTTCGGCCTGATCCTGGTTTACAACCTGTGCATCGGCAACATCACCCCGCCGGTCGGCAATACGCTGTTCGTCGCGATCAAGGTTGGACGGTCAAGTCTGTCCAAGGTCATGCCCTATATGCTATGGTATTATGTCGCGATTCTGGTCGGTCTGCTGCTGGTCACCTATGTGCCGATGGTCAGCCTCGGTTTGCCGATGGCTGCCGGCCTGCTGTAATAAGACGTTTGATTCCGCACCCGTCCTGCAGATACATGCAGGACGGGACGGCGGAATATTGCATTTGATCTGAGAAAGGAATGGTACCTGTGAAACTCTGTCTGGAAGCGATGCAGGACAAGGCGGCTTGGGAAGCTGTTGGCGTCAAGCTGCCGCAGTTCGATGTGCAGAAGATGCGCGCACAGACCGCCGAGACCCCGGTTTGGGTGCACTTCGGTGCGGGCAACATCTTCCGCGGCTTTGTCGCGATGCTGCAGCAGCAGCTTTTGAATGAAGGTGAGGCGACCTGCGGCATCATCGCGGGCGACACCTTCGACTATGACATCATCAAGAAGATCTACAAGCCGCACGACGAGCTGACCATGATGGTCGGTTTAAAGCCGGACGGCTCGACCCAGCGCGAGATCGTGGCCTCCATCGCGGACAGCGTTTGCGCGGACAGCACGGATGCCGCCGAGATGGAAAAGCTGCGTAAGATTTTCGTCAGCCCCTCGCTGCAGCTGGTCAGCTTCACGATCACCGAAAAGGGTTACGCGCTGCGCACCATTCAGGGCGAGCTGATGCCGGTGGTTGTCGAGGACATGAAGGCAGGCCCGTCCGGTGCGCGCCACGCGATGAGCATGGTCGCGGCGCTGATGTACGAGCGCTACAAGGCGGGTGCGTATCCGATCGCGCTGGCCAGCATGGACAACTGCTCGCACAACGGCGAAAAGCTGCGCGGCAGCGTGCTCGAGGTCGTTGAGGCGTGGCAGAAGAACGGTCTGGTCGACGACGGCTTTGTTGCCTATATGCAGGACGAGAAGCGCGTTGCCTTCCCGTGGAGCATGATCGACAAGATCACCCCGCGCCCGGCCAAGGAGGTCGAGGACGCGCTGCTGGCGGACGGCATCGAGGACATGCAGCCGATCGTTACCAGCCGCAACACCTTTATTGCACCGTTTGTCAATGCGGAAATTCCGCAGTATCTGGTCGTCGAGGACAACTTCCCGAACGGCCGTCCGGCGCTCGAAAAGGCGGGCGTGTATATGACCGACCGCGACACGGTCAACAAGACCGAGCGCATGAAGGTTACGACCTGCCTGAATCCGCTGCATACCGCGCTTGCAGTTTATGGTTGCCTGCTGGGTTATACCAGCATCGCTGCCGAAATGCAGGATACGGAACTGAAGGGGCTGATTGAGCGCATCGGCTATGACGAGGGCATGCCGGTTGTGACCGACCCGGGCATCATCAAGCCCGCGGACTTCATCGCAGAGGTCGTCGGCCAGCGCTTCCCGAACCCGTTCATTCCGGACACGCCGCAGCGCATCGCGACCGATACCTCCCAGAAGATCCCGATCCGCTTCGGTGAGACGATCAAGAGCTATATCGCGTCCAGTGAGCTGGACGTCAAGAGCCTGACGTTCATCCCGCTGGCGATTGCGGGATGGCTGCGTTATCTGCTCGGCGTGGACGACAAGGGTGAGAAGATGGAAGTCTCCTCCGATCCGATGCTCGAAACCTTGCAGCAGCAGCTGGCGGGCATTGAGCTGGGCAATCCGGCATCTGTCGGTGACAAGCTGCGCCCGATTCTGTCCAATGAGGCGGTCTTTGCTGCTGATCTGGTCGCCTGCGGCCTTGCTGAAAAGATCGAAGAGATGTTCGGCAAGCTGATCGCCGGCCCGGGCGCGGTACGCGCTACGCTGCAGGAATATCTGCGCGGCTAATATTCCATTTGCTTACACCATAGCCTAAAATCTCGGCAGACGCGCCGTGAGGGGAAACCCTCGCGGCGCGTTTGTCGTATCTGACGGACAAATGATAAAATATATATTGGGGGATTCTGACTGGTCGCCGCGACCCGTCGGATGATACCCGCGTCAGTTTTACATGCACCGGTCGTTCGTGGATATGACCTGTGGCGGTCAAATGACCATTAACAGGAAAAAAGCAGGCTCTGCATATGCAGAGCCTGCTTTTTTATGAGATTCAGATGCGTTTGGCACTTTCCCAGTGCCGCAAACTGCGTTACGCCAGATAGGGTGCGGCAATGCGGTCGATACCGTCTGGGTTGGCTGCACGCCATGCGGTAAAGTCCATGCCGGAAGATGCAACAGCCTTGCCCAGCTCCACAACAAACGCAGGGATTTCGTCAGCGAGGATTGCGCCCAGCTCGCGGCCGAGCGTTTCGTGCCCCTGCTTCTCGCAGCCGCCGACAAACAGCGTAAACGCCGGCTGTGCCTTGCCGTCCACCAGCTTGGACGCGCCGCGGAAGCCGATTTCACCGGTTTGGTGCGTGCCGCACGAGGAGGCGCAGCCCGAAATGTGCATCTGGGGCAGTGCGCCGTCCGGCAGGTTAGCCTCACGCACCGCCTTGACGCATGCCTCCAGAAGGCCTTGCGAGTCCCGCATGCCGACCTGACAGGTCGTGCCGCCGATGCAGCTGACCGAGGTTTCAAACAGGGAATGGGCGCTGTCCGCCGTGATTTCGAGGATCTTTTCCGCCTCTGCGCCGGTCAGGTTGATGATATAGGTGGCTTCGTCCGGCGACAGACGCATTTCGGTTTCCGGCATGTTCTGCATGGCGTCGCTCAATGCGCAAAGCGTCTTGACTGCGGGCTGTCCACCGATCGGGTGCCAAACAACCGTATACAGGCCGGGCTGCTTCTGCGGCAGGACGCGAGGACCGCCCGCGACCGTGCCATCACCGGTTTTGGTGATTGTCTGCGGTGCGACAGACAGCTTCAGGTCTTCGCCCGAGGCGCGTACCTCGTCCAGCTTTTCCAGATACGCCTTGCGGTAGTTGTCCTCGCCGCCAAGCGCTTCCACCATATAGCGCGTGCGCGCCTTGCCGCGGTTTTCGTAGTTACCATAGGCGCGGAAGGTCAGCCACATCGCCTTGATATAGTAGAGAATGTCGGACGGGTCGACCGCTTCCGCCATCAGAACGCCAAGACGCGGGTTGTTGCCCAGACCGCCCGCGCTGTATACGTCAAACTTGCCGTCCGCGCGGGCGACAAAGCCCAGATCGCGGTAGGTCGCGTGGGTGACGTTCGCCGGTGCGTTGGAGAAGCCGACCTTGAGCTTGCGAGGCATCTTTTCCGCCTTGATGAACTGTATCAGGTAAGCGCCCGCCGCTTCAGCCCACGGCAGCACGTCGAAATGCTCGTCCGCCTGCACGCCGGAGAGCGGTGCACACATGACATTGCGCGGATAGTCGCCGCCGCCGCCCATGGTCACGATACCCGCGTCGAGCGCCTGCTCGATCAGCGCGCAGACCGTCTGCTGCGGCAGGTCGTGCAGCTGGATGGTCTGGCAGGTGGTGAAGTGGGCGCGCTTCACTTCGTGCGTGCGGATGGCGTTTGCAACAAAAGCAAGCTTTTCGCGTGTGACGCGGCCGGCGGGCATGCGCAGACGCAGCATGTTGGCCTTGCCGCCCTTCTGGGCGTAGCTGCCGTAGTAACCGGAAAAGCCTTTGTATTCGCCGACCTTGATCTCGCCTGCATAGAACGCGGCGGTCTTTTCCCGGAATGCGGCCAGATCCGCCTTCCAGACTTGGGCTGGGATGGTGTTCATATATTTCCTCCTTATCCGATCGGAAAAAAGGGCCGCGCCCCGCTGCATGACAGGTGGCGGGGGCGGCCGCTCACAGTACTTATAGTATACGCCATTTTGCACGTGCTGACAAATTATTTTTGTGCGTTCTGCTGTATTTTTGTAAAAAAGAAAACCCGGCACGCCGGAAATAGGAGGCAGCGCGCCGGGAAAAAGGGGTCAGTTTTCGATCAGGAGGACGGACAGGTCATTGACGTTGGTGCCGGTTGCACCGGTTTTGATCAGGCCGCCGCAGGCGGCAAGCGCATGGTAGGCGTCGTTGTCCTGCAGCACCTGCGGGACGGAGATACCCTGCGCGCGCAGCGCATCCCATGTCGTGCCGTCGGCGTAGCCGCCGGCGGCATCGGTCGGGCCGTCGGTGCCGTCCGAGCCGACCGAGAATACGGCCGCGCCGGTCAGGCCGCGCAGCCCCTCTGCCGCGGCGAGCGCCAGTTCCTGATTGCGGCCACCCTTGCCATGTCCGGTCAGGCGCACGACAGTCTCGCCGCCCGCCAGAAAGGCGCGCTTTTCGCCGCGTCCGGCATAATGCTGCGCGATGTTGGACAGGAATACACCCGCGTCGCGCGCCGTGCAGCACAGAGATTCTGTTAAGATCTCCGGCTGGTAGCCGAGCACGGCACAGGCTTCGGCCGCATGGCGGCACAGCACGGACACCCCGCCGATCACGCGGTTACGTACATGGGGTAACGCCTGCGGCAGCGGACGCGCCAGGCAGTCCCGCGCCTGCGGGGACAGGGGCAGGTCATATCGCTGCGCGATTTGCAGCGCGGCGCTCTCGGGCGCGCCGTCGACCGCGGACAGGCCGGAAGCAATTGTGTCCGGCTTGTCGCCCAGTACATCGCTGAGCAGCAGCGCCTCGACGTGTGCGGGCGCGCAGTGCGCGGCCAGCTGACCGCCCTTGACCGTGCTCAGCCGTTTGCGCACAATGTTCATTTCCGAAATGTCCGCGCCCGAGGCGAGCAGCGCTTCGGTGACGCTTTGTAGTTCGTCCAGCGGGATGCGCGGCTGCTCAAGCAGCGCCGAACCGCCGCCCGAAATCAGCAGCAGCACGGCGTCCTGCTCGGTCAGGTTTTCGGTCAGCGCGAGCGCGCGCTGCGCCGCGCGCACCGAGTTATCGTCCGGCACAGGGTGGCCGGCTTCGATGATCTCAATGCCGTTTAGCGGGCCTTCGCTGTGCTCGTATTTGGTCACAACCAGACCGCCGTCAATCCGGCCGCCCAGCGTTTGCTGCGCGGCCTGCGCCATGCGCCATGCGGCCTTGCCGACCGCGAGCAGCAGCGTCCGCCCGGCGGGCGGTGTCCAGTCTGCCAGCGCGTCCCGTACTGCCCGGTCGGGCAGCGAAGCGCGGATGGCCGCCTGATAAATGGTCTGTGCGTCCTGCCGCAGGCTCATCGCGGTTTCCCCCTTTGGTTTTAGTTTACAACATGGATCGGCGTACCTGCGATCCACTGGGACAGGTTGTCCGCGGCCATGTCCATAATGCGCGCGCGGCTTTCCTTGGGCGCCCAGCTGATGTGCGGGGTAATCAGGCAGTTTTTCGCGTGCAGCAGCGGATTGTCATCCCGGATCGGCTCGACGGAAACGACATCCAGCCCGGCGGCGTACACCTTGCCGCTTTCGAGCGCGTCGGCCAGATCCTGTTCGTTGATCAGCGGCCCGCGCGAGTTGTTCAGCAGGATGACGCCGTCCTTCATCTTGGCGATGCTCTCCTTGCAGATCATGCCGCGGGTTTCGGGGAAGAGCGGGCAGTGCAGCGCGATCACGTCGCTCTGTGCGTACAATTCGTCGAGCGAAACATATTCGCCGATCGCGCGGCCTTCGTCGCAGGGGAAGCTATCGTGTGCGAGGATGCGCATGCCGAGCGCCTTGGCGACCGTGGCGGTCTGCCGTCCGATGCGGCCGAAGCCGATCACGCCCAGCGTTTTGCCGTCCAGTTCAATGAGCGGGTAGTCCCAGAAACACCAGTCCGGATTGGAAGCCCAACGCCCGTCACGTACGGCTTGCGCGTGGTGGGCAACATGGTGGCAGATTTCAAGCAGCATGGCGATTGCGTACTGTCCGACCGCGGCCGTGCCGTAGGCAGGCACGTTGGTCACCGGGATGCCGCGTGCCCGTGCGGCCTGCACGTCGACCACGTCATAGCCGGTCGCCAGCACGCCGATATACCGGATCGAGGGACAGGCGTCGAGCGTCGCCTCGCGCAGCGGCGTTTTGTTCGTGATGACGATTTCAGCATCCCCGATGCGGGGGATGATCTGATCGGCAGGCGTGCGGTCGTACACCGTTACCTCGCCCAGCGCCTCAAACGGCGCCCACGAAAGGTCGCCGGGGTTTTCGGTGTAGCCGTCCAAAATAACGATTTTACGCATACGAATCCTTCTTTCTGTTGATTAGTCCTCCGGCATCTCCCAGTGGAAGCAGGAGTAATACGGCGCGGCCTTGCGGCGCAGGTAGTCCGCATCGTCCTTTTCGTGCCAGTTGTACAGGCCTTCGCCTACGCTGCGGCCGGTCTTGCCGGATGCCAGACCGTCGAGCACGATCTGTTGGATCGCACGGGTGTTGCACAGGTCGGGGTAAACGGTCTTGGCGATGTCGCACTCGAGGTTGAAGCCGACGTCGTCAAAGTACTCGAGCAGGCCGATCGAGGCATAGCGCATGCCAACGGCGTATTTGATGGCCTTATCCACGTCCTCGACTGAAACGACGCCCTGCTCGACCAGATAGAGCGACTCGCGGAACAGCGCCTGTGCCAGACGGTTGATGATAAAGCCGGGCACGCTCTTGTGCAGCGTGACGACCTCGCGGTCAAGCTCTTCCATGAACACGCGCAGGCGGTCGATGGTCGAGGGCGAGGTGTTCGGGCCGCCGACCAGTTCGACCAGCGGCAGCATGTGTGCGGGCTGGAACGGATGGGTGACGGCGAAACGCTCGGGGTGTTCCATGTCGGCGGTCAGCAGCTCGACCGAAATGGCCGAGGTGGTCGACGCCATGAGCGTATCCGGCGCAACAACGGCTTCCACCTGCTTGTAGATGCCTTTTTTGACGTCTAAATTTTCAAATGCCGCTTCGAGTACGAACATGCAGTCCTTGAGGTCTGCGGTGTCGGTCGAGAGCGTAAAGCGCTTGAGGATCGCGGCGCGGTTTTTCTCCGTGGCAAGACCCTGCTGCACCAGTTCATCCAGATTGCCCTCCAGAATGCCGCGGCAGCGCTTGAGATCGTCCTCGTCCAGACCGATGATGGTGACGGAGCAGCCATGTCCTGCCATCAGGGTCGCCATACCTGCGCCGACGCGGCCCGCGCCTACCACACCAGTTTTGTAATTGAGCATTTCTATTTCTCC
>DXDE01000036.1 GCA_019115615.1 Candidatus Agathobaculum merdavium | reverse complement strand
TTTTTGACTTCACATCGTGTTCCTTGCCTCTGAAAACATTGATTATACTGGACTTTCCCATGTTTTCTTATTAGGAGGCAAGTCACCGGCGGTGCTTTTCTTATTCTTATTCAGCATGCTTTTCTTTGAGCGGTCTGTCGCGCAATTCGCGCTGATACGTGCCATCGATCAGCCGCGGCAATACCTTCTCAAACTGCACGCCATGCATCGGATCAGTCTGTTGCGCCATTGTATAAGCAATGCAATCCTTGACATACTCCCCTGCCAGCTCGCAGGCATCCTCCAGCGGCATATCATTCAGCATGGCTCCCAGCATGACCGAAGCAAACAAGTCCCCTGTGCCGGGATAGTACCGGTCGATCCGCCGGTGCAGGCTAAGTGCGCCGCATTCCCCCGACAGACAACCGGAGCCAACCCGCCCCGGTGCAAAATCCAGTCCGGTCAATACAACCTGCGCACCGTATCGCGCACGCAGCGCGCGCAGCCACTCCCAAGCCTCATCCGCGCTGTTCGGCTTGCTGTATGGGTCACGGTCGAGCAGGATCGCCGCTTCAGTCGTGTTGGGCGTAATGATATCCGCAATCGCGCACAGCTCACGCATGCGTGTACACATCTCGGGCGTGTAGGTATCATACACCTTGCCATTGTCGCCCATCACAGGGTCAATCAGCGTCAGACCATCCTTGGCCTTGAGCCGCTTCGCCGCCTCCGCAACGCAGTCGATCTGGTCAGCTGAACCAAGAAACCCTGCGTAAATCGCCTCAAAGCGCAGATTCAGCCGGTCGTACTGGTCGATCGTGCCCGGCATGGCATCCGTCAGGTCTGTTGTGATCCATTCCGGGATCGCCATATGCGTGGAAAACACCGCCGTCGGCAGCGGCACGCACTGATGCCCCCCCGCGGAAAGCACCGCAATGATCGGCACCAGCGACGAGCGGCCAAAACCCGACAGGTCGTGCAGCGCCAGAACCTTCTTTTGCATGACTGCGTTCACATCCTTTTTCTGTCCGTGTTCCATCATACGATGAAACCGGTCTGCTGTCAATCATTCTTGCTTTCTCCGGACCAAAATGGTAAAATACATATAGATTTACGCAAACCGGAAATGAGGTTTTCCCCATGCATTTGAAGCGCATCCTATCTGTTTTATTGATGCTTACCGTGCTGCTGCCCAGCGCCGGCGCGACCCAGCAACCCGCGCAGGACGATATGCGCGGCGTATGGGTGTCCAGCATCTACAACATCGACTATCCCTCCGCGCAAGGGCTGACGGCCGACCAGCTGCGTGCCGAAGCGGATACCATCCTCGACAATGTCGCAGCGATGGAACTGAACACCGTTTTCCTGCAGGTGCGGCCATCTGCGGATGCGCTGTACGACTCGGATATCTTCCCTGCCAGCCGCTATGTCAGCGGCACAGTCGGGCAGTCGCCTGACGGGGATTTCGACGTACTCGCCTACTGGGTAGAAGCGGCACACGAGCGCGGCCTGCAGCTGCACGCGTGGATCAACCCTTACCGCATCACCAAGGACGGGCAAAGCGAATATGACGCACTGCCAGAGGACAGTCCGGCCAAACAGCATCCGGAATGGACAGTCGTATACGAGGATAACTACTATTTCAATCCCGGGCTGCCTGCTGTACAGGATCTGGTTGTAGACGGCGCCGCGGAGATCGTCCGGAAGTATGACGTCGACGGCATCCATCTGGATGACTACTTCTATCCCGGCACGGACTTTGCCGACGAAGCAACGTTCATACGCTATGGCGAGGATTTTGACGATATCGGCGACTGGCGGCGCGACAATGTCAACCAGTTGATCGCCGCGCTCGATGAGACATTGCACGAAATCGACCCGACACTGTCCTTTGGCGTCAGCCCAGCCGGTATCTGGGATAACCGGCGGGACAACCCCAAGGGAAGCGACACGCAGGGCCGTTCCTCCTATCGCGAGGTTTATTGCGACTCCGTCGAATGGATCAAGGCGGGCACAGTCGACTACATCTGCCCGCAGCTTTATTGGTCGATTGGCTACGAGGTTGCGGACTTTGAAGTGCTGGTGAACTGGTGGCAGCAGGTTGTCGCGACCAGCGACGTCGCGCTGTATATCGGCATCGGTGCATACCGCGCAGCGGAAGCCGAGCCGGGCGACACCTGGTACGGCACCGAGGAACTGCAGCGCCAGCTCGATCTGCTTGACCGCAGCATCGATATTCAAGGCGAGGTATTCTTCAGCTATTCCTCGCTGCAGAATATTGACGGCTGCGCGGACATGCTGCGCACGCACTATACCGGCACCAAACAGCCGGACAACAACACAGACAATAACATGCAGCAGAATACGCTGCTTGATCTGATGGGCCGTTTTATTGCCAGCCTGTTTTGCGCATCATAAGGAGGCGTTTTCCCTTTGGCAGAACTTCTTTCCCGCGAATATGAGATAAACTACGGACACATTGACAACCGTGGTATTGCAAAGCCGTCCTTTCTCTGGCACATGATGCAGGATGCGGCCACCGTGCACGCTGAGACGCTGCATCTGGCCGCAGACGAGCTGCACAACCTCTGGGTGCTCTCGCGCATGAAAGCGCGCCTGACGCGCCCTCTGCGCCCGTATGAGCGCGTACGCTGCGAAACATGGTGCCCCGGCATCCGCGGCGCAAGCTGGTACCGCTCATTCGCCTTTTTTGTCGACGAGCAGCCGGTCGGCGACGCACAGTCCATGTGGGTCACGCTCGACCCGGACACCCACCGCATCCTGCGCCCAAGTGCCTTCCCTGCGGCCGAGGATTACCTGCATACCGCACGCGGAGATTTGTTTGAAGCGCTGCCCAAGCTGTCCTGCGACACTGTCCGCCCGCACCATGTCCATGCGGTGCAGTATTCCGATCTGGATATCAATAATCACGTCAACAATGTCCGCGTAGTGGAGCTGATTTCGGATGCGCTCGACCTGCAGCGCCAGCCCGGTTTTGTCTCTTCCCTGCAAGTCAACTACACCGCCGAGACCGCCTGCGGCGAACAGGTTGCGCTGCTCTGCGGTACTGTGGATGGCGCACGCTTTGTCCGCGGCGAAGTGGACGGAAAGGCGCACTTTGAGGCGCTCGCCACCCTGTCACCCTTTGACACACAGGAGGGATGATGCTATGACCGAAACGATCCAGCGGGCCACGCAGGCTATCCTGCGTGTGTGCCAGCCGCAGCAGATCATCCTGTTCGCGGAAAAGCGAACGATGGCCACCGGCAAACTCAAAGCGTTTAGCCTGTGCGTCATTGTTCCGAATGATGTTGACTGCCGTCAGCTGCGCACCCAGCTGCATCTGGCGCTGAATGTGGACGTACCTGTCAGCCTGAGCGTCTACACCACCGAGGAATGGAACGACCTCTCTGAGGATGAGACCTCGTATGCGGCATGGATCGCCCGGAAAGGTCAGGTGGTTTATGGGCCGGAAACGTAAAGGCGCATCGGACAGCCATTTCTACTACAAATGGTTGGATAAAGCGCTGTGCGACCTGCAATGCGCCCGTCTGCTGCTGACCTATGGCGGCGACGTGTATAACATTGCTTTCCACTGTCAGCAGGCTATCGAGAAGGCACTCAAAGGTTACCTGCTGTTCCGCACAGGACGGCATTTCGACGGCCACAACCTGACCTACCTATGCCGTCAGGCGATCCGTATCGATGAGCAGGCCTTCTCTGAATACCTCGATGAGAGCGCCGCGCTCAACGACCTGTATATCGAAACGCGCTACCCGACCGATCTGCCATTTGAGATCGACGAGCGTGAGATCCGCCGTTATCTTGACATGGCCGAGCGCATGTTCGCCGCCATCCGGCGCGAACTGTATGCGGGCGGAAGGCCGCACCGTATCGAAAGCTAAGCACAAAAAAGCTGCTGCAACCTAAGTTGCAGCAGCTTTTATTTGACTGAATTATGCGCGTTCGTTTTCGCGCTGCGCCTTGGTCAGGCCATGGCGGATCGGCTTCCACTCAACCTTGCCAACCAACGCTGCCAGCGAGATCGGGATGTAAGTCAGCATGAACAGCGGGAAGGTGAACACGTAGAGCAGCTTCTTCACTGCCGAACCCTTAATCTGTTTCCACTCAGCCGCCATAGTGAACGCACCGAACAGGAACAGGCTGAAGGAAATGCCCTTGACCGTCGTCAAAACGATACGGCCCAGCATACGCAGCACGCGGTAAGTAATGAACGCCGGCTGCGACAGGCTGGACAGGCAAGCGAACAACGCCAGCGCCAGCACGCCCAGTGTTACCAGATTGCAGGGCGCAACCGTCATCAGCATATCGTAGCAGGACATGCCCTTTTTGCCGCCGCGCAGACAGCCGCGCAGCAGCGGGGCGGTGTACTTGGCGTCCACCTGATAGAAGCCCTTGCTCCAGCGCAAACGCTGGTCCCACGACTGCTTGAACTGCACCGGCTGCTCGTCATAGATAACCGCCGTGCCGCAGTAGCCGATCTTGCGGCCCTTGACCGCGCAGGAGATCGAGAACTCAATGTCCTCAGTCAGCAGATGGAACGGCCAGCCACCCTCGGCGCGGATCACGTCTGCATCCACGAGGAAGCCCGTACCGGATACCGCACAGTTCACACCCAGCTGGGTACGCGGACGGTTTAGGAAACGTGCTTCACGCAGGAACCACAGCGCATAGCCCGCGGAGATCCAGTTATCGCAGAAGTTCTTGGAGTTACGGTAGCTGGTCAGCGCCGCGAACTCACCCGTGTCGAACATTTTGTTCATCTCACGCACGAACTGCGAATCTACCAGATTGTCCGCGTCGAACACGAAAAAGCCGTCATAGGCCTTCTCGCCGAAATCCTCGAAAATGTGGTGGAACAGGTAGTCCAGCGCGTAGCCCTTGCCAACCTGCACCTTATTAAAGCGCTCATACACGATCGCGCCTGCCTGACGGGCAACCTCCGCTGTGTTGTCCGTGCAGTTATCCGCAATGACGATCACGTCCAATAATTCTGACGGATAATCCTGTTTTTTCAATGTACCTATCAGGTCTCCAATAACGCCCGACTCATTGCGCGCTGCAATGATTGCCGCGTAGCGATGCAGCTTGGCATCCTGTTTCCCCTGTCGGCCTTTGCCGACCAGACCAATCACCAGGTATGCAATTTGATAGGCATATGCCGCCGTGAAGAACACGAATAAAACAAATTGCAGGCTCTCTAAAAACCGAAGCATGTTGATCCTTCGTCTCCTTTATCCTTATCTGAAAATGCACATTCCTTTTTTCCTTGTACTATAATAGCACCATTCTGCATATATGCAACCTTTTTTTGCGCAAGTTCGTGCATTGTTCATATTTTTCTACGTTCTCACGAAAAAAACGGATTTTTTTCTGATATTTTCATCACTCTTTTCTGTCACACATCGCCGTTAAGGACATGTTAAAGATACCACATACTGCGCGCGGATTCCGAAGGATTTTCTTAAGATAGAAAAAAATCCGGCATGTTGTCACACTGCGGCATGCTGGGTCGTTATCACAGTGAAAGGGGGCAAACCACATGCCGGTCTGGCAAAACGAAATGGATGCCGAAAGCTTCGTGCGTCGGTATTCGAGCATGATCCTGCGGCTGTGCTTTACGTATTCGCTCGGCCGGGCGGACGCGCAGGATGTGTGCCAAAACGTGTTTCTCAAGCTGCTGCAAAGCGACCGCCGCTTTGCAAGCGAGGGCGAAACACGCGCATTTATTATCCGCGTGACGATCAACGAGTGCAAGGACATCTTAAAGAGCGGCTGGCGCCGCCGTTCTGTCCCGTTAGACGAACTGATCGAACGCGAAGTTCCCTTTCTGCCCGCAGAAGATACCGGTGTGCTGGCGGCGGTACAGCGTTTGCCGGTCAAGTTCCGCGAAGCGGTTTATCTGTATTATTATGAAGGCTACAACGCCGAGGAAATTGCGGCGATGGTCGGGGCAAAACCTGCTGCTGTGCGGCAGCGGCTCGCCCGCGCCCGCGCCAAACTCAAACAAGAACTGGAGGGCAGCGGCTATGAGACAATATGACGAAGCGCTCGACGCGCTGCGCTTTACCGAGGAGGAACAGGATATGTTGATCCAGAGACTGAAACAAGCGGCTGCGACTACCCCGGTGCCGCACAAGCGGCAGCATCCCCGCAAGGTGATCTTTATAGCAGCTGTGGCCGCATGTGTACTGACGTTTACGGTAGCGGCAGGCGCGGTCGTCGGCTTTTTCGCCGACCCGGATGCCGGTCGTGCACGTCTTGCAGAATTTTTCGGAGGCTCTGCCAACGATGTTGAAACCACTACTGGCTTTGTCGCCAGCGGCGCCAGTGTCACCGACCATGGCGTGACCGTATCGCTTGACGGTATGTACGCTGACGAACAGACCGTCTACGCAATCTTCTCCGCTGTCAAAGAGGATGGCACACCTTTTGTCGATTTGCAAGAACATCCGAATACTGACTTTCTCACCTTTGAGCAGGTCGAACCCCGACTTGACGGACAGATCATCACTGGCAGCTGGGGACCGTGTTACGATACCGACATGGCGCAGTTCTTCTTCCAGATCGAACTGGACATGCACGATATCGACCTATGGCAGGGCAAGACGGTGCGTTTTACCTTCTCCGATATCATCAGCTACATGCAGGAAGGCAACTACGCTGGGCCGGACCAGACCCTTGTCAGAGGTGATTGGGTGCTCGAAGTACCGCTCGAAAGCACAGATACTGCTGTGTACGCGCAGGCCGGTCAGGTCATCCCCTATGGCAACCTGAACGTCACGATCGACAGCATCGCGTTCACACCGTCCTTCTACCATCTGGAATGGCACTTCGATAAGGAAATGACCTTCGACGATGATATGAATCTGTATCTGGACGGCGTGCCGGACGAATACGACAACCAGTATTACACCGAAGGCGGCTCTCCCATCCTGACACTTAAGGACGGCACAACCTACGATTTGTGGCAGATTGGCCATGCAAACAGCGGCCTGCTCCCCGAGGTCATCCCGCTGGAAGAAATGGAATCCATCACGA
>DXDE01000035.1 GCA_019115615.1 Candidatus Agathobaculum merdavium | reverse complement strand
GAATAATCATATGGGGGAACGCGGTCAGGCCGCGCAGCGGCAGCACGGGCAGCCGCTTCAATTCCGCCCCGGTTGTTTCAATCATACATTCTCTCCTCACACGCGGAAAAATTGTTGGATAGGGTCAGTATAGTATATTTTGCGCGGTTTGTAAAGCGCCCTTCTAGGCCAAACAACAAAAAACGTGGGTAAAACCACCGTCTTACCCACGTTTTCCCGATCTGTTAAGCGCTTTTCGTCGGTTTTGAACGTTTTTCGCCCTTTTTCAGCGCAGGCGTGCCCGCCGGCAGCGCCGCACGGCCTTCCCGCTCAAACAAGGGCTCCCCTTCGCCCAAGACCGTCTCTCGTGTGATGGTCACACGGCTGATGCTTTCATCCGACGGAATACGGAACATAATATCGGTCATCACATTCTCGAGCACGCCGCGCAGGCCGCGCGCGCCGGTCTTGCGGGCAAGCGCGGTCTTGGCGACCTCCTCCAGAGCGCCGGGCGCAAAATCAAGCGCCACACCGTCCATCTCGAACAGCGTCTGGTACTGCTTGACGAGCGCATTCTTCGGCTCCTGCAAAATGCGTACCAGCGCCTGCTCATCGAGCGTATCAAGCGCAACCACAGCCGGCAGACGGCCGATTAACTCAGGAATCAGGCCGTACTTCATCAAGTCGTGCGGCTCGATCTGCGTGAGCAGGTGGTCGGTCTGATCCTCGTCCTTGCTCTTAACCTCAGAACCGAAGCCCATTCCCTGCTTGCCGGTGCGCTTCTGAATGATCCCCTCGATCCCGTCAAACGCGCCGCCGCAGATGAACAGGATGTTGGATGTGTCGATCTGGATAAACTCCTGATGCGGATGCTTGCGGCCGCCCTGCGGCGGGACGTTAGCCGTCGTGCCTTCCAGCATCTTGAGCAGCGCCTGCTGCACGCCTTCACCCGATACGTCGCGTGTGATCGAGGGATTCTCGCTCTTGCGGGCAATCTTATCGATCTCATCGACATAGATGATACCGTGCTCGGCAAGCTCCACATCGAAATCCGCCGCCTGAATCAAACGCAGCAGGATATTTTCAACGTCCTCGCCAACATAGCCCGCCTCGGTCAGCGTAGTCGCGTCTGCGATCGCAAACGGCACCTGCAAGGTCTTTGCCAGCGTCTGCGCCAGCAGCGTTTTACCCGAACCGGACGGACCAAGCATCAGGATGTTGGATTTCTGCAACTCCACCTCGGTGTTCGGGTGGTAAATTCGCTTATAGTGGTTGTAAACTGCAACCGAAAGCGCGATTTTGGCGCGCTCCTGCCCGATTACATATTCATCGAGCACAGCTTTCAGCTCCTGCGGCGTGGGCAGTTTCTCCGGCTCGATCATCGACTGCCCTTCGCGATCCTCAGGTGCAAAGTCAAGCTCATCGTCGAGAATACTGGTGCATACGCCGATGCACTCGTCGCAAATATACACGCCCGGCCCCGCGATCAGCTTGCGGACACGCCCCTGCGGCTTGCCGCAGAAGGAACATTTCAGCGTCTTGTCATCATCAAAATTCGGCATTTGGCACCTCTACCCTATTCATAACCGTAATTTTCAATGCTTGTCGAATACCTTGTCGATCAGGCCGTATTCAGCCGCTTCCTCAGCAGACATGAAGTTATCCCGCTCGCAATCCGCGGTAACAACCTCGATCGGCTTACCGGTATTCTCAGACAGAATCTTATTCATGCGCTTCTTGATCGTTTCAAGGCGCTTCAGGTGGATCGCCATATCGGTGATCTGTCCCTGCGTCCCTGCGGACGGCTGATGGATCATAATTTCGGCATTGGGCAGCGCATAACGCTTACCCTTAGCGCCCGCCGCAAGCAGGAATGCGCCCATCGAAGCGGCCATACCGATGCAGATGGTGGATACATCACACTTGATGTAATTCATCGTATCATAGATCGCCATACCTGCCGTAACCGAGCCGCCCGGGCTGTTGATATACAGCGAAATATCCTTATCCGGGTCCTGCGCTTCCAGATACAGCAGCTGCGCCACAACCAAGGACGCGGTCGTGTCGTTGACTTCCTCGCACAGCATGACAATGCGGTCATTCAGCAGACGGGAATAAATATCGAACGAGCGCTCACCGCGTCCGGTCTGCTCGATGACCATAGGGACTAAACTCACTTGGAAAACTCCTTTCAAAAAGTTCGATGGAAGCATGCAGCTTCCATCGAACAACCTTGCCGGAACGGCAGATACAATTACTCCGCAGTTTCCTCGGCAGCCTCGTCCTCCGCCTTCTTCTTGGCGGCCGGCTTGATCGCCTTGGCATTCTTCTTGACCAGTTCAAGTGCCTCGGAAACCTTCAGATCAGCAGCCAGTGCGTCAGCCGCAACGATGGACTTGACCTTCTCAACATCCATCTTGTACTGCTCCGCCATCTTAGCATATTCCTCATCCAGTTCCTTGTCGGAAATTGCGATGTTCTCCAGCTCAGCAACCTTTTCCAGCGCCAGACGGCTCTTGACCTGACGCTCGGCCTGGCCCTGGAACATGGCGCGGAACGCACCCATCTCCGTGCCGGTCATCTTCAGGTACTGATCCAGCGTCATGCCCTGCATCTGTACGCGGTAGCTGAAGTCCTGAACGATCGAATCGATCTGACCCTCGATCATGGCCTGCGGGATGTCCGCGGTCAGCTTCTCGATCAGGCCGTCGATAACCTTTTCCTCAAAGTTGTGGTCGGCAGCTTCCTGACGCTCCTTCTTCAGGCGGTCGGAAATCTCCTTCTTCAGGTCGTCGAGCGTCTCGCAGGTGTCGGATACATCCTTGGCGAACTCGTCGTCGATGTCCGGCAGGATGGTCTCCTCAACCTTATGCACCTTGCACTTGAAGACAGCTTCCTTGCCGGCCAGCTCCTTGGCATGGTACTCTTCCGGGAAGGTAACAACAACGTCCTTCTCGTCGCCCGCCTTGCAGCCGATCAGCTGATCCTCAAAGCCCGGGATAAAGGTGCCCGAGCCCAGCGTCAGCGCATGGTGCTCCGCCTTGCCGCCCTCGAAGGCAACACCGTCGACAAAGCCCTCAAAATCGATATCCAGGGTATCGTTCTTCTTGGCCTTGCGGTCAACGGTCTCGGTACGCGCGTTGCGCTGCGCCAGACGGTTCAGCTCCGCCTTAACGTCCGCCGCCAGAACCTTGACGGTCTCCTTCTCGACCTCGATACCCTTGTACTCGCCCAGCTCAACTTCCGGCTCAACCGGAACCTTGGCGATAATGGTCAGGCCGCCCTCTTCGGCCGGCTCGCCCAGATCAACGTCCGCACGGCCAACCGGCTTGATGCCGGACTTCTCAACGGCCATCTCCATCGCTTCCGGATAGAGGATATTGAACGCATCTTCAAAGAACACGCCTTCGCCATACAGCTTCTCGATCATCTTGCGCGGGGCATGACCCTTGCGGAAGCCCGGCACAGTGATATTCTTGCCGCTCTTCTTAAACGCCTTGTCCTTAGCGGCTTCCAGTTCCGCCTTGGAAATCTCGATGGTCAGCGCAACAACGCTGTGCTCCTGCTTTTCCGTGTTTTTCAGTTCCATGTTTACAAACTCCTTATTTTCAGTACCTAAGTACTTCATTACATCTTATATATTCTACCAAAGAATTAGTAGGATTTCCACACTTTTTTCTATTTTTTCAAAAAAACCGGCGTAAAATCCACATGATCGCCCGAAACGAGCCGCCACTCGATGCCCTCATGCAAGCCCTCAACCGCCCAGCGCAGGCTCTCCGAATGCAGGTGACCATAAACACAGCGCGAAACACCGTACCGCTGCATCAGTTCGATCATCGGCCCGCAGCGGAAATTCGCATATAGCGGCGGATAATGCAGAAAACAGATGATCTCCTCCGGCTGCTGCGCTGCGCCGAGCTTTAACGACGCTTCCAGCCGCATCAGCTCGCGGCGGAAGATCTTCTCGTTGTGCGGGTCGGAAAAATCCTCCTCAAACGGCCAGCCACGCGTACCGCACAGCGCAGTTTTTCCGTAGAAAAAGCAGTTGTTATGCAGGAAATCGATGGTGGTAAAGCCGTTTTCGTCGAGGAAACGGTGCATCTTCGCCGCAGTCTCCCACCAAAGGTCATGGTTACCCTTGAGGATGAGTTTACGGCCTGGCAGCGCGTCCAGCAGTGCAAAATCACCCTGCGCCTCCTTCAGGCTGATGCCCCACGAAATATCGCCGCCTACGACCACCGTATCCTCCGGTGAGACGAGCGCGCGCCAGTTTTTGACGATCTTTTCCGTGTAGCCCTGCCACCGTCCGCCGAAAATGTCCATCGGCTTTTGCACGCCCGTCGCCAGATGCAGGTCGGCCAGCGTAAACAGCGCCATGCTTACATTCCTTTCAGCAGATCGACCGTCTGCAGGATCTCGGACTTGTCCACCACGCGGTCAAAGCGCGGCGTCTTGCCCGCGAGCGCCGCGAGCGGCGCAGGTGCAGCAACACCGGTCAGCTTCGTCAGCACGTCCAGCTGGGTCACGTCATCCTTTTCCAGCGTACCGCCGAGCGCCTCAACAACCGCGCGGCAGAACTTAAACGGCGAAGCCGTCGACGCGATAACGGTCGGCGTCGTGTCGCCCGTGCGCGCGCGGTAGTCCTCATAGACACGCACCGCAACCGCCGTGTGCGGGTCGCACAGATAATGCTCCTTCTCCCACAGCGCACGGATGGTGTCCGCCGCCTGTGCATCGTCACAGCAGCCCGCATCGAAATCCGCCGCAATGTTGGTAAAGACTGCCTCCGGCGTCTGGTAATGGCCGCCCGTGTTCAGCGACTGCATCAGGTCACGCACCAGCGCATCATTAAAGTCAGACGCAATGAACAGCAGGCGCTCGAGGTTGGACGAAATCAGGATGTCCATCGAGGGCGAGGTCGTGGTGTAGAAATCGCGGTTTTTGTCGTACGCGCCGCCCTTTTTGAAAAAGTCGGTCAGTACATTATTGCGGTTGGACGCACAGATAAACTTGTTCACCGGCAGCCCCATACGCTTTGCGATATACGCCGCAAGGATATTGCCGAAGTTGCCGGTCGGCACGCAGATATTGACCTTTTCGCCCATCCTAACGGTACCGGACTTCACCATATCACAGTAGGCAGAGACATAGTAAGCGATCTGCGGTGCGAGACGGCCCCAGTTGATCGAATTGGCCGAGGACAGCATCATGCCATCGCGGTCAAGCTGCGCACGCGTGGCCTCATCGGTGAAGATACGCTTGACCGCGCTCTGCGCGTCGTCAAAATTGCCGCGGATGGCGACGACCTCGACGTTTGCACCCTCCTGCGTCACCATCTGCAGCTTCTGCATGGGCGACACACCGTCGACCGGGTAATAGACCATGATCTTGGTGCCTTCCACGTCGTGGAAACCATCGAGCGCCGCTTTTCCGGTGTCGCCCGAGGTCGCAACCAGAATGCAGGCGGTGCGCGTCTCACCGGTCTTGCGCAGCGAAGCGGTCAGCAGGTGCGGCAGCATCTGCAGCGCCATGTCCTTGAACGCACAGGTCGGGCCGTGCCACAGTTCGAGCATATGCTTGCCGCCGTCCAGCGCGACGACCGGCGCCGTGTCCTTGCCGCCGAACTTGTTGTCCGCATAGGCCTTGGAAGCATAATCGGCCAGCTCCTCGCCCGAAAAATCGGTCAGGAACTTGCCGAGGATGCGCGCCGAGCGACCCTTATAATCGAGGTTCGCCAACGCGTGCCAATCCTCCGCAGTCAGAGACGGGAACTCGGTCGGGCAGTACAGGCCGCCGTCTGGCGCGATGCCGTTGGCGATCGCGTAGGCCGCCGAAACCTTGCGGGACTTATCCCTTGTGCTTACATATTCCATATTTTCAACCTCCGCTGTTGTCGTAGGGTTTATTACAGCATTTTTTGTATGAACGCATACGCGTTATTGTAAAACAGGCCGTCGACCACGTCCTGCCGGTAGCCAAGCTGAAGCATGCGGTCGGCAAGCTTGTAAACATCGCCTAGCCCGTCGATACCCGCGGGCAACTGGTCGCAGCCATCGAAATCGCAGCCAAGCGCAACCGTTTTCTCGCCGTACATACCGACAAACCGCTCGATGTGATCGATCGCGTCATCGATCACCGAGTCACTCTGCCGCACGAGGAAGGGTGTATACAGATTGACGCCGACCAACCCGCCGCGCCGCGCGATCTCGCAAAACTGCCGGTCGGTCAGGTTGCGGGGATGGCGGCACAAGGCGCGGCTGTCGCTGTGCGTAGCGACAAACGGGATATCGACCGTCTCGCACACATCCCAGAAACCACGCTCGGACAGATGCGACACGTCAATCAGGATGCCTTTTTCCGCGCAGTCCCGCACGAGCTGTTTGCCCGCATCGGTCAATCCCTCGTCCTGATCCACCGCTGCCGAACAACCGAAACGGCTGCGATAGTTCCATGTCAGTGTAATCAGCCGCACGCCCGCATTATAAGCGAAATCTAGCGCGTCCGGCCGGTCAGGCAGCAGCTCCGCCCCCTCGATCGACAGGAACGCCGCCGCCTTTCCTGCGTCAGCCGCTGCCTGTAAGTCTGCCGCCGAGCGGCAGAATGTCAGCCAATCGGCATTATCGGCAAACTCACGCTGCGCCGTTTGCAGCATACGGGCAAGCCGCTCGTTCGCCGGGGTATCCAGCAGGCAGTCGCGGCCGCACGCCTGTGCCTCACTCGGTGCGCGCGCCCCGCAAAACAGCGCAAAAAACTGCACGTAATGGGTATAACGCTGCGCGGCGGCAAAGTTCACATGCAGGTCATTCTCCCGCAGGCGCTTGCCTGTCTCGCAACATTCATATAAGGTGTCGCAATGCAGATCAAACAGCTTCATGCTCACCCTCCAAAAGCATTTTCCAGATGGTTGATGCGCGGCACAGCAGCCGTCCCCTCTTTACCGTATACCTCGATCACGTCGAAGCGCGGCTGTTTTTCGGTCGGATGCTGCCGCAGCCACAGCGACGCAGCCGCGATAATGCGCTGCTGCTTGGCCGGGGTGACGAACTCGCGCGCCGCGGCAAAGCGGTCGCTTTTGCGCGTCTTGACCTCAACGAAAACAATATATTTTCCCTGTGCGGCAATGATGTCTATTTCCCCAAACCGGGTACGGAAATTCGTCTCCACTGTGCGGTAGCCTTTCCGCTCGAGATAGACGCGCGCCGCCTGCTCCCCCCACGCGCCTTTCATCGCGGCGCCTCTGGGTGTTTTTCGTAGAATTTCTTGAGAAAGGTACGCCGGTGGATCGGGCAAGGACCACGTTCGAGCAGCGCCGCATAGTGCGCGCGGCTGCCGTAGCCCTTGTGCTTTTCAAAACCATACGCCGGATAGCGTACGGCAAAGTCACGCATCAGCCGGTCACGCGTTACCTTGGCGATAATGGACGCCGCTGCGATGCTCGGGATACGCGCATCGCCTGACACGACGCACTCGTGCGGCAGGGTCAGCCCCTCCGAACGGTTGCCGTCCACATAGACGAAATCCGCCGGACGCGGCAGCCCTTCGACCGCCTGCTGCATCGCACGGTAGGTTGCCTGCAGGATATTGATCTCGTCGATCACGGTTTCATCCACAAGGGATACCGACCACGAAATGGCGTTTTCGGTAATGACGTCAAACAGCGCTTCGCGCTTTTTCTCCGTCAGCTTTTTCGAATCGTTCAGACCATCGATCACGATACCGGCCGGCAGAATGACTGCCGCCGCGCACACCGGCCCTGCCAGCGGGCCGCGTCCGGCCTCATCCACGCCGCAGACGGCGGAATAGCCGTTCTGCCACGCTTTTTCTTCAAACTCCCACGTCATTCGGCATAATCCTCCGGCGTTTCCAGCGTAATGCGGCCAAGCACGCCGCCGCGGAACTCATCGAGCAGGATATGTGCCATTCGCTCGGTGTCGATCTCGCCGCCGCGCAGCAGGAAGCCGCGCCGCCGCCCGGCCTGCTGCAGCATATCATAACCGGGGAAATCGCTTTCCTCCGGTGGGGTTACGCCATACCGCTCCGCGATCGCCTGCGGTGCCTGCACGGCAAGCAGCTCCATCAGCTTGCAGCCCAGCGTCTCGACATCCAGAATATCATCGCGGATCGCACCCGTGCACGCCAGCAGAATACCGACACGCTCGTCGTCAAACTTGGGCCAAAGGATGCCCGGCGTATCGAGCAGATCAATACCACCCTCAACGCGGAACCACTGGCTGCCGCGCGTGACACCTGGCTTGTCCGCCGCCTTGGCAGACTTGCGGCCAAGGATGCGGTTGATAAAGGTCGACTTGCCGACGTTCGGGATGCCGACAACCATAACGCGCACCGCCTTGCCGACCAGCCCCTTTTCGTTCCACTGGGCAATCTTATCCGCAAGCAGCGTGCGCACCGCATTGGCAAACGCCTGCGTGCCCTGTCCCTTGCGGCTGTCTGTCTCGATGACCGCCATCCCCTGCGCACGGAAATGCTTCGCCCATATCGCAGTCTTTACCTGGTCAGCCAGATCGATGCGATTGAGGATCATCAGGCGCGGCTTGCCCGCCGCGATCTCATCCATATCCGGGTTGCGGGACACCTGCGGGATGCGCGCGTCCACGACCTCGCACACCGCGTCCACCTGCTTGATATACTCCGCCATCTGTCGGCGGGTTTTGGTCATATGACCGGGATACCACTGAATATTCATACGCTTACGCCACCGATCCGAACGAACTGAACGGGAACACAACACTCAGCACATGACCGAGCACATAGCGCTCGTCGACCATACCGAGGTCGGACCAGCGGCTGTCGGTCGAGCCGTTGCGGTTATCACCCATGACAAACAAACAGCCCTCCGGCACGGTCTGCGGATAAGTCAGGTCGCCCATTTTTTCCAGTGTGTTGATTTTTTCCGCGATGTACAGCTCATCGAGTACTTCGCCGTTGACAAGCACGTCGCCGGTCACCTCATCAATATCGATCGTATCGCCGCCGGTCGCGATCACGCGCTTGACGATCGGCTGGTCATTCCAAAAGCCCTGCTTGTTGAGCACGACGATATCGCCCTTTTCCGGCGTATAAAACAGATTGCTGACCAGCATAATATTGCGGTCCTGCAGCGTCGGATACATGGAAGAGCCATCCACGCCGATCAGGCGCACAAAAAAGGTGAACACCACGACAAAAAAGATCAGCACGGTCATCAGGGACTCGCCCCAGCCGAACAGCTCGCTGGAAAAACGGCCCTCGACCTTCTTTTTCTCCCCGTTATGCGCGTTCTGCATTGTGATTCCTCCAAAAAAGATAAGCATACGATTTTATTATAGCGGCATCGCCCTCTCAGCGCAAGAGCAAATCCCGCTGGAAAGCAAAAACGGGGAGCTGATGCTCCCCGCTTTTGTGTGTTCGGTTGAATAAGAAATCAAACCTTCTCGGCAACCTTGGCAGCCTTGCCTACGCGGCCGCGCAGGTAGTACAGCTTGGCACGGCGGACCTTACCGCTGCGCACAACCTCGAACTTAGCAACGTTCGGGGAGTGTACCGGGAACGTCTTTTCAACGCCTACGCCGTAGGAAATGCGGCGGACGGTAACCGTCTGGTTAACGCCGGCGTGCTTCTTGGCAATAATAATGCCCTCGAAAATCTGAATACGCTCGCGGTTGCCTTCCTTGATCTTCGCGTGTACCTTAACGGTATCACCGATCTTGAGCTCCGGCAGGTCGCTCTTCAGCTGCTGCTCGGACAGTACTTTGACCAGATCCATCTTTCTGTCATCCTTTCGTCTTAGACATTCTTGCCCTATTTTCCCTACAAATAAGCAGAGGAATGCCCGTGTTACCGAAATATGATACCATATCCCGGCGCGCTTTGCAAGTGCTTTTTCCGTAAAACGGCAATATTTTTCTGCGCGCTTGTATTTTTGTCAAATCATAGTATACTGGTAGTGACTCTAATTGTAAAGGGGCAATTACCATGTGGGCTTATGAAAGCGTATTCTATCAGATCTACCCCATCGGGTTCTGCGGTGCACCGCGCGTCAACGATGGCGAAATCGTCCCGCGCATCCGCAAGGTCGCGGACTGGGCAGAGCACATTGCAAAGCTCGGCTGCAACGCGGTCTACTTCTCCCCGATTTTTGAATCCGACAGCCACGGCTACGACACGCGCGATTTCCGCAAGGTCGACTGCCGTCTCGGTACCAACAAGGACTTCGCCGCCGTGTGCGAAACGCTGCATGAAAACGGCATCAAGGTCGTGCTCGACGGCGTATTCAACCACGTCGGCCGCGGCTTCTGGGCATTCCGCGACGTACAGGAAAAGAAATGGGACTCCCCTTATAAGGATTGGTTCCATATCTCGTTTGACGGCAACTCCAATTATAATGACGGTTTCTGGTACGAAGGCTGGGAAGGCCACTACGAGCTGGTCAAGCTGAATCTGAAAAATCCGGCGGTTGTACAGCATATTTTCGACTGCATCCGCCTGTGGGTCGAGGAGTTTGACATTGACGGCCTGCGTCTGGACGTGGCCTACTGTCTGGACAAGGACTTCATCCGTCAGCTTCGTTCCTTCTGCGACAGCCTTGGCCGCGACTTCTTCCTCGTCGGCGAGCTGCTGCACGGTGATTATAACCAGTTCGTCGGCGACCAGATGCTGCACTCCTGCACCAACTATGAGTGCTACAAGGGTCTGTACTCCTCGATGAACAGCCTCAACCTCTTTGAGATCACCCACTCCCTGCTGCGTCAGTTCGGCCCGGAAAACTGGACACTGTACCGCGGCAAGCACCTGCTGAACTTTGTGGACAACCACGATGTCACCCGCACCGCCTCCATCCTGACCAATCCCAAGCACCTGCCGCTCGTCTATGCGCTGCAGTTCGGTATGCCGGGCATCCCGTGCGTATATTACGGCAGCGAATGGGGCGCCAAGGGTGAAAAGCATCAGGGCGACGACGCGCTGCGCCCGTCGTTTGCCGAGCCGGAGTGGAACGAGCTGACCGACTGGATCGCCGCCCTTGCCAAGGCGCATCGCGAGAGCAAGGCGCTGTGCTACGGCGACTTCAAGCAGGTCGTCCTGACCAACAAGCAGTGCATCTGGGAGCGCATCGCCGAGGGCGAGCGTGTGTTGGTTGCGGTCAACATTGACGACCAACCCTATGTCGCGCACTTTGACGCAAAGTGCGGGCAAGCGGTCGATCTGATCACCGGCAAGCTGCACGACTTCGGCGGCGGCAGCGAACTGCCCCCCTATTCCGCATTCTTCTGGAAGTGCGAACGCTGAGGCACGCCCGCCCCGGGGCTGCTGTCCGGCGATAAGCGCCCCTAAACACAAACAGGCAGCACCAAAGGCGAGGGTATCCGAGATA
>DXDE01000034.1 GCA_019115615.1 Candidatus Agathobaculum merdavium | reverse complement strand
GGCGGAATGATGGTCACGCATATTGTTTATGCAGTAATAAACTTTAATTTTTGCTTATTTTAACAGTATATGCCTACTTCGTTCTTACAGGGCTGTATCCGACGATTCTGAAAATCTTTTTTATACAAATCACCGAGACTTATTTTGTCTGTTTTTCCCTGTTTTATCCCTGCTCCGCGCGGCAAACCGCGAGCGCTGCGGCAAAATCGCCCTCGACGATGCGCGCGCCCTTTGCCAGCATCAAATTGACCGGCAGGCCGAAATCCTCGACCGAAAAGCCGTCCGCGTCCTGCGCGCCCAGCTTTTCACGCATGGTACGCGCGTCAGACAGGTAGCCGTACACCGTTTTGCCCTTGGCAAAGGCATAGCCGACCTCAAAACAGGTACCGCTATCCGGCTCCGCCCCGCGGAACGGGTTGAGGTTCGCGATCACGATATCCGCCTTGTCGATCAGGCCGCAGTTGCCGGTGAAAATATCGGCGGCATTGTCCGCCTCGTTGTCAAACGGATACAGGCCGATAAAGCCCTGTCCCGCGCACAGCATCTTCATTTTCGCGCCGCGCTGCTTGGCATCCGGCGCGAACACATCAAAACCCGCCAAATAAATGCTTTTCATCCTTTTCTTCCTTTCTATCGCACAATCCGGCTGATACAGTCGATCGCAAACAACACAAACAGCACCCAAAACACCGGTTTCCGCTTATCGCCCAGCCGCGCCATGCCTTTTTCGAGCAGCGGCTGCAAGCCGTACAGCACGATCATACCGCCCACACCGAACCGCAGGCTGGCCGACAGGCAAATGCGCCCCTGCCACTGGATCGTGTAGCGGGTGTAATCCCACAGCCAGCCGCCCGTTGTCCACTCGAGCAGGTAACTCGCAATCAGCTCGACCACGGTCGTCAATACAACCACAGACACAAACACCACGACCGGCATCAGGTTGACGCGCCCGACGCGCCATTCGCGACGGGACAGCCCGCGCAAAAACGCGAGGATGAGCAGCGCACCCACGCCGTACACCGGCAGGTATGGCCCAAACAAAAAGCCGCGGTTGGAAAAGCCCCAGCGGTACACCACGACCTCGAGGAACACCTCGTACACCCAGCCAAGCGCCGCGTATACCCAGAAATATAAAAATCCTGCCTGCAACTGCGCCGCGCGCGTACTGTTATCCCCCATTGTCGTACCTCCCGCTGTCCTCTATCGTATCAGCAGTATACCATACTTCGCACTTGGGCACAACAAAAGCGGCCGCAAATGCGGCCGCTTGTTGCTTTTAAGCTATGCTTTTTTACAGGCGCGCTTCCAATTCCTTGCGGCGCTCCTCAAAGCCCGGCTTGCCGAGTAGCGCGAACATATTCTTCTTATACGCCTCGACACCCGGCTGGTTAAACGGGTTAACACCCAGCAGATAGCCCGAAATGCCGCAGGCCTTCTCGAAGAAGTAAACCAGATAGCCGAAGTGCCATGCGTCGGCCTTGTCGATCTCGACGATGATGTTGGGCGTACCGCCGTCCATGTGCGCAATCAGCGTGCCCTGATAGGCCTTGGAGTTGACGAACTGCACGCTCTTGCCCGCGAGGTAATTCAGGCCGTCGATATCCTCGGCAGTCTCCTCGATATAGCTCTCCGAACGCGGCTCCTTGACCCAGACAACCGTCTCGAACATATTGCGGGCACCGTCCTGAATGAACTGGCCGATCGAGTGCAGGTCGGTAGAGAAGTTGGCCGAATTGGCGAACAGACCCTTGTGGTCCTTGCCCTCGGACTCGTCGAACAGCTGCTTGAACCACTCGCCCAGCATAACGAGCGACGGCTCGTAGTTGACGAGGATCTCCATCGTCTTGCCCTTCTGGTGCAGGATATTGCGCAGCGCCGCGTACTTGGCACAATCGTGATCGGTGCCCTCGGCAAACGCTTCGCGCGCCGCAGCCGCACCGGCCATCGCCGCGTCAATATCCAAACCGGCCGCCGCCATCGGCAGCAGGCCGACCGCGGTCAGCACAGAGAAACGGCCGCCGACGTCATCCGGCACGACAAAGGTCTCATAGCCCTCGTCGTCTGCGAGCTTCTTGAGTGCGCCGCGCGCCTTGTCGGTGGTCGCAAAGATGCGGTCCTTTGCGCCTTCCTTGCCGTACTTCTCCTCGATCAGCTTCTTGAAGATGCGGAACGCGATCGCCGGTTCGGTCGTCGTACCCGACTTGGAGATCACGTTGATGCAGAAGTCGCGGTCACCGATGATCTTGACGATATCATTGAGATAGGACGACGAGATATTGCTGCCGACGAAGTAGATCTCCGGGATACCTTCCGGACGCACGCCGTTGTACATCTGGCCGTTAACGAACTCGATCGCAGCACGCGCACCCAGATACGAACCGCCGATGCCGATAACGACCAGCACATCGCAGCTCTTCTGGATCTTCTCCGCCGCCTTCTTGATGCGCGCGAATTCTTCCTTATCATAATCGACCGGCAGGTCTACCCAGCCAAGAAAATCGTTGCCCGCACCGCTCTTGCTGTGCAGCGTATCCTGGGCAGCCTTGACCAGCGGCGCCATATACGACAGCTCTTCCTCGCCGACAAAGCCCTTCAGTCCGGTCAGTTTCAGTTCCATCGCCATGAGACATTTCCCCTTTATTCATATTTCACAAGTCCATACAAACTTGCCGCTATTCTTTTAATAGTATAGCAACCTTTGCGGCAATCCGCAAGGATTTTGTTTACTTTCTACAAAACTTTTCCACAACCGACACATAAAACCGAGCACAATTACCCAGCGCTCTGCTATGCGATATCAAAAAAGCCGTCCCCAAAATGAGGACGGCTTGGGTTTTAACGATAAATCGGGAACTTTGCGCAGATCTCGCAGACATTGTGACGGATCTCCTCCGCCTTATTGTCGAAATCGGTTGCTGCCTGCCAGATGAACTCAGCGATGTGCAGCATTTCCGGCTCGCCGAAGCCACGGGAGGTAACGGCCGGGGTGCCGACACGCTGGCCGGAGGTGACAAACGGGCTCTCCGGGTCGTTCGGGATAGCGTTCTTGTTGGCAGTGATATAAACCTCGTCCAGACGGTGCTGCAGCTCCTTGCCGGTGATGCCGGTCTTGCGCAGGTCGATCAGCATGAGGTGGTTGTCCGTGCCGCCGGAAACCAGATCAAAGCCCTGATCGAGCAGCGCCTTGGCCAGTACGCGCGCATTGGTGACAACCTGCTGCTGGTATGCCTTGAACTCGGGCTTGAGCGCCTCGCCAAAGCAGACTGCCTTTGCCGCGATCACGTGCTCCAGCGGGCCACCCTGCGTGCCCGGGAAGATGGCCTTGTTGAACTTCTTGCCCAGTTCCTCGTTGTTGGACAGGATAACGCCGCCGCGCGGACCGCGCAGCGTCTTATGGGTGGTCGTGGTGACAACATCCGCATAGGGCAGCGGGCTCATGTGCAGGCCGGCCGCAACCAGACCCGCGATGTGCGCCATATCGACAAACAGGTACGCGCCAACCTCGTGCGCGATCTCAGCGAACTTGGCAAAGTCGATCGCACGCGGATAAGCGGACGCGCCCGCAATGATCATCTTGGGCTGCTCCTTCTTGGCAAGGTCACGCAGCGCATCATAATCGATATAGCCGTTGTCGTCCACGCCGTAAGGGATGATGTTATACAGCAGGCCGGACTGGTTGACCGGCGAGCCGTGCGTCAGATGGCCGCCGTTGTCCAGGCTCATGCCCAGCACGGTGTCGCCCGGTTTGCACAGCGCCTGATATACCGCCATGTTGGCCTGCGCGCCCGAGTGGGGCTGCACATTGGCGTACTTCGCGCCGAATACTTCACACACACGCTTGATGGCAAGGTTCTCAACCATGTCCACACATTCGCAGCCGCCATAGTAGCGCTTGCCCGGATAACCTTCCGCATATTTGTTGGTCAGCACCGAGCCCATCGCAGCCATAACCGCCTCGCTGACGATGTTCTCCGATGCAATCAG
Organism: Candidatus Agathobaculum merdavium; assembly: GCA_019115615.1. Lineage (GTDB taxonomy): Bacteria > Bacillota > Clostridia > Oscillospirales > Butyricicoccaceae > Agathobaculum > Agathobaculum merdavium. The sequence goes on along the minus strand of DXDE01000034.1, from coordinate 7,310 downwards.
CTCGATATTGCGTGCCTGACGGTCATACTCCGCCTGCATCATATTGCCCAGTTCGGGATCATACGCCTTGACGAAATCCATTGCTTCGCGTACCATAGTTCAACCTCCATCAAATGTGTGCTTGCAGCGCTGTTTGCCGCCGCGCCGATAACCGCTGTCAAAAGGGCATAGCGCTGCCTTTATTCTTCTATTATATTAAAGCACATTTCAACACTCTATGCTATTGACAAACAGATAGATTTTGCCCCCGCCCTTCTGCTCTTTATGTTAAAAATGCGAAAATATACTCTTTTGCTTGCTTTTCGTGTCAAATATGGTATCATGATAATATCTACGCTGTCAGGAGGGGATGTACCATGACGAAAAAAGAACGCGCCCGCGCGGTCACCGAGCTTTTGCGCGAGGTCTATCCCGAAGCGGTCTGCGCGCTGCACTATACACATGATTATGAGCTGCTGTTTGCCACGCGTCTATCCGCGCAGTGCACGGACGCGCGCGTCAACATCGTCACCGAAACCCTGTTCAAACAGTTCCCCACCCTTGAAAGTTTTGCCGCCGCCCCCGAGGAGGAAATCGCCGAGGCGATCAAGACCTGCGGCCTGTTCCGCACCAAGGCGCGCGACCTCAAGGCCTGCGCGATCATGCTGCTCGAGCAGTACGACGGCAAAGTGCCGGACACCATGGAGGAATTGCTCAAGCTGCCCGGTGTCGGCCGCAAGACCGCAAACCTCATTCTGGGCGATATCTTTGGCAAGCCCGCCATCGTCACCGACACGCACTGCATCCGCCTGTCCAACCGGCTGGGCTTTGTCAAAAACGAGAAAGACCCGGTCAAGGTGGAAAACGCGCTGCGTAAGCTGATCGACCCGGCCGAGTCCTCAGACTTCTGCCACCGGCTTGTGCTGTTCGGCCGCGAGCACTGCACCGCGCGCAAGCCGCAATGCGAGGGCTGCCCGCTCGGCGCGGTCTGTCCGTCGTTTCCGATCGCAAAATAACTACATAACGCACAAAACCCGCCGCAGGCCAACGCCTGCGGCGGGTTTTTCTCGTATGCAGAGAATTTACTTGGTATCCCAGCCGCTCTCCTCGGTCACGTCGACCAGACAGGCCTCCCCGTCCAGCGCACGGCCGACAAAGGCCTCGCGGTTGTTCTCGTAAAGCAGGCGCAGACCCTCAAGCGTCAGGTTGGGGTCGACTTCGTCAATCAGGCTGCAATATTCCGCCATCATGCGCCCCATGCCGCCCGTAGCAACAACGCGCGCGTTGCCGCCCAGTTCCTCACGGATATCCGAAATAATGCCGGACAGCGCACCGACATAGCCGCGCACCGCGCCCGACTGCATAGACTGTACCGTCGTTTTACCGATCGCGTGCTCCGGCCGCTCAATATCGACGCGCGGCAGCTTGGATGCCTTGAGGAACAGCGCTTCCATCGCGACCTTGATGCCCGGGAAGATCGCGCCGCCCTGATACGCACCGTCCGCATCGATCGCATCAAAGGTCGTCGCCGTGCCGATATCGACGATCACGAGCGGCTTGCCGTACTTGCGCACGGCGGACACCGCGTTGACCAGACGGTCCGCGCCGACCTCGCGCGGGTTGGCATAGCAGTTTTCAATACCGATATCCACATCGCGCCCCGCGATCACCGGCTGTACGCGCAGGTACTTGCGGATCGCATTGATCAGCGTATACATGACCGGCGGCACAACCGACGCAATAATCACCGCGCGGGTACGGCTGCGGTCAATGCCATGGAAGTGATAGTACTGCGAGATCATCATACCCAGCTCGTCCGAGGTGCGCTCGGCGTTGGTCGAGATGCGGAACGAACCGCGCAGTTTTTCTCCCTCATATAAGCCAAACACCATGTTGGTGTTGCCCACGTCAATCGCTAAAAGCATTTCTTTTTCCCCTTACCCTCTGATTTTCTCGCAGCGCAGCAGGCTGCCGTCCTCGTCGAGCAGCTCAAGCACATCCTCGTCCCCATCCCCGACGGTCAGCCGTGCATAACTCGCCGGGCCGCCGCGCGGCAGGCTGATGCTGCCCGGATTGCATGTCATAATGCCGTGCACCCTTGCAGCAGTCATCCGGTGCGTATGGCCGAAAAAGGCGAGGCTGCAGCCTTCCTCACGCGCGAGACGGGCGACCATGTCGCCCTCGCGGGAGTAGACCTGTTCACGGTGGCCGTGCGTCAGGAAGATACGCACGCCGCCGGCCGTAACAACCGCGTGTTCCGGTGCGTCGCGGTCGAAATAATCGTTATTGCCGCGCACCGAGCATACCGTCAGGTTCGGGAACACGCTTTGCATTTCGCGCGCATCGTCCGTATGGTCGCCCAGATGCAGCACCATATCCGGCGCTTCGCGCTCGATCGCGCAGGCCATACTGACGTTATAGCCATGCGAATCGGAAAAGATCAGAATTTTCACGCTTTCCTCCCCTTTCGGTGACACAGCAGTATTTTACAACGAGGGAGCGCGCTTGTAAACCCTTCTCCCTCACATTTTTCCATCGCCGCGCATATACTGGCAGCAAACGATGTATGGAAAGGGAGAATCACCATGCCCAATCAAAACGACATTCTGCGCCGCATCGCCGCACAGACCGGCAACGCCGACGCGCTCGCCCAGCTGCAGGCGGCGCTGCGCACGCCGGACGGCCAAAATGCTGCGCGCGTCATCTCCGACAAGCACGCAGATACCCTCGAACGGGCCGCACAGGCAGCCCAGCGCGGCGATATGGGCGAGGCTGCCCGCCTTGCCAAGCAGCTGATGCAGACCGAGGAAGGCGCAAGCCTTGCCGCGCAGCTGAAAAAGATCTTCGGCAAATAAGGAGGCTCCGCTGATGGATAACGATATGCTGTCCTCGCTGCTGAACAACCCAGAAGCACTGCAAAATGCAATGCAGGCGGTCTCGGGCATGCTGGGCGGCGGTGCGGATACCACCGCGCCGCCATCCGGTGCCGAATACGACCCAACCGCGGAATGGATGGAACGCGCACTGCCTGTCTTCGGCGCGATCGTGCAGAGCGGACAGGGCGCTGTCAAACAGGAAAAGCGCGCCCTGCTGGGCGCGCTTAAGCCATTCGTAACTGATGAGGTAGCCGGGCAATTCGACCATGCCATGCGGCTGGTCAGCATGGCGCGCATGGCGCGCGCGGCACTCGGCCAGCTGGGCGGCGGACTGAGCCGTACAGACGGTGCAGCACCGCCTGACGACGGCATGCGCGCGCTCTGACCGGAAAGGAGGTTCCCCTGTCTTGTATAACCGTTACTTAACCGAAGCCACCGCAGAGGCACCGCCGCAGGCCGAGCCGGTGCGGCGTCCGCCTCCGGGTGGGCAAACCGCCAGCGCGCTGCACGAGCTGACGCGCGGCCTTTCCGACCGGCTGCAGCACATCCGGCTGGACGCGGATACCATCATTGCGCTGGTCATCGTGTGGTTTTTGCTGTCCGACGACGGCGAAACCGACTGGGAACAGCTGATTTTGATCGGTGTGCTGCTTGTGCTCGGCGTATAAGGCTTACACCTGCGCCAGCTTAGCCGCGGCGGCGTCGGTCAGCTTGGCATAATCGGCAAGACTGAGCCGCTCGCCGCGCACGCGCACATCCAGCCCGACCGACTCGATCAGCGCCGCAATGCCGTCCTTGCCGAGCTTTTCGCCCAGCACCGGGCCGAGCGCGTTGACCAGCGTCTTGCGGCGCATGTTGAACGCCGCGCGCACAAGCGCAAAGAACAGCTTTTCATCCGCCGTTTCGACCGCGGGCTGCTGGAGCGGCGTCAGCCGCAGCACGGCCGAGTCCACCTTGGGGCGCGGCACAAAGCAGTCGGCCGGTACGTCGAACAGGATCTCGGCTGCCGCGCGGTACTGTACATAAATCGAGAACGCCGAATAGGCCGACGTGCCGGGCGCGGCGCAGATGCGCTCGGCAACCTCCTTCTGCACCATGACCGTGATCTGGTCAAACGCACGGCTGTCGAGCAGCGCGGTGATCGCGGGCGTGGTGATGTAGTACGGTAGGTTGGCGCACGCGACTGCGCGGCCGTCCCCGAACTTCTCCTTGCACAGCGCGGCAAGGTCGAGCGCGAGCACGTCGCCCTGCACGACCTCGTAGTTGTCGAATTCCGCAAGCGTCTCATCCAGAACGGGCAGCAGCGCGCGGTCAAGCTCGACCGCGACCACCTGCCCCGCCACGCGGCACAGCTCGGCTGTCAGGCAGCCCATGCCCGGGCCGACCTCGACCACATGCCCGGCCTCCGCCGCGCCGCTCATCGCGGCAATGCGCTGCGGCACGGAAATGTCAGTCAAAAAATTCTGGCCAAGCGATTTGGAAAAGTGGAACCCGTGCTTGGCCAGCACCGCACGGATCACGTCGATATCACAAAGGTTCATCGTATTCGTTCCTCAGAAAAGGCCGGCGGCTCAAGCCGCCGGCCTTCTATTTTGTTATCCTTGCGGGGCCTGTCCGGAAACCGCCCCGGCTATCATTCATTCCTCGCCCTCGATCAGGCCATAGCCGCCCGCCGCGCGCTTATACACCACCGCATGGATGTTGTCGTCGTCCGCGTTGCGGAAGAAATAGAACTGGTGGTCGAGCAGGTTCATCTGCAGGATCGCCTCGTCCACGCTCATCGGCTTGACCTCAAACTTCTTGCGGCGGACGATATCGAAGTCTTCCTCGGCCAGCGCAGCCTGCTGCTCGGCGATCTTATCGAACGCACCCTCACGCAGGCGCTTCTCCAGACGGGTCTTGTGCTTGCGAATCTGGCGCTCGATGCTGCTGATCGCGCCGTCCACGGAGGCGAACATGTCGGTCGTGGTTTCCTCCGCGCGCACGACCAGACCGGTCTGGCGCACCGTAATTTCCACGGTTTGCTTGCCGCGCAGCTCGCTGAAGGTCAGCGTCGTATCGGAATCCTGATGAAAATACCGATCGAGCTTTTCGACCTTGCGCAGCGCGTATTGCCGCAGATCGTCGTCAATCTTCATTTTTCTCTCGACGATGGTAAACTTCATAACATCATCTCCTAACGGGCACGGGGCCCAAGATACTTGGATGCCGCAGGCTGTCTATACAGCAGCGGCATGGTGGGATTTTTCTATCTTCAGTATACCACGCATTCGGTGAAAATGTCCAATCTATTTTGCACAAATTCACAAATTGTTCAGCATCTTGCCAACACTGCGTCAGATCTCGCCCTCGGCATGCCGCGTGACATGGCAGGAGACATTGACCACGCACGGCAAGCCCGCGATATGCGTGCCAAACGGCTCGATCGCGCAGGACAATGCAGTCACCGTGCCGCCCAGCCCCTGCGGGCCGACACCCGAGGCGTTGACCTTGTCAAGGATCGCCTGCTCCATCCCGGCGTACAGTGGGTCAGCGTTATGCTCCCCTACCGGGCGCAGCAGCGCACGCTTGGCAAGGAAGGCTGCCTTGTCGCTCGTACCGCCCAGACCGACGCCGATCACGATCGGCGGGCAGGGGTTGGAACCCGCCTTGATGCACGCGTCCGCGATAAAGTCGACGATCTGCTCCTTGGTCGCGGCGGGCGTGAACATCTTCATCGCGCTCATGTTCTCCGAGCCGAAGCCCTTGGGCGCGACCGTGATGCGCACCTTATCGCCCGGCACGATCGAGGTATAGAGTACGCACGGCGTATTGTCGTTGGTATTTTCGCGGCGCAGCGGGTCGCCCACGACCGACAGGCGCAGGTAGCCGTCGATATAGCCGCGGCGCACGCCTTCGGTCACCGCGTCCTCGAACGCACCGCCGGTCAGGTGCACATCCTGCCCGACCTCGGCGAACACGATCGCCATGCCGGTGTCCTGACAAACCGGCACATCGTTTTCGCGTGCCAGATCACAGTTGGCGATCATTTCGCCGAAAATCTCCTTGCCCAGCGGCGATTCCTCTGCCTGCTGGCCGTCGACAAATGCCTGCCTCAGGTCGGCGGGCAGGTAATAGTTCGCATCAATACACAGCTGGCGCACCAGCTTTGTCACTTCTGAAACGTCGATCGTTCTCATGTTGTCCTCCTGTATTCCAGTGCGCCGTTTACCCAAACGGCCTGCACCTGTGATGCAAAATCCAGCGGGTCGCCGCTCCACAGCACGCAGTCGGCGTCCATCCCCTCGCGCAGCATACCAATACGCTTTTGTGCACCTACAATCCGTGCGGGTACTGACGTGACCGCGCGCAGCGCGTCGTCCTTATCCATGCCCGCGCGTACGGCAAGCATGAGCGCCATCGGCAGCAGCCGCAGCGGGATCTCCGGATGGTCGACCGTGATCGCGGTCGGGATGCCCGCGCTGGCAAGGATGCCCGGTGCTTCGTCGGTCAGGTTGCGGATCTCCGGCTTGGAGCGGTCGGTCATATACGGCCCGCTCACGACCGGAACCCCCTCCTCTGCCAGCAGGTCGGCAACCAGATGCGCCTCCGTGCCGTGGACGATGACCGGCTTGATGCCGAACTCTTTCGCGATGCGCAGCGCGGTGAAAATATCGTCCGCGCGATGCGCATGGAAGTGCGCCTCGATCTTGCCCCAGAGCAGCGGCAGCAGCGCTTCAAGCTTCGCGTCATAGTCCGGGCCATCATCATCCGGATCGCTGTCGGCACGTTCACGGCGCGCCAGATATTCCTTTGCCTTGTAAAGCTGCTCACGGATGAGCGCCGCGGTCGCCATACGGGTGACCGGTGCTTCGTCTTTATCGTGGTAGACCGACTTGGGGTTCTCGCCGAGTGCAAACTTGATCGCAAGCGGCGCTTTGACCACCATGTCGTCCACGCGGCGGCCTGCGGTCTTGATGAGCGCGATCTGTCCGCCGATCGGATTGGCGCTGCCCGGGCTGACTGCGACCGCCGTCACCCCTGCCTCGAGCGCCTCGCGGAAACCGCGGTCCATCGGGTTGATGCCGTCGATCGCACGTAGGTGCGGTGTGACCGGATCGGTGTCCTCGTTTCCGTCCGCGCCCTCAAAGCCCAGCCCGTCCTCATACAGGCCGAGGTGCGAGTGCACGTCGATCAGGCCGGGCGTGAGCACCCCGCCCGCGCCGTCAAAGCTACGGTCACAGGCCGGAGGCGCGCCGTCGCCGAGCGCGGCGATCTTGCCGTCCTCGATGAGCACCCAGCCGGAAAAGCGCGTGTCCGCTTCGTCCATCGTCCGGACGGACACGTTTTGTATCAGCATTCGTTCCATGAAAACTCCTGAAAAAAAACCGTTGACGAATTTGGAAATATATGGTATATTAAACATGGCAGCAGGAACGCTGCCATGCACCGTTCATATCTTTATCCCCACAATCC
>DXDE01000003.1 GCA_019115615.1 Candidatus Agathobaculum merdavium | reverse complement strand
GCCCGTGACAATAACTGCGCGCGTGTAGCCATCATCAACGTAGCAGATACCCCGGGCACGGCGTTCAAGGTATTCTCGCTCATGGCTAAGCACAATGTCAATATCGACATTATCTTGCAGTCGGTCGGCCGCGATAACAAGAAGTCGATTTCGTTTACCATCCGGGAGGACGATGCTGACCGCGTTGGCCAGATTCTGGCAGACAATGCCGAGATGATCGGCTATGAGGATGTTTCCATCAACAAGAAGGTCGCTAAGGTGTCGATCGTGGGCGCGGGCATGGCGTCTTCGGCGGGTGTGGCGTCCAAGATGTTTGAGGCGCTCGCGATGGCTGGCATCAATATCCGCATGATCTCGACCTCGGAGATCAAGATTTCGGTACTGATCAACGAGGAGGACAGCGAAAAGGCTGTCAAGGCGATCCACGAGGAATTCTTCGGGGAATAAGATGCGCACCGCAATTTGACAAAAAAGTAACGAACCTGATTGACAAGTTTGATCAGGTTCGTTATACTATTATTGTTAGAATATTATCAATCGACAGGAAAGGATGTTTGCAATGAAAAAGCTCTGGTGCTTGTTCCGGCGCCGGTTTGCCACGGGAGACGATAAGATTTGCGTGGCGTTTTCCGAGACAGAGGGCCGCGTGCGCGCCTGTCCCTATGCGACCGAGGAGGAAGCCAAGGCCAAGTGCAAAGAATATGCCTACAACAACCGCCCGGAGGGCGAAGACGAAGGCATCGAATAAGCCGTACTTAGCAGTAAGCCCCGAAAGAGAGCGTTCTTTCGGGGCTTTGCTTATGAAAACAGTGTGATGCAACTGTTGGTTGACAAAAAGAAACGCAGGGTTGGTGGCGTTTTGCAGTGGTATTGTGTATGGTGAAAGCACAGAAAGGCAGGTGCTGGATATGACGACAGGGGAGAAGATCGCGGCGCTGCGTCGCGCGCAAGGGTTGAGCCAGGAAGCGCTGGGTGAAAAACTGGGGCTTTCCCGGCAGGCGGTGAGCAAGTGGGAGGCCGATCAGGCGGTGCCGACAATGGACAATTTATTGGAACTTGGCCGTCTGTTCAGTGTTCCGGTTGATACGCTGCTGCGGCCGGATGAGCCGCTGCCAGGCAGCAGGCCGCCCGAGGATGTAAAATTATCCGCAGAGGGGCTGAAAATCTCGTATACGCCCATTCTGACGCGAAAAACAAAGTGGTTCATCATTATGTTGGCTTTGCTGATGTGGGCGAGCGTGTTGGGCAACATCTATGCCATGGCGCGGGTGCATGAATTGGAAGAACAACTGGCGGCGTTACAAATGCACGCACAGGCGCAGGACACGTCGGACACGGTACAGCAGGAAAGCGTAGAAGAGGATGCCTTGTCGGGCTATGATGTTGCGTATGACCTGAAATATAACGAGAATAAGACCTTGACGACCATGCTTGCGTTGTCTCTGTCTGCACGGCCAAAGGAGTTAAACCCGGATACGGAGATCCCCAAGTTTACGATCCAAAGTGCAGGGGAGAGCTGGACATGTGCGGCAATTTTGCAGCAGGATAATTCGTATGTAGGCAGTACGGAGATTCCAATGCGGGATGCCTTTACCGTATATTTGACGCTTACGGATAAAGAGACTGGTGCAGTACGCAATCTGCTGCTCGAAACCGTCAGCGGGGTGGAAGAGGAGTTTAAAATTCGATGGGATTATCTCTGGGCAAGAGAAGGTGACAAAATCGTGCTGGATGGCTGTACGATACGGGAAGAAAACGGAAGTACATCTATTTCCGGCACGATCGGTGCGTATTTTTATCAGCTTTTCCTGTCTGAGGATAGTCTGGTGCGGTGCTATCCTGTCAGTGCGCGGCTGATCTTACGGCAGGGTGACACGGAACTCAAAAGCGCTGCGTGGACGACGCCGGAATATGATGCGAAAACAGGTCATTATAACACGCAATGCACGGTTGACTGGATGGTAAACGTTCCACAGGCAGAATTAGAACTGGTTATGGAATACACAGATAATTATGGCAGGGTAAAGGAACGTGTTATCTCCGTCGATCGAATCAAAACAACCGTCCCGTGAGGGACGGTTGTTTTGATGTCATCGCAGCCGGTTGAGCGCCTTGATCTGTAACGAGAACAAGTCGTGGAACAACTGGTCTTCCTCATGCTCGGGAATGTCTTTGTATTTGCAGCCATAGCACATTTCGCCTGCCCGGCCGTTTTCCAGTGGCCAAGAGCGTTCTACTGTGCAGATAAACGTATAGATTGGGCCGTCCTGCCGCAGCTGTATCGAGGAAACCTCGATCGTTTCACCTGGCAAGTAGGTCTCCCGGTTGCGGAAGCACAGACCGGACAGGCTGACATCCATGATGCGGCAGGGGGAGGAAGATTGCTGTTCCACTTCTTCATCGAAGTTTCGGGTCACGACCGCTTCCGCAAAAACCGTCTGGCGGAAATTGCTGCGGCGCTCGACGCAGGCAAACGTGTATTTGAGCGTAATCTTCCAGAAATCCGCTGCACAACGGGAAACAACGCCGTAAAGAAGCATCACCTTTTGCAGGGATCGGTCGGTATGGACG
>DXDE01000033.1 GCA_019115615.1 Candidatus Agathobaculum merdavium | reverse complement strand
GGCAGCGCACACAGGTCGGCCATCGGCAGGATGGTGTTGCCCGGCAGCACGAACGAGAGCAGCAGGATAACCGGGATCAGGATAATACCGGTAACCAGCGTGTTCGGTTCGCCGTAACCGCAGGCGTCGTTAACGGACAGGTACCACTCGCGGCCCTTGCCGGCTTCGACAGCCTTGGCCTTGTAAGCGTCAGACATCGTGGTGAATGCGTTAGCAAAGATGCCCGCAACCTTGGGGAATACCGCCATGATTGCCGCGGTCGAGACCGCAGCCGAGCTGACGGTGCCCCAAGCTGCCAGCGCGCCTTCGCCGAACAGCATGTTGTAGTTGCCGATCACGCCGATGATCGCGCCGACGATCAGGCCGATGAACATCGGCTCGCCCAGCAGGCCGAGCTTCTTCTGCAGGGTCTCCGCGTTGAGCTTGATCTTGTTAAAGCCGATCTTACCCAGCAGCCAGTTCATGATAACCGCAAATGGCAGGCTTTCCAGATGGTGCGGCGCCGTCATACAGCAGTTGTCATATTCATAATAGGTGGACCAGCGCTTGGCGCAGGCTTCAGAGAACAGCAGGATGTAGAGCAGCTGCATGACCATGCAGGCCATAGCGAGCAGCATGTTCTCGGTCAGGGCGTAAATCAGGGAGCCCCAAACCATGAAGGAATAGTTGTTCCAAAGGTCGGATGCCATGAAAACGTCCGTCCACTTCGCCAGGAAAAGGACGATCTGCAGCACGATGGCTACGCCGATAAACAGAACGCCGACCTTGGTGGAATACGCGATGACCGAAACCGATTGCCAGCCGGTATCCAGGCCAGGTAGGTTAACGCCGGCGTTGGTGACCATCTGATTGACAACCGGCGCGATAATCGCCGAATAGCTGTTAACTACAAAGTTGAAGCCGGTCAGACCGACTGCGCACAGCAGTGCGGACTGGAAGGCTTTTTTTGCAGGCGCGCCCATGCACATACCGATGATGAACAGGATGATGGGCACGAACACCGTTGCGCCAAAGGTTGAGAATACATCGCTCAACGTCTGCAGAAATTCTGTCATTTACTTTTTCCCCCTTTTTTGTCTGAACGGGACAATCGGAATTGCGGCGGCATAAGGTCTGCATCGGTTTGCTGGATGCAGGCCGGAAATCAGCCCTTGGCTTCCAGAATAGCCAAGCAGTCTTCGACAACCTTGTCTTCTGCCATGCCGGTCAGCATACCGACAGCCTTTACCTTCGGGATGCCGAAGTCCTGACGGACCGGGCTGACGCAGGCGATCAGGTCAAACTGCTTGCCCGAGATTTCGGAAGCAATGCTGTTCGGGCTGGCTTCGGTCATGGAAGCGTCCCAGCCTTTTTCAGCCAGCTTTTCCTTGAGCTTGCCGGCTACCATTGCCGAGCTAACCGTGCCGGAACCGCACACACAGAGAATCGTACAGCTTTTCATGATTACATTCCTCCTGTTGTAAATGGAAAATGAGATGGATGGTTGTTAACCGATATATTTCTGCGCGGCGGCAAACAACTCGTCGTCTGTTTTTGCCGCGCGGAATTCCGCGACTACTTCCGGCTGCTGGAAGACGCTGAGCACTTTCTGCAGCAGCTCAACCTGCTCGTCAGGGTCCTGAATCGCCATCATAAACAGCATTTCCGCCTCAACGAGCGTATCAGGATCGCCCATATGGGCAAAAGTGACCGGATGCGCCAGCTGCGCGATGCAGACGCCGGGGCGATACACGTGCTGCGGGTCGGTATGCGGCATGGCCACGCCGATTTCCGCCAGCTGCAGGCCGGTGGGATAGGTGACCTCGCGCGCGAGCACCGCGTCGATATAGGTATCCTTGACAAAGCCTGCGTCAAAGAAGCGCTGACCGACCTGACGGATCGCGTCCTCAGCGTCCTTGGCTTCCACATTGCGCAGGATCAGTTCACGAAAGGTTGCCTGTTCCATAGTGCTTGCCTCCTTTGATCATTCGTTCAGTCCGTCGAGAAAAGCGACGATCTTATTGCCGACTTCCTGTTCGTTTTCACCTTCTACTTCAATGGTGATGGGCGTGCCTTTTTTCAGCCCGGCGCTCAAAATACCGATAATATTCTTGGGATTGACCGAACCTTTTTCGGTAATAAGGCGGATTTCTTCCGGAAATCCCTTGCAGAGCGCGGTGAGCTGTGCCGCGGGACGGGCGTGCAGGCCAGTCTGGTTCTTGATTGTAAATTCTTGGCTAAACATGGTGCTTTTCCCTCCGATTACTGTCGAATTATATCTGTTTTGCTTGATTATTGTATTTGACTCTGTCTATGCTGTCAACGAAGAATAATTTGACATTTACGTCAAAATCGGTTATACTATGTTCAAGTGGTGAACAAAGTTTCACGTCGTTGTTGGTGAGAGGAGCCTTTTTGTGAGCAATCGTGTTGATTTACTGGTGCATATTTCCGAACTTTATTATCAGCAGGAACTGAGCCAGCAGGAGATCAGTCAGATCATGGGAATTTCCCGCCCGACGGTTTCGCGCCTGCTGGATGAAGCCAAGGAAACCGGCGTTGTCGAGGTGATTATCCACAGCCCGATCGTCAAGCATCCCAAGTTGTCCTACGCGCTGCGCACGGAGTTCGGTCTGCGTGATGCGATTGTGGTTTCCGGCAACTATGAGTTCGACAAGGCGCTTGCTCGTTGCGCAAAGTGCGCTGCACATTTTCTCAACACGGTTTTGGAGAACAATATGTCGATCGGCATTTCATGGGGCCGCGCGCTGGAAGCGCTGTGCAATGCGGTCGAGCCGAGCGAATATTATAATGTTAATGTCGTGCAGATGGTCGGCTGTCTGGGTACCGGCAATCCCCGTGTGGACGGGCTGGAGTTGGCGCTGCGCCTGTCGAAAAAGGTAGGCGGCACGTATTCCAACATCTATGCGCCGGTTTATGTGGACAGCGAACTGGTTTATTCCTATCTGGTGGCGGAGCCGCAGATCGAAACGACACTGAAAAAGGCGCTCTCGGTTGATATTGTGATCACCGGCATCGGCTCGCTGGATGATCCGAATGCTTCGCTGTATCAGTCCGGCTGTTATAGCCCGGAGGATCGCGGGGAGCTGATGCGCCGTGGCGCGGTATCCAGCCTGCTTGGCCGTATGTTTGATATCAACGGCAAGGAAGTGCAGCTGGATGGCCGCTTTGTGATTTCCGCCCCGCTGGAAGCGATGCATTATCCGACATGGTCGATCGGCATCAATGCCGGTGCGGCCAAGGCGGAATGTACGCTGGCAGCGCTGCATGGAAAATATCTCAATACCCTGATCGTGGACGAACCACTTGCCCTCCGCATACTGGAGCTGGAGGGCAAGTCGTTCGAAACATGAGGGGTGAAAAGTTGCGAAGGCAGGGATGCAGGCATCCCTGCTTTTTTTATGCTTATTTCAGCGAGCCGTCCAGTACGATAACGCCCTTGGCGCCTTCGCCGCGGATCATCTTGTCGAAGCCGTCGCGCCAGTTTTCCAGCGGATCGATCGAGGTGACGATCTTTTCCGGTACGACCGTACCGGCTGCGAGCAACTCAAGCGACTTGACCCAGGAAGAGGGCTTCTGGCTGCGCGAACCGACGTAGACGATTTCCTTGTGCAGGATCAGGTCGGTCCAGATGCTTTCATGCGATTTCGGGAATACGCCCATCTGTACGACCGTGCCCTTGCGGCGGACGATCTCAAGCGCCTTATTGGCTGCGGGGACTGCGCCCGAACATTCAAAGCACTTATCTGCGCCGACGCCGTTCGTCATTTCCATGACGATTGCCTTCAGATCCTCGGTCATCTGGTCGACGCAGCGGTCCGCGCCTGCGCTCTTGGCGATTTCGAAGCGCTCGGCGTCATGCGTCAGACCGGCGACGATAACGGTTGCGCCCTGGCTCTTGGCGACCTGCATGACCATTTGGCCAATCGCGCCCGCGCCAAATACGACGCAGACATCGCCGGGCTGTACGTTGCCCTTTTCGATCGTTGCATGTACGCCGCAGGCGAGCGGCTCGGTCAGCGAAGCGGAAAGCAGGCTGACGTTATCCGGCAGCACATGGACGCTTTCCTCGCGGCTGACCAGATATTCCGCCATGGAACCGTTGATCTGTGTGCCGATGCCCTGACGGTTGCCGCAAAGGTTGTAATCCTTGCTTGCGCACATCGGGCAGGTGCCGCAGGTTTTATAAGTGGTTTCGCTCGTCACGCGGTCGCCGACCTTGATGTTTTTGACATCGGGGCCGACTGCGGTGACAACACCGGAAAATTCATGCCCTAGTACCACCGGCGGTTTGGTGCTTGCATAAGTGCCTTTAAAGGCATGTAAATCGGTTCCGCAGATGCCGGAATACGCCAGCTTGATTTTGACCAGATCTCCCGTCGCCTCCGGTTCCGGGATATCCATATATTGCATATGGTCGTAGCCCGCTTCGGTTTTGACAACAGCTTTCATCATCGCAGCCCCTCTCGATTGAAAATATGTTCATATACCGAAATAATGTTCTTATCTATTTGACAAATTATCATATCCGGTTACGTTTCATTATAGTGTGATTAACTATGTTGTCAAGTAAAAACCAGAAAAATATTGTTTAATTTGATCATTTCAACAAATAGGGATGGCTCTTTTTGGCCAATATATCTATTTTAATGCAGTTGACATTTGTTCGCCTTTATGAAATAATAGAAACACAGTAAACGGTGTATCGCTGCAACCAGCAGCAACGGGTTGCATAATCCGACATTTGTTTTCACGCGCTTATCAGAAAGGAGTCAATATTATGGCGGAAAAAAACTATTCCACCGAAGAAATCCAGAAAGTAGCCAACCAGATCCGCAAGCAGATCTTGGGCGTAGCCCTGCAGACCGGCGGCTGCTATCTGGCGCAGGCATGCTCCTCGGCAGAAATCATTGCTTCCCTTTATACTAAGGTAATGAACCTTGGCCCGTCCGTCGGTAACTGGGAGCCGATCCCGTTCCCCGGCGTTCCCGGCCCGGATAACATGGACTATCAGCGCGGTTCTGCGTATAACGGCGCCCCTGCGCCGGACAAGGATCGCTTCTTTGTTTCCTGCTGCCATTACGCATCGGTTATTTACAGTGCGCTGGCGGCGACCGGTCGTATCAGCCCGAACTGCATGGAGAAGTTTAATGTCGACGGCTGGAATATGGAAATGATCGGTGCGGAGCACTCGCCCGGTTTTGAAAACACCGCAGGCTCGCTCGGCCAGACGATTTCGATTGCAGGCGGCACCGCGCATGCCCGCAAGCGCCGCGGCGACACCGGCAAATGCTATGTGCTGCTGGGCGACGGCGAGCTGCAGGAAGGCCAGACTTGGGAGTGCATCCAGGCGGCCGGCCACTATAAACTGGATAACTTTATCGTTGTTGTTGACGCCAACGACCAGCAGGTTGAAGGCAAGATCGCGGACCAGATGACCGAGGAGCCGATCGTTGCCCGTTTCGAGTCCTTTGGTGCGACCTGCGTAGAATGCAACGGTCACGATATCGAAGCGTTCTGCAAGGCATTTGAAACCCCGCATGAGGGCCGTCCGCTCGTTGTTATTGCACGCACCAGCGGCGCAACCGGCATCAAGCCGCTCGAGAAGCCCCGTTCGATGCACTTTATCCGCATCGGCAAGGACGAGCGCGATGAATTCCAGAAGATCTACGACGCGATGTAAGAGAGGGGTTCAACCATGAAAATTGAAGTCAATACCCACGAAAAAAATATGATCCGCTTTGCTGCGGAGCATCCGGAGGTCGTGGTTATGTCCGCTGACCTCGGTTCGTCCTGCGAGGTCAAGAAGTTCCGTCAGGTTTATCCGGACCGTTATTTGACCATGGGCATCGCCGAGCAGAATATGTGCTCTTGGGCGGCCGGCATGGCGCGCGAGGGCTACCGTCCCTTCCTGCACACCTTTGCCGTATTCCTATACCGCCGTATTTTGGACCAGCTCGAGATGAGCGTGGCTTATCCGAACCTGCCGGTCGTATTCGTCGGCTTCGTTCCCGGCATCACCACCCCCGGCGGCGTTACCCACCAGTCCATCAATGATGTCGGCGTGCTGCGCACTGTGCCGAACATGACCATTTTCGATATCGGTGACGCGACCGAAATCGAAGGCGTGCTCGATCTGGCATATGAGTGCAACGGTCCGGTTTACATCCGCATGCTCCGCAAGGAAGTACCGCGTCTGTTCCCGGCTAACGAGCCGATGCAGTTCAACCGTGCCCGCGTGCTGTCCGAAGGCGACGATATCGTGCTGCTGTCCTCCTCCATCTGCACTGAGGAAGCGATGCGCGCTACGGCAGTGCTCAAGGAAAAGGGCGTTTCCGTGCAGCATATGCACGTTTCCACCCTCAAGCCGTTCACCGACCCGACCATCGTCGAGGCGATCAACAAGAGCAAGTACGGCGTTATCACGATTGAGAACCATTTGAATATTGGCGGCCTCGGCACGGCGGTTGCAGACGTAATCGCAGAAAACGGCCTTGGCAAGCGTTTGGTCAAGATCGGCCTGCCGGGTTATCCGCACGGCGCGTCCAAGATGTACCTGATGAAGAAGTACGGCATCGATGCAATGCATCTGGTAAGCGCGGTTGAGGATCTGACCGGCAAGCAGCTCGGCATCCAGGAGGATGACCTCGAGAAGGTTCGCTTCGTCGATTTCCTGGAGGTATAACGTGCCATATCGCGCCTGTGTATGGGATCTGGACGGCACGCTTCTCAACACCCTGCCGACCATTCTGTATTACTGCAACCAGTCGCTGGCGCATTTCGGACTGCACAGCATTGCGATGGAGGACTGCCGCGATCTGTGCAGGCTGCCGATCTCGCATTTTTATCATCGTCTGCTTAGATTGGGCGGCTGCCCGGAGCAGGATGTGGAACGGCTGCAGCCCGCAATCCGCGACTATGACTGCGCCAGTTACCTGAAGGATTTTTCCCATCTGACCGAACCGTATGAAGGCATACGCGAAACCCTCGAAGCGCTGCGGGACATGGGAGTCAAGAACGCGGTTCTGACCAATAAGCCGGACGCGCTGGCCCATTCGCTGATCGAGCAGTTTTTCGGCGATCTGATGGAGGCGTGCGTCGGGCAGACGCCGCAGACCATCTCCAAGCCCGACCCGCGCTCGATGGATCGCGTGCTGGAGGTGCTGGATGTGCAGCGCGGCAAGATCCTGTATGTCGGGGACACGGATGTTGATATGCAGACCGCGCGCAACACCGGTACCGCCGCTGCGGCTGCGTGCTGGGGCTATCAGGAGCTTTCGCAGCTTATGCCTTACTCTCCAGCGCATGTGGTACACACCCCGCGCGATGTAATCGAAATATTTAGGAGGTAACCGCCATGTTTTCCGAAATGAAAAAAGAAATCATTGAAGCGGGTATTATGCTTGACCGCTATGAACTGGTCTCTCTGACCTGCGGCAACCTGAGCGTGCGTATGCCGACGGGCGAGATTCTTGTCACCCCGTCCGGTATGATGTACGAGAAGATGGTCGAGGACGACATGATCGTCATGGATATCGATGGCAATGTTATCGAGGGCACGCGCAAGCCTTCGTCCGACACGCCCGCTATCCTGCACATTTTCCGCGAGCGTCCGGACATCAACGCAGTCATCCATACCCATCAGCCTTATGCGACGGCGGTTTCGCTGATCCCCGGCCTGACCGAGTTCCGCGTATGTATCACCGCGCTGGCGAATGCCGCGGGCGGCAATGTGCCGATCACCCCGTATTCTGCGGCTGGTTCAATCGACATGGGTATCGACACCGTCAAGTATGTCGGCGACGGACATGCGGTTATCCTGTCCCAGCACGGCGTTATGACCGTCGGCAAGGACCTCAATCAGGCACTGTATGCTGCTGTCTATCTGGAAGAGGCTGCAAAGTGTTATCTGGCCGCGCGCGCTGCCTGCGTCAATGGTGAAACCAAGCAGATGAGCGACGCACAGATTCAGCAGATGGTTGATGTATTCAAGTACTACGGCCAGGGTACGGCTACCATCCCGCAGGAGCTGGTTCAGCGTTTGGATTGACCGAAAGCGTTCATTGCAAAAAATAAAAAGTGCGTTTCCATATGAACTGCACCCCATTTGTTAGACAGTATGATATACTGACTAACAAGTGGGGTGCTTTATTATGCCAAAAGGAGTATCGAACAAACGTTATACACCAGAATTCAAGAAGCAGGTGGTTGAGGATATCGGATTTTTTCAAGCTGCTGTAAATATAACTACCCAGTCTGTATCCCTAATTTTTGCAGCAATGAATGCTGACTA
>DXDE01000032.1 GCA_019115615.1 Candidatus Agathobaculum merdavium | reverse complement strand
ACTATAAGGGTATTGGAGCCCTGGAAGTATCCAAAGTCACTTCATCAAGGCAAGAATGAGAAAAACGGCATAGCCGAAGCTATACCGTTTCTCTCTTGCCCCACGATGTTTTCTTATCGGGATGTGCCTTGGGCGGTGCTTTTTTTATGGGCTTTCGAGCTTTGCCAGCTGCGGGTGCAGGGCGCGAGACGCAAAACCCGCTTATCGAGGCCGGGTTTTGCGAGGCTCCGGCCGACTGGGGCAGTCGGCCTAAACACATGGGCTACAAAACAGCCCACTGGGCTGTTTTGCTTAACGCCCTTTCGAGCCTCGGGTCGCGAGACAGAATGAAAAGACCTGTCAGAGACAGGTCTTTTCATTCTGGAGCGGCTGACGAGGCTCGAACTCGCTACCTCCACCTTGGCAAGGTGGCGCTCTACCAGATGAGCTACAGCCGCATTTTCTATCGCGCCGAACTCATTAGCGCGATATTTATTATAGCAAAGGGTGGACAGACTGTCAAGCAAAAAATGAAAATTAAGTAAAGTTTTTTTATTTCTTTTTATGGGGGCGGCATAGCACCAACACGACGAACAGGCAGACGGCGACATACAGCACGATGGGAATCCCGGCGAACAGGAGTACCCGCCCGAGTGCCCAAAGCGGCTGCGGCAGGCTGATCCATAGGTGGGACAGGGTTGTCTCCGGAAGCAGGGTCAGCAGCTGCATGCCGGTAAAGTAAATCATACGCATCGGCAGCAGGGCAACAAGCCAGATATCCACGCGCCAAAATGCGCGGATAAAACCAGAGCCCTGTTCTGCGTCAATGCTGGTTTTCAGATACAGGCCGAAACCCATTGCCATGGCGACTGCGCAGATCTGCAGGATGATGCCGATGACGGTGGGGATGTCAGTAGCTGCGTAAAAGCGGCCATAAAACAGCAGGAACAGTCCGCACGCGCTGCCGCCCAGCGTCATGCAGAGCAGCAGGGGAGCGCCTGCACGCGCCTGCCCGGGCGACATATGTGCGTCGGTGCCGCCTGCTGCGTTTTGATGCGGCTCGATATCCCGCAGCAGGAAATCCGTGGTTGTGCCGAAGAACTCTGCCAGCGCGATCACCTTATCCGTATCGGGCATCGCGTCGCCAACCTCCCATTTGCTGACCGCCTGACGTGACACGCCCAGCGAGATCGCCAGCTCTTCCTGCGACAGACCGCGCTTTTTACGCAGGTCGACGATTTTTTCTCCCAGTGTCATGTTTCGTTACCTCCTTGGTTTGTGAGGTCATTTTACCGGAAACGGTGCTTGCATGCCACCATTTTTGGCTTGAAAAAGCGCAACCTACGGTTGCAAATGAAAAAACAGCGCGTTTTTGCGGCAAACGCGCTGTTTTATGTTAAGTAAGATCAATAGCCGAGTGCTTCGCCAATCAGCACGATCTCGCAGCGCTCCATACGCTGCGGCGGGCCCATGTGGATGACCATGGCACGGCAGATGCGGTCGGGGCTCTTGCAGTCGTGGCATTTGCCATCGACCGCACAGGGCGTTTTCTTCTCCAGACGCTTGGCATTCAAAGGCGCTGCGACATTCCGGGCGCGGTCGATCGCGCTTTGCAGGTCGGGGCACAGCTTGTTGATGCCGCACACGAAGATGCACCGCTTGGGGCCGAACAGTGTGCCGGAGACGCGGTTGCACGCACCGTCGATATTGACGACCTCGCCAGTCTCGCTCAGGGCATTAGCCGAGCTGAGATAGATATCCGGGGTTTGGAAAAATTCGCCCTGCTTGACCCAGTGCCAGTGCACGGCGGTGCTGCCCACGAAGGCTTCCGGGAAGCCAAGTTCCTTGAACGTCATCGAGCCGCCGAGAGACACGGATTTGCCCGCACAGGTATTGGTCAGGTAGGACAGCGCATCGGCTGCGGTCGGAAAGTAAGTAAAACCAAAGCCGCGTTCGGTAAACGCTTTGCAGATCGCGTCAACGGCCAACGGGCCGCGCTCGAACAGCGGCAGCAATTCTGCCGGTTCGTGCACCAGCGCATCCGCACCGGCGGCGGTCAGCTCATCAGCCGCGCGGAAGCCCCATGTTACGCCGATGGCGCACAGGCCGGCGTTTTTGGCGGTCTGCATGTCGGTTGCGCTGTCGCCGATGTACAGCGTGGTCGTTGCGTCTCCGCCCAGCTCGCGCAGCAGCTGCAGCGTGCTCGTCGGGTCAGGCTTGCGCGGTGTGTCCGGACGTTCGCCGTAGGTCACCTGCACCAGATCACCGAAAAAGTGGCGGATCAGGCTCTTGGCGGCCAGGTCGTATTTGTTGGACAACACACCGACCGACACGCCTGCTTTCTTCAGCTTTTTCAGCAGCGGGATAATGCCGTCATACGGCTGGGTACGGTTCATCATGCGTTCGCCGTAGGCCGTGCGGAAATCGTCAAGGCAATTATCAATCATTGCTTCGGTACGCTTTTCCTCTGGGATGCAGCGGGTGACCAGATTGCGCACGCCGTTGCCGACACGCACGCGCGTTTCCTCCTCGGTCACAGCGGCAAAGCCGTGCCGCAGCATGGCATAGTTTACGCTGTCGCACAGGTCGCCCAGCGTATTGAGCAGCGTGCCGTCCAGATCAAAAATGGCAGTGGTTATTTTCATGGTTATCGTGGTCCTTTATATTGCGTTGCGCGTTTTCAGCCGCGCATATAGGTCTGCGTGATCTCGCCGAGCATAGCCGAGACCGTCGGGTTGAGCGCTTCCTTGCGTACGCGCCAGCGCCAGTTCTTGCCGCCGATGGTGGCAGGGGTGTTCATGCGCGCATCTGCGCCCAGCGAGAGCAGATCCTGCAGGGTAGTCATGGCAATGCGCGCGGACGATGCCCACACGCTCTTGATTGCGCTCCAGCCCATCGCTTCACTGTGTGAGGTGCGCAGGTAGCGGTAGGCAAACTGTTTTTCCGGCTCCGAGCAGATATCCATAATCTGCTCGCATACGGTCTGTGAGTCATGCGTCGAGGTGTAGACGATGCTGTTTGGCACGAAGTTGTGCGGCAGATGTTCGTTGTCGCAGTCGGGCGTGAAGCCGAAGATCAGCACCTTCATGCCCGGATAGCCGCTGTCGGCCAGCAGTTTGCGTACCTCATCAGTCATAACGCCCAGATCTTCCGCAATCAGCGGCAGATCGCCGAGCGCCTTTTTCATGGCGTCAAATAGCTCCATGCCCGGCCCCTTGCGCCAGTGGCCGTTGACAGCAGTCTCTTCGGTCGCGCGGACTTCCCAGTAGGCAGCGAAGCCGCGGAAGTGGTCAAGACGGATGACGTCGAACAGCGCCATGTTGCTCTTCATGCGCCAGATCCACCATGCAAAGCCCTCAGCACGGTGCGCGTCCCAGTCATACACCGGGTTGCCCCAAAGCTGGCCGGTTTCAGAATAGTAGTCAGGCGGCACGCCAGCGACAAGCTTGGGGCTTTTATCCGCCTTGAGCTTAAACAGCTTGGGGTGCGTCCAGACGTCGACCGAATCGACAGATACATAGATCGGGATATCGCCGATGATCTGGATGCCGTGCTCGTTGGCGTACTGACGCAGCGCGGTCCACTGCGTAAAGAAGATGTACTGTAGGAAAATACGGAAGTCGATTTCGTCCCGCAGTTCTTCGGTCACTTTGGCAAGCGCCTCGGGCTTGCGGTCACGCACGGCTTTCTCCGGCCACATATAGACCGGCATGTGGTGGTATTTTTCTTCTTTCAGCGCCATGAATAACGCGTAGTCCGGCAGCCAGTCGGCGTTTTCCTTGGTGAACGCGTCGATCTTCTCGCGCAGTTCGTCATCAACGCGCGAATAGGCCTTGCGGAACAGCGGCCAGCGGGTGTCGGCCAGCTGCTCAAAGTCCGCGGTGTCGGGCGAGGCTTCAAAGTCGCCTGCCTTGACTTCGGCTTCGGTCAGCAGCCCGTCCTCGACCAGCAGGTCAAGGTCAATCAGATACGGGTTGCCCGCTGCCGCGGAAAAGCACTGGTAAGGCGAATCGCCAAAGCCGGTATGGCCAAGCGGGAGCACCTGCCAATAGGTCTGATGCGCCGCGGCTAGAAAGTCGATAAATTCATAAGCGGTTTTACCCATGGTGCCCACGCCGTGCGGCGAAGGCAGGGAGGTGACGTGCGCCAGCACGCCGCTTGATCGTTTGAACATAGATTCATCCCCCATTTGCGTATAGTGGTATTATAGCGTGATTTATGGAAATTTGTCAATTTTTCTTGCCAAGCGTGTACGGGCGGGATATAATGAAAAGGCTGAAAAATATACAGGATAAAGGGGAATTTGACGCATGAGAATGCGCAAAAAGAAAAATCTGGACGTTCGTTTCGCCGCCTGCGCGGACGTGATGGCCTTTGAGCCGAAGGAAAAGCGCGGCAAGTGGCGCGCGCTGTTTGGAAACGATCATCCGCTGCATCTGGAAATTGGCTGCGGTAAGGGCCGTTTTGCGATCGGCATGGCCGAGCAGCACCCGGACATCAACTTCATCGCGGTCGAGCGGGAGGAGGGTGCACTCATCATGGCGGCTGAGCGCTGCCAGCAGCATCCGCTGCCCAACCTGCGGTTTGTATCGTTCGACGCGGCCGAATTGCGCGGCGTATTTGCGCCCGGCGAGATCGACCGCATCTATCTGAACTTTTCCGACCCGTGGCCGCCCAATCGGCAGCGCAAGCGCCGTCTGACGTGGCGCGCCTACCTCGAGGTGTATGACGAGATTTTGAAGCAGCAGGGTGACATTTGCTTCAAGACCGATAATCAGCGGTTTTTCGAGTGGACATTGGCTGAGATCTGCCAGTTTGGCTGGCTGATCCAGAATATTTCGCTCAACCTGCACAATTCGGACTTCGAGGGCAATGTGATGACCGAGTACGAGGAGAAATTCTCGTCCGAGGGCGCGCGTATCTACCGGCTCGAGGCCAGACGCCATCTGCCCGAGTTTCTGCGCAAGTGAAAAAACGGAAAGCAGCCTGCGGGCTGCTTTTTTATTCTTGACATATGCCGGAAATGTGCTATGATAGAATCATAACCGGCATATGCCGGAAATGAAAACGGAGGCGCATTTCCATGAAAATTGCAGTAACTTATGAAAACGGGCAGGTATTCCAGCATTTCGGCCACACCGCCCAGTTCAAAGTATATGAGGCACAGGACGGAAAAATCCTCTCGTCGCAGGTCGTCGATACCAACGGCAGCGGTCACGGCGCGCTGGCAGGCTTTCTGGCGGCGCAGGGCGTAGATACGCTGATCTGCGGCGGCATTGGCGGCGGCGCACAGGCGGCACTGGCCGAGGCGAATATCCGCCTGCTTGCCGGCGTGCAGGGTGATGCGGACGCGGCGGTCGAGGCGTTCCTGTCCGGGTCGCTGCAATATAACCCGGATGTCAAGTGCAGCCACCATGAGCACCATGGGGAAGGGCATGACTGCTCTTCGCACGGCGGTCACCACTGCGGCGGCCATTGCCACGGCTAAACCATGCCCAGACCGAAAAAATGCCGCCGCGTGTGCGGGCTTCCGGCTTGTCAGGAGTTTGGCCCGCAGGGTATGGGCTGTGCGGGTGAGCCAATCATGCTCGGGCTGGATGAATTTGAGGCCATCCGCCTGATTGACCTCGAAGGTTTGCAGCAGGAGCAGGCCGCCCAGCAGATGGGTGTCGCACGCACGACTGTGCAGGCGATGTACAACACCGCGCGACGCAAGCTGGCGCTCGCACTGGTGGAAGGCAAAACGCTTCGCATCGAGGGCGGCGACGTTGCAATATGCG
Source organism: Candidatus Agathobaculum merdavium (assembly GCA_019115615.1). GTDB lineage: Bacteria > Bacillota > Clostridia > Oscillospirales > Butyricicoccaceae > Agathobaculum > Agathobaculum merdavium. The sequence continues at coordinate 2,238 of DXDE01000032.1, read as the reverse complement.
AAAAGCGCGCGCATTGCGCGCGCGGCGGATGCTGTGGACACCACACTTGTGCAAAACAAAAACCGGAAGGCTGAGCCTTCCGGTTTTTCGTTGGTGTTACAGCTTGGTATAGCCGCGCGGGGTGACGATCGCATCGAGCGGTACGCCTGCCGCACACGCGGGACAGTTCTTGCCGCGCACAAAGTTGTGGTAGTGCGGGAAATCCTCACCCGAAAACAGTGTAAATACCGGTTTGCCATCGAGTTCGGAGATATTGGAGAATAGCGCTGCATAGCCGGCCACACGGCCGCCATAATATTCAATGCACTCGCGCGCCTGCGACAGCGTCTGCCCGGTCGACGCGGTGTTGACCATAATCAGCGTATCGCGGTGCTCGATCATTGGACGCAGGTTGTCCGCGAACATGAACTGGCCGTTGACATTGACGTCCGGCTCGACCAGATAAATCACTTTATTGGTATTCATGCTGCCGATACCCGAGCTGGACAGCGCACGGGCGACATAGGCGCCGATGTATTCAGTGCCTTCCAGGCAGAGCAGCGTGTCGATACTGACGCCGGAATAGCGGGAAGCAATGCTGCGTGCGGCCTCGATTGCCATGGACATGTTGTGCTTGATCTCAGACATGTCGATGTAATAGTTGATATGCGAGTGGTTGGTGGCGAAATGGCCGGGGATCGCGTCGGCATACAGGCGCGAATTGGAATGGGAAACGATACGAATGGGTTGCTGCATAGACTGACCGCCTTTCTTTGTCCGGAATCGTTTGACAAGCTTATTATAGCGCAATTTTGGAAACAGGGCAAGAAAAAGCGGCGGACAGTTTCGCAGCATGAAAAAAAACCCGCCGCAGAGCGGCAGGGTTTTCAAAATACGGATTAAAGCGCAGCCTTAGCCTTCTCTACCAGAGCAGCGAAAGCAGCCTTGTCGTTAACGGCCAGATCCGCGAGCATCTTGCGGTTCAGGTCGATGCCGGCCTTCTTCAGGCCGTTCATGAAGCGGCTGTAGTTCATGTCGCAGGACTTAGCAGCAGCCGAGATGCGGGTGATCCACAGACGGCGGAAGTCGCGCTTCTTGTGCTTACGGCCAATATACGCGTACTTCAGGCTCTTCATAACCGCCTGGTTGGCTACACGGTAGTGGGTAGACTTGGCGCCCCAGTAGCCCTTTGCACGCTTGAGGATCTTCTTTCTTCTTTTGCGCGTCATCATTGCGCCCTTAACTCTTGCCATTGTATTTGCCTCCTATATGAAAGATGTTGTGACTTACTTGTACGGCAGCAGACGCTTGAGCTGCGCTACGTTCGTGGAATCCGCGAAGCCTTCCTTGCGGAGGTGGCGCTTCAGCTTGGTCGTCTTACCATGGCCGTTGAGCAGGTGACGCTTGCCGACATGGCCGCGCTTGAACTTGCCGTTCTTGGTTACGGAGAATCTTTTCTTTGCACCGCTGTGCGTTTTGATCTTAGGCATTAGGTTTGCTCCTCTCTGAATTTGCGCGCAAGGCGCTTTTGTTTACTTGTCCTTAAGGGGCGCCAGAAACATCAGCATCTGGCGGCCTTCGAGCTTGGGCTGCTTTTCCACCGTGCTGCATTCCGCGCACAGCTCCGCGAAGCGATGGAGCAGATCCTGACCGAGCGACGCATGCGTGACCTCGCGGCCGCGGAAGCGGACCGAGACCTTGACCTTGTCGCCGTCCTTCAGGAAGCGGCAGGCGTTTTTCACCTTGGTGTTCAGGTCGCCGACATCGATGTTGGGGGTCAGGCGAATCTCTTTGATTTCCACGACGCGCTGGTTTTTGCGCGCTTCCTTTTCGCGCTTGGCCTGTTCGAAACGGAACTTGCCGTAATCCATGATCTTGCACACCGGCGGCTTGGCCTGCGGCGCGATTTTGACCAGATCCATGCCCTTTTCTACGGCGATATCCTGCGCCTGCTGGATCGGCACAATGCCGAGCTGCTGGCCGTCGTCGCCGATCAAACGGACTTCCTTGTCGCGGATCTCTTCATTGATTTGATGTTCCATGCTGCTGATTGGTAAGCACCTCCAAACGATAAATAGGTTAAGACAAAAAGAAAAAGGACCGATCGAAAGCGACCGTCCTCCCAGAATAAACCGCAAAACTGCGCAGAACACAGCTTTGTGCTTTATTGACCCGTTTGCTCAAACGCTGCGGGTGAGGACATTGCCTTCTTCTTTGTTACCTAAAATACTATATCAGAATCTGCGCGCAAAGTCAAGG
>DXDE01000031.1 GCA_019115615.1 Candidatus Agathobaculum merdavium | reverse complement strand
GAGCAGCGCGCGCTCTACGCTCCAGTAAAACGCATGCTCGCCCAGCAAATCGACTACACCCGCACGGCGCAGCATGGTCATCGCTGCCGACGGCAAGCCGCACAGCACCACATCCACACCTTGGCTGCGGAAGTCCTCGATCTGCGCAAGCAGCACCTGCGCAGCGGATACGTCGACCGTCGGCACGCCGCGCATGGACAGCAGCAGCGTATCGCAGCCCGCAACGCGCTCGGGCAACTCCTCCAAAACGCTGATGTTGGCGAACAGCAGCGGGCCGGTGACATAAGCGACCATTGTGTTGGCGTACCGCGCGTTGAGCGCCGGATCGTCATTTTTCAGGCGGGACATATCGACGCGCTCATAGTTGATCTGCAGGCGGCTCAGGCGCGCAACCATCAGGATCAGGCCCAGACCAACGCCGACCACGATCGCAACCGTCAGGTCAAACACGATGGTGCATGCCATCGTGACCAGGAACTTCGCAATCGCGCCCTTGAAACGGTGGCCGAATATGTACCGGATGGCGTGCCACTCGTTCATGCGCCACGCGGTCACCATCAGCACGCCCGCGAGCGCCGCCAGCGGCACATACCGGATCACCGGCGCGAGCACAAACATCATAATCAGCAGGCCAATCGCGTGGAAGATACCAGTCAGACGGGTCTGCGCGCCCGAACGCACCGCCACCGATGTGCGCGCGAGCGCCGCGGTCGCCGGGATGCCGCCGAACAGCGGCAGCACGAGGTTGCCTACGCCCTGCGCAAGCAGCTCCTGATCGTTATTGAGCTTGACGCCGGTCGCGCGGCCGGCGGACGCGCCGCACAGCAGGCTTTCCAGCATATTCAGCACCGCAATCGAGAACGCAGGCGCGAGCAGCGCGGGTACATCCGCCCAGTTGATCCCCATGGGGTTCAGACGGTCGGGCAGCAGCAGCGTCTGCGGGATCTCACCTACCGTCGCAATATCGAGCTGCATCAGCATGGTTGCCGCCGTTGCAATGATAATGCCGATGAGTGACTCGGGCACGACCGCGTTCCACTTCTTCGGGAACACCAGCATCAGGATGACAACGAACACCGCAACCGCCGTTGTCGCAAGGTCGGGCGCAAAGCCCAGACGGCCGTAGCTGATGAGCTTTTCGATCGCAGTCGCGCCTTCGGAATGTGTGCCGAAAAAATTATCGATCTGGCCGAGCGCGATAATGACAGCGATGCCCGAGGTAAAGCCGGTGATGACCGGCGCGGGCACAAAAGCGGTCAGGTTGCCCAGATGCAGCACCGCCGCCACGACCAGCAGGATGCCGGCCAGAAACGTTGCGACAAACATGCCCTGCATCCCGTAGGCTGCGATCAGCGAGCCGAGGATGGCCGCCATCGCGCCGGTCGGGCCGGAAATCTGGTAATAGCCGCCGGTCAGCGCGGAGATCACCAGACCTGCGATGATCGCCGTAACCAGACCGCAGGCGGCCGTCGCCCCGGCGGACACGCCGAACGCCAGCGCCAGCGGCAGCGCAACCGCCGCAACGGTCAGGCCGGCCATCAGGTCAGCGGACAGTTTTTCCCGTTGTAGCCGCGGAACTCCTGCCGCAGCTGCCGCAAAAAGTTCTTCCCCATGTTGTTTCCCCCAATATATTCTCTTTTTTTGGTAGAATGCCTTTGGGTACAAAAAAACCTCGCAGCAAAAGTGCGAGGTTTTGTTTGGCGGAGACGGAGGGATTTGAACCCTCGCGCCGGTTTCCCGACCTACTCCCTTAGCAGGGGAGCCCCTTCACCAGCTTGGGTACGTCTCCATATCAGGTGAATGACTTCGCCAAGAAAGCTTTGGCGGAGCGGGTGGGATTCGAACCCACGCGCCCTTTCGGACAAACGGTTTTCAAGACCGCCTCGTTATGACCACTTCGATACCGCTCCGTATCTTGCCCGATAAGCAATGGATATTATACCACCGCCGCCGCCCTTTGTCAATCCTTTTTCAGTTTTTCTTCCCATTCAGTCTGCTTAAAGCCGACCAGCACAAAACCGTCGTCCACCAGCAGCGGCCGTTTGACCAGCATGCCATCGGTCGCAAGCAGGGCAAGCTGCTCATCCTCGGTCATGCCGGGCAGCTTATCCTTCAGGCCGAGCGACTTATATTGCAGGCCGTTGGTGTTGAAAAAGCGCTTAAGTGGCAGGCCGCTGCGGGTGAACCACGCGCGCAGCTCATCCTCAGACGGGTTTTCCAGCTTGATATCGCGTTCATCGAACGCAATGCCCTGCCCTTCCAGCCACTTTTTCGCCTTCTGGCAGGTCGAACACTTGGGATAGCAAATAAACAGCATGTTCATGCCCCTTTCGTCATACCATTTCGTTTTCCCTGCTGCCGCACAGCACGAACAGCTCCGCCGCAAGCAGGATACACGCCGCGACCGACAGTCCGCCGCGCAGCACCATCTTGGCCGACCACACCGGCATGGCCGCGCTGCCCATCAGGCTGGCAAGCGCGTAGCCGCCCAGATCGGAAACCGACATCGTGATCGCCGTCGCGCAGCAAAAGCCCAGCTTTGCCGGGCCCGGCTTACCATATAGCAGGCGCGACAGGTGATAGCACGCGAGCACCAGCATCACATCCGCCACCAGCCCGAATGCAAACGAGGCCAGCTTGGGGTCGACGCAGGTCATGCGGTAGTTGACCAGCAGGTGCAGGCAGCTCCAGATCAGTGGTATGAGCGTCAGCTTCGCCGTGGCTTCGTTCATCTCTTCGCCCTGCGCCTTGGCAAGACCGATCACGCACACGCCGCACAGAAGCGTTACAACCGCGTATACCATCTCCAGCACCTTTGCCCAGCCGACCGCATCCTGCCCGACCGTTGTCATCGTCAGGTACAGATAGCCCATGCCGCCCGCAGCCAGCAACAGCCCGCTGATGACCGCACCCATGCGGAACAACGGGCTCTGCGTGCCGAGCAGCTGCTCGAAGGTCTCCTCCCGCCGCGCGCGCAGCGGCGCTGCCAGCACCGCATATGCGACTGCCGCGACCACAAGGAACGCCGTAAAATACCAGACCCACGCATCGCCCACGGCGGGCAGGCCGGTATCCAGATCAAAGCCATTTAACAGGTGCAGCGCGCGCACAACCACGCCGGGCACACAAAGCGCGACTGCCAGCACCGGCAAAAGCTTATTTCGGTTCATATTTTTCCCTCCAGATCGGATTTCCATACGGAAACAGTATAACACATACCACGCCCCGCTTCAAGCACAGGCATAAAAAACGGCTGCGCCCGGCATTTGCCGCATGCAGCCGTATTTTTCATTGGGATGCCCGCTCAATGCCGGCTGGCATTGGGCATCTGGGCAGCCTCCAGCGCAGAAAACTCTGTATTTGCAGGGGTTTCGCGCTTCATGCCGAATTTGAGCAAAATCGGCGTGACCAGCGTTGTGACGATAACCACGAGTACGATCGCCGGGAACATCGCCGGATCGATTAGTCCGGCCTGCTCACCCTTCTGTGCAACGATCAGCGCGACCTCACCGCGTGATACCATACCCAGTCCGATCGATATCGCGTCATAGGTCGGGAAGCCCATCAGCCGCGCCCCCAGACCGCAGCCAATGATCTTGGTCAAAATCGCCACGATTGTCAACACAACCGCGAACAGTACGAGCGTACCGCTCAGGCCCTCCAGATTGGTCTTAATACCGATCGATGCGAAAAACAGTGGGGAGAACAGCATATAACCAAGCACATTGGTCTTGCTGGCAACGTAGTCGCGCGTCGAGGACAGGTTGCACAGCACGATGCCCGCAAAATACGCGCCCGTGATATCCGCGATGCCGAACAGCTTCTCCGCGATATAGCTCATCAGAAACGCGAACACCAGCGCATAAATGGCGATACGGCGATGCTTGTGCCACATCTGATCCATTTTGACGAAGGCTTTGTACATCACGTAGCCCACCACGAGCACAAATACAAAGAAGCCCACGATCCGTGCGAACACCCAGAACGGCTGTACCGTCGGGTCGGTGAACGCGGTCAGTACGGTCAGCACCACGATACCGAGGATGTCGTCGATGACGGCAGCGCCCAAAATCGCCGTGCCCACCTTGCTTTTCAGCTTGCCCATTTCGCGCAGCGTCTCTACCGTGATCGAAACCGAGGTCGCGGTCAGCACCACGCCGATAAACGCGGCTTTGAGCATATTCATCGGGTCAGCCGGACGGTTTTCAAAGGCGAGATAGCATCCGATACCGCCCAGCAGCGGCACGACTACACCAATCACCGCGATAACAAACGATGCAAAGCCGGTCTTTTTCAGCTCTTTCAGGTCGGTATCCAGACCCGCATTGAACATCAGGATGATAACGCCGATCTCCGCCGCCTTGACCAGGAAGTCCGTTTCGCCAACCCAATGGAAGCCGCTCGGTCCCACCAGCACACCGGCCACCAGCGCGCCGACAACCTGCGGCATGTGGACACGCTCCGAGGTCAGGCCAAAAATCTTGGTAAACAGCATGATGATCGCGATCGTGAGCAGGAACTCGTAGGACACGGCGACACCACTCCTCTCATCGTAATAATTGAACACCTATCATTATACATCGTTTTTCTAATTCGGCTACCCCGAACCTCAAAAAACGCTCTGTTGTTTTATATAAAAAACCGTCCTTGTATTTGTCTACTATGCCCACATTGTATTGAATAATGAGCATTTTTCTGCGAAAATATGCGTTTTCTCCCCAAGGGGCATAACAAAAGCCGCCCTGTGTCAGATGATACACAGGACGGCTGTACCGTCTCACTGCTCCACTTTGGGGGAACGCTCACGGATTGCTCTGATTGTTTCGACGCTGTCCGCCAAGCTGCGGCGCAGCGCGTCCATATCCTCGGCGGATACGTTGCGCTCGAGGAACAGCAGCTCGACCGCGTGCGACAGACGACCCATATCGTTTGCGGTCTCGAGGAACTTCGGGAAGTTGTGCGACTGCATCGCGTTGCGGAACTTGCGGATATCGCGGCGGATGAATTCGACCACCTCGCTCGCGCCCTCAAAATCGCCGTAAGAGATCGGGTACGGCGCGACGCGCTGCAAATAATATTTATCCCGCTTGGTCACATTGAACACGTAGGTGACACACAGGTCATCCGCCAGGTCAAATTTGGCAATGTACAAGATGCCGTTGCGCACCTCCTTGATCGAGGTCGCGCCGATCTGGCGCAGCGATACATTGATGATATCGCCGGAAAAACTGCTCGTTAACATTTGATTTCCTTCTTTCTCGCTCAGTCAGGCATCAGTGGAACCGAATCAGCAGGTAAACAGTCGAAATCGCGACCGACAGCACCATCATCGGGAAGCCCACGCGCAGGTAGCGCGCAAAGGTGATCGGATGCCCATGCTTGGCCGAGATGCCCGAGAGCACCACGTTTGCCGAAGCGCCGATCAGCGTGCCGTTGCCGCCCAGGCACGCGCCCAGGGACAGCGCCCACCACAGCGCGGTGACATCCATGCCGTCCGCCTGCATCGCAAGGATCAGCGGGATCATGGTGGCGACAAACGGGATGTTGTCGAGTACGGACGAGAACATCGCCGAGCCCCACAGGATGAGCAGCATGAGCAGCATGGCGTTCCCGCCGGTCACCTCGACCAGCGCGTTGCCCAGCATGGTGATGATGCCGGTCTGCTGCATGCCGCCGACCACGACGAACAGGCCGGTGAAGAACAGAATGGTCGACCACTCAACGCCGAGCACGATCTCTTCGGTGTCCTGCTTGCCGATCAGCAACATTATTGTAGCACTGCCCAGCGCGATAATGCAAGAATCCACGCCGAGCGAGCTGTGGAACACAAAGCCGAACACGACCACAACGATCATCACAACGCTCTTGACCAGCAGCGCGTGGTCCTTGATCGACTTGTTTTCATCCAGCTGCATGACAGCGGCCATCTTGTCCGGCTCGACGATGAGCTTTTTGCCGAACATAAAATAGAAGCAGAAGCACAGCGCCGCCATAATAAAGATAACCGCAATGCCCGTGTTCGCCACAAAGTCCATAAAGCTCAGGCCCGCCTGCGAACCGATCATGATATTCGGCGGGTCGCCGATCAGAGTCGCCGTACCGCCGATGTTGGAGGCGAGGATCTGCGCCAGCAGGAAGGGCACCGGGTCAATGCCCAGAATGCCGGTGATCGCGATCGCCATCGGGCCCACCAGCAGCACGGTCGTCACGTTATCCAGGAACGCCGAGAGCACCGCGGTCAGGATGGTGAACAGCAGCATGATCTTCCACGGGTTACCTTTCGCGATCTTGGCCGCCTTGATTGCGACGTACTCGAACAGGCCCGAGTTACGCACAACCGCGACGAACAGCATCATACCGATCAGTACGCCGATCGTGTTGAAGTCGATGTATCCGACCGCATCGTCCACAGTCAGCACATGCAGGCAGACCAGCACGACCCCGCCCGCGACCGCCGCCACCGTACGGTGGATCTTCTCCGAGACGATCGCCGCCATGACGACCAGAAAGACCACGACGGAAAGGATTTGCATGGTGTTCATTATTCTTTACCCCTTTCCCGCGCAGCTGCCCCGCAGGGCCTGCGCATTTCCATATTTTTTTACCGACCTATTATACTCCCCGTTTTCGCGGTTTTTCAATGTTCAATTCCCCGGTATTTGGTTCCCTTTTGGGGAAACCTTTTGTGATTTAGCACGAATTTCCTCACATTTCTTTACACATTTTTAACAGCCCCTGCCATGTGTGGTAATCCCTTGCAGGACACGTCCCTTTCCCCCGCCCTATACGCGCAAAAGCGCCCCCGGTGCTTTGACGCACCGGGGGCGGATGACATGGGAAGATGTGGTCTGTGGATTACTCCGCGCTGCCCGTTTCGGACGCGCTGTCTTCAGCGGATGCAGCAGCGCCTGCCGGACGCAGCGTCAGCTTGTCGCCTTCCGCGTCAAGCGTTACCTTATCGCCGGCCTTGACCTTGCCTTCCAGCGACTGCTCGGCTACGAGGTCCTCGACCTCGTTCGTTACTGCGCGGCGCAGCGGACGCGCGCCGTAGATCGGGTCGAAGCCCGCCTTGGCAAGATGCTTCTTCGCCGCGTCCGTCCAGTCCATGGTGATACCCATTTCCTGCATACGGTCGGCTACCTTGCGCAGCATGCCGTCCGCGATCTGGGCAATCTCGTCCTCGCTCAGACGGTCAAAGACGATAATATCGTCGATACGGTTGAGGAACTCCGGACGTACTGCGGTCTTGAGTTCTGCCAGCACGTCCTCCTTGATCTGCTCGAAGGTACGCGCAGCGCTCCCGCCGCCCTCAGCCGTGAAGCCGAGCGACTTACGGGCGTTGCCCGTGATCTTCTGCGCGCCGATGTTGGAGGTCATGATGATAATGGTATTGCGGAAGTCCACGTGACGGCCCTGACCATCGGTCAGCACGCCATCCTCAAGGATTTGCAGCAGGATGTTGAACACATCCGGGTGTGCCTTCTCGATCTCGTCGAACAGCACGACCGAATACGGGTGACGGCGCACCTTTTCGGACAGCTGGCCGCCCTCATCATAGCCGACATAGCCCGGAGGCGAGCCGATCATACGGGATACGGCGTGCTTTTCCATGTATTCGGACATATCGATGCGGATCATCGCGCTCTCGTCGCCGAACATGGCTTCGGCCAGTGCCTTGGAAAGCTCGGTCTTGCCGACGCCGGTCGGTCCGAGGAACAGGAACGAACCGATCGGGCGCTTGGGGTCGCGCAGGCCGACACGGCCACGGCGGATCGCCTTGGCGACCGCGGTCACCGCGGCGCTCTGGCCGATCACACGCTGGTGCAGCGTGTCCTCGAGGTGCAGCAGGCGCTGGCCCTCGTCCTCGGTCATCTGGGCGACCGGGATGCCCGTCCAGCCTGCGATCACAGCCGCGATGTCGTCAGGCGATACCGCGCCGTGGGTCTTGGTCTGCTCATCCGACCATTCCTTCTTGCGTGCTTCGAGCGCGTCGCGCTTTGCCTTTTCCTCGTCGCGCAGCTTAGCGGCGTTCTCGTAGTCCTGCCCCTTGACGGCCTCCTCCTTGCGCGCGGCAATGGCGGCGATCTCGTCCTCGAGCTGCTTCAGATCCGGCGGCGCGGTCAGTGTGGACAGACGGACGCGCGAGCACGCCTCGTCGATCACGTCGATTGCCTTATCCGGCAGGAAACGGCCGGTCACATAGCGCACAGACAGCTTGACAGCAGCCTCGATGGCCTCGTCCGGGATCTTGATGCGGTGGTGCGCTTCGTAGCGGTCGCGCAGACCCTTGAGGATCTCGACCGCGTCCTCCGGGCTCGGCTCCTCGATCTGTACGGGCTGGAAGCGGCGCTCAAGCGCGGCGTCCTTCTCGATGTTCTTGCGGTATTCGTCGAGCGTGGTCGCGCCGATGACCTGCACCTCGCCGCGGGACAGAGCAGGCTTCAAAATGTTCGCAGCGTCGGCCGCGCCCTCGGCAGCGCCCGCGCCCATCAGCATGTGCATCTCATCGACAAACAGGATGGTATCCTTGTTCGCGGTCAGCTCTTCGATGACCTTCTTAATGCGCTCCTCGAACTCGCCACGGTACTTGGTGCCCGCAATCATGCCGGTCAGGTCAAGCGACACGACGCGCTTGTCCTTCAAGGTCTCCGGTACGTCGCCCGCGACAATCTTCTGCGCCAGGCCCTCGACCACGGCGGTCTTGCCGACGCCAGGGTCGCCGATCAGCGCGGGGTTGTTCTTGGTACGGCGGGACAGGATCTGGATCACGCGCTGGATTTCCTTTTCACGACCGATAACCGGGTCGAGCTTGCCCTCGCGGGCTGCAGCGGTCAGATCGCGGCCAAACTGGCCGAGCGCGCCTTCCGCGCCCTTGCCGGAAGCGCCGGGTGCACCTGCGCCCTCCATATCGCCCGGCTGAACGCCGCCGAGCACTTCGCTCAGCTTTTCCGCTGCCATCTGCGGGGTGACTTTCAGGTTTGCCAGCGCGGTCAGACCGACATTCTGCCCTTCGCGCAGAATGCCAAGCAGCAGATGCTCGGTGCCGACGTAGCTTGCGCCCATCTGCGCCGCTGTCTGCACGGCCAGCTCGATGATGCGCTTGGTGCGCGGGGTCATGCCCTGCGGGGCGGACGCATCCGGCGTGCCGCGGCCGGAAAGCTGCTCGATCTGCTGGACGAGGGCATCCTCGGTCACGCCGCAGGCGTTCAGCGCCTTGGCCGCCGGGCCGCCGCCTTCACGCAGCAGGCCGAGCAGCAGGTGCTCCGAGCCGATATAACTGTGTCCGAACGAACCCGCAGCTTCCTGCGCCTTGGTCAGTGCCTGCTGTGCACGCTCGGTAAAACGGTTCTGATAAAACATAGGTCAACACTCCTTTCTGAGTGGAACAGTTCAAATTTAATGATTATATTATTGCAAAATCAAGTCTTTTGTTGCCGCACGCAGCAGTTCTGCGCGCTTCTTGTCGCGCTCCTGCGGCGCACCGGTCAGCATTGCCGGACGGATGCGCTGCTCAAGCTCATACAGCTTCTGCGGCTGAGCGCCGCTGAGCAGCCCCATCTGCAAGCCGACCAGTACATCCGAGATGCACTGCACGGCTTCGCTGGTGTCGATACGGTAAGCAGAACGCAGCGTACCTGCCGCGCGCCATACGCGGTCGCGCAGGCCGTCCTCGTCCTGACTGCGCACCTGTTCGCGCGCTTTCTTTTCCGCATCGATGATCGCGGTCGCGGTCTCGACCAGCTTGTCGGTCAACTCGGCGGCAGATGTGCCCAAGGTGACCTGATTGGAGATCTGATAGAACCCGCCGACGGCCTTGGAGCCTTCGCCGTATGCGCCGCGTACTGCGCAGCCACGGCTGCCGGCATAGCCGGTCATGCGGCCGATCGCGCCGGTTGCGGTCAGCACAGGCAGATGCAGCATGATGGACGCTCGCAGGCCGGTACCGACGTTGGTCGGACAAGCGGTCAGATAGCCGAGCCGCTCATCATAGGCGAACGGCAGCGCGCTTTCGATCAGCGCCGCGATGCGGTTTGCTGTATCCAGGCACTCCTTCGGGCACAGCCCGGTGCCGATCACCTGCAAGCGCAGATGGTCTTCCTCGCCCACCATGATGGACACGCCGCCATCTTTGGAAACGATCAGCCAGCCGCCGTTCTGGGCAAGCTCAGGCGAGATCAGATGCTCCTCGACCAGCTGCGCGGTCTCGGTCGCACGTGGGATAATCTGTTTCTTTTCGAATTCCGGCCCGACGGTCGGGTTTTCCTGCAGCACAGCGAAAACCTTATCTGCGATTTCCTTGTGCTGCGCCTCTGTCAAGCGGAACGGATAGCCTTTGATGTTTCGCGCCAGACGCACGCGGCTGGAGGCTGCGAGGCCGGTAAAGCCGCCGTTAATCGTAAACATGCTCATTTCTGCTCGCCCTCCATTCTGCGGATCTCGTCGCGCAGACGCGCGGCCTGTTCGTATTCCTCGTTTTCGACCGCGGTTTTCAGCTGTGCACGCAGTGCTTCGACCGGATCTTGCTTGGGCTGCTCGGGTGCGGCGGGCGCCGTGCCGATGTGGCGCGTCGCGCCGTGCAGCTTTTCGACGTAGGGGTTCAAAATATCTGCGAAGGTGCTGTAACAATCCGGGCAGCCAACGCGGCCGGACTGCCGTAATTGGCTTTCGGTCATGCCGCAGGTCGGGCACTTGCGCTCGGTACCGAGCAGGGTTGCTGTCGGCGCACCCAGCATATCGTTCCACAGGCTGCCGAAGCCGCCGCCGAGGAACGAATGGAACGGATCGCTCCAGAAGTGATCCATCGACTGAAATGCGTTTTCAAACGCGCTGCCGAGGTTTTCCTGTTTCGCGCAGTCCGCACATAGGTGCATTTCGCGCGTCACGCCGTTGATGGTTTCCTTATAATACATCGTCGCTTCATTCTTGCCGCATTTCTCGCATTTCATAAGTCAAAACTCCTTTCGATAAATTCGATTGAAACGTACAGTTTCAATCGATGGACGGCATCGCCAGCCTACGGCTGGGAATGCCTATTGCATCCAGCAATGCGCAAAATACAATTTTTCGCATCGCCGCCTGTTTGTTAAAAAACCGTGATACATGCTCCCGGTTTTTTGTCGGGCGGCGTGGCCGCCCTCCATTGCATGCCGCGCAAAGCACGGATTGTTAAAGTCGTCTCATGTTGTCGCGATTCCCATGACCGCACAGCGGAAAATCGCCGCGCGCAGCCGGTCTCGGTCTGCTTTGTCGACCTCGGCAAGTGCGCCGTCCGAGCAAGCGCTCAGCAGCAGCTGTGCCTCTCGCGCTGTCAGCAGTTCAGCTGAAAGCAATGCGCGCGTTAGTCGCGCCGCATCGTTCTGGGTCAATCGACCGCCAATGCCGCGGGCAGCTTCCAGCAGCGTACGCTGTTTGTCATCCATCAGCCGTACGATGCGGATATAACCGCCGCCGCCGCGCTGGCTCTCGACCAGATAGCCATGCTCCGGTGTGAACCGCGTTTCAATCACGTAGTTGATCTGACTTGGCACGCACGAAAAGCGGTCTGCCAGACTTTTGCGCTGCACTTCGGCCACGCCGCCGCCCGATGATAACATCTCGCCGATGAAATCGGCTATGACATCCGACATCTTCATGCTGTCACCTCCTTTGGTCTCCGGTCTTTTCTCTGACCTTTCCTGACCTTTGACTTTATTATAGCGTCTGTCCGGCGCAAATGCAAGAGATTTTTCTGACCATTTCTGACCAAATATCAGTACATTGATTTCAAAATCTTTTATATTCTCTCTTATGCT
>DXDE01000030.1 GCA_019115615.1 Candidatus Agathobaculum merdavium | reverse complement strand
TTGGGCGGCGTCATTCGGGTATCGAAAACCGGTTTCTCCGGAACCGGTTTTCGTATATAGGGGGCTTATGAAGCCCCCTATAAGTTTTTTACTTCTTCAGCCAGCTCATCATGCCGCGCAGCTTCTTGCCGACAGCTTCCAGCTTGGTGTCCGCCTCAAGCGCACGGGTCGCGAGGAAGCGCGCACGGCCGCCCGCACGGTTCTCCTGAATCCACTCGGAAGCGAAGGTGCCGTCCTGGATCTCGCGCAGGATCTTCTTCATCTCCTTGCGGGTCTCCTCGGTGATGATGCGCTTGCCGGTGCGGTAATCGCCGTACTCCGCGGTATCGGAGATCGAGTAACGCATCTTGGCAAAGCCGCCCTCGTTGATCAGGTCAACGATCAGCTTCATCTCGTGTACACACTCGAAGTACGCGTTCTCCGGTGCGTAGCCCGCCTCGACCAGCGTCTCAAAGCCAGCCTTCATCAGCTCGCAAACGCCGCCGCACAGAACAGCCTGCTCACCGAACAGGTCGGTCTCGGTCTCGGTCTTGAAGGTGGACTCGAGGATGCCCGCACGGCCGCCGCCGATACCGGCAGCGTAAGCCAGCGCGATATCCATCGCCTTGCCGGACGCATCCTGATGTACGCAAACCAGATCCGGTACGCCTGCGCCAGCCAGATACTGCGAACGAACAGTGTGGCCCGGGCCCTTCGGCGCGATCATGATAACATCGACATCTGCCGGCGGAACGATCTGCTTGAAGTGGATGTTGAAGCCGTGTGCAAAGGCCAGCACGTTGCCCGGCTTGAGGTTGGGCTCAACGACTTCCTTGTAGATATCAGCCTGCTTCTCGTCCGGAACGAGCATCATGATGATGTCGCCAGCCGCAGCAGCCTCTGCCATGGTCATAACCGGAATGCCGTAATCCTTGGCCTTCTTCTCATGCTTGGAGCCGGGACGCAGGCCGACAACAACGTTGACACCCGAATCCTTCAGGTTCATCGCGTGCGCGTGACCCTGTGAGCCGAAGCCCAAGATCGCTACGGTCTTGCCATCGAGCAGGGACAGGTTGCAGTCCGAATCATAGTACATCTTTACCATTTTGAACTCCTCCTAAGTATATAGAAATGAATTTAGGAAAACAAATTGATACCGCGCTTACTTTTCAATCGCGGTGACACCGGAGCGGCTCATCTCGAGGATCTCGAAATTAGAAATCACATCGAGGAACGCATCGATACGGCTGGGCACCTCGGAAAGCTCGACGATCATCGCCTGATCGGTCGACTCAACGATATGCGCCGCATACAGCGTGCACAGCTGACGGATCGCGTCACGCTCGCTGCCGCTTTCGGCCTTGACCTTGACGAACACCAGCTCGCTGCAGCAGGATTCATCCTCCTGCAGATGGTCGACGCGCTGAACTTCCTCGAGCTTGAGCAGCTGCTTGATGATCTGCTCCAGAATCGGCTCGTCGCCCTGCACGATGATCGACATGCGCGAGATCTTGGGATCGGTGGTCGCGGAAACGGTCAGTGAATCAATGTTGTAGCCGCGGCGGCCGAACAGGCTGGATACACGAGCGAGTA
Source organism: Candidatus Agathobaculum merdavium (assembly GCA_019115615.1). Lineage (GTDB taxonomy): Bacteria > Bacillota > Clostridia > Oscillospirales > Butyricicoccaceae > Agathobaculum > Agathobaculum merdavium. Next base: position 30,047 of record DXDE01000030.1, on the reverse strand, counting down.
CGCCCGCGTTATTCTGCACGGTGACAGAAAGGATATATTTTTCCATGGTCTCTTCTCCTTTCTCAGTCCGCCACGATATCGTCTACCGTACCGCCCGCCGGAATCATGGGCAGCACGCGCTCGTCCTTGTCGATGCGGCAATCGATCAGCACCGGGCCGGTGCGCTGCAGCGCGTCGGACAGCGCCGCGCGAAGCTCAGCAATGTTGGTCACGCGGAAGCCGCGGCCACCGAACGCCTCGGCAAGCTTGATGTAATCGGTCTTGCGGTATAGGTCGGTCTGGGAGTAACGCCGGCCGTAGAACATGGTCTGCCACTGGCGTACATTGCCCAGCACGTTGTTGTTCATGATGATCGTGATGATCGGCAGATTGTAGCTGACCGAAGTGCACAGCTCGTTGAGGTTCATATGGAACGAGCCATCGCCCGTGATGTGGACAACCGTCTTTTCCGGGAACGCAACCTGCGCGCCCATCGCCGCACCGTAGCCGAAGCCCATCGTGCCCAAACCGCCTGAGGTCAGGAAGTGGCGCACCTTGCGGCAGCGGTTATACTGCGCCGACCACAGCTGGTGCTGACCGACGTCGGTCGCGACGATCGCGTCGTCACCGATCATATCATACAGCGTGCGCAGCAGCTGGTGCGGATGGATGACACTGTCATCATCCTGGGGCACATAGTCGAGCGTTTTCCGCCACTCGGCGATCTGCGCCCGCCAAGCATCGTGCTTGGCTTCCTTGATATAAGGCAGCAGCGCTTCGAGGAAGTTCTCCGCGTCGCTGACGACCGAGTAATCCACGCCGATGTTCTTGTTGATCTCAGCCGCGTCAATGTCGATATGGACGATCTTTGCCTTGGGGGCAAAGCGCCGCGGGTTGGTCGCCACACGGTCGGAGAAGCGCGCGCCGATGCAGATCAGCAGGTCGCTGCGCTCGACCGCCCAAGCGGCCGAAACCGTGCCGTGCATGCCGACCAGACCAAGGCTGAGCGGCTCGGTATCCGGGATGCAGCCAATCGCCATCATGGTGTGCGCCGACGGGATATCCGCCTTGCGCATCAGTTCGAGCAGCGCCGCGCCCGCGTTTGCAGTCTCTACACCGCCGCCGTAATAGATGATCGGACGCTCGGACTGTGCGATCATCGCCGCGACGGTCTCAAGCTCCTCGGTGGTTACCTCGTAAGTCTCATTGACTTCGGCCTTGCCCGCCGGGACATACTCGCACTCCGCGCTGGTGACATCCTTCGGGATATCGATCAGCACCGGGCCGGGACGGCCGGACGAGGCGATGCGGAACGCATCGCGAATGGTTTCCGCCAGTTCTTCCACATGGCGCACCACGAAGTTATGCTTGGTGATCGGCATGGTGATGCCGGCGATGTAAACCTCCTGGAAGGAGTCACGGCCAATCAGGCTGGTGCCGACGTTGCCGGTGATGGCAACCATCGGGATCGAGTCCATGTAAGCCGTTGCGATGCCGGTGACCAGATTGGTCGCGCCCGGGCCGGATGTTGCCAGACACACGCCAACCTTGCCGGTCGCGCGGGCGTAACCGTCCGCCGCGTGTGCTGCGCCCTGTTCGTGGGCAGTTAAAATATGTCGAATGCGGTCGCTGTTTTTATAAAGCGCGTCATAGATATTGAGGACTGCGCCGCCGGGATAACCGAAAATCGTATCGACCCCCTGCTCTACCAGCGCTTCAATCAGAATATCTGAACCGTTCTTTATCATGCGAATCCGCCTCCTTTCCCAAAATAAACAAAATAAAAAAGCCTTCGTCTCAACAAAGAGACAAAGACCATTCCTCTGCGGTACCACTCTTTTTGCCGCGCACGCATACGCATGCCGCGACCACTCACCTGACCCTTTAACGCAGATCATGCGGAACGCCTTACACGGGGCCCTGTTTCATCCCTTTTCAGACGCTCGACTCACGGAGGACTTTCGCACTTTCCTTCTTTCCACCGCCTTGCACCACCCGGCGGCTCTCTTTTGCGGATTCCAGACGCTACTTTTCCGGTCATCGTTGATATACCATATTCAAAATGTAATTCATATTATAAATCGGCCGCCATGGATTGTCAACAACTTTTTCGTATTTTACTTTGTTAAATTCCTGTCCAGTTATAATCTGTCCAATTTGTGACATACTACCTGTAAATCCATTTCGAAATGAGGCAAAACCATGGCTGTTCCCCTGCTGCGAACCTTTGTGCTGTACTGCGCGGTGATCGCCGCGGTGCGTCTGATGGGCAAGCGCCAGATCGGCGAACTCGACCCTTCTGAGCTGGTCATCACGATCCTTGTGTCCGATCTGGCAGCCGTACCGATGCAGGATCTCGGCATCCCGATGTTTGCCGGGCTGGTACCGATTGCAACACTGATCGTTTTGGAGATCCTGCTCAGCTGGATATCGCTCAAAAGCCGCGCCTTCCGTCGGCTGCTCAACGGCCAGCCTGCCATTGTCATCCGCGGCGGACAGCTGGATATCCCCAAGCTGCGCGAAATGCGCCTGACAACCGACGAGATCGTCGAAACCCTGCGCAAGCAGAACGTTTCCTCGGTATCCGACGTTAAATACGGCGTCATCGAGCCGGACGGCACGCTGTCGGTCATCCTCAAGCAGCCGCAGCAGCCGGTTACGGCGGAAATGCTGGGGATCACGCCCAAGGATACCGGCCTGCCGCTTGTGGTCGTGTCAGACGGAAAACTGGTAAAGCGTTCCCTGCGGCTGCTCCACCTTGATCCCAAGGACATTGAAAACCGACTGAAAAACCAGAGCCTTGCTCTGTCCGACGTATTCCTGATGACACTGGACGACTGCGGCAACAGCTTTGTGCAGCGAAAGGAGCGCGCCTGATGCGGCGCGTGTGGATGGCGCTCGCGCTGCTGGCGCTGCTCATTTGGGGCAGCTGGTGGAGCCTGCATACGGTCGAGCGCACGACCTCGGACATCGCCGCGCTCATCGAGGCAGGCGAACTGGACGCAGCACACCAGCGCTGGGACGAAGCGCAGACCCTGCTGGGGTCGCTGCTGCTGCATGACGAACTGGACGCAGCAGACCGGCTGTTCGACCGTGTGCTCGCCGCACGCGACGCAGGCAATGCTGAGGATCTCGCGCTCGACCGTACCGAGCTGCTCTCCCAGCTGCGGCACCTGCCTGACCTCGAACGGCCGAGTTTGATCAATCTGCTGTGATTGTCAAATGACAGCCGTGAATTTTGGCGATTTTGATGTAGCTTTTCTCCGCAGGATATGATAGTATAAGTTTGTAAATAGTAACTTATTCTATTAACGTCTGAAAGGAAGCTGCCTCATGAATAACGCTGCATATAAAAAGCTCGATTACAGCCTTGCGCTGCTCTCCACCGCTGCCGACGGCAAGAACTTCGGCTGCATCATCAATTCGCTGCATCAGGTGACCTCGTCGCGTCCGCCCAAGTTTACACTGTCACTGAATAACGATTCTGCTACCAGCGCTGCACTCAAAAAGAGCGGCGTTGCCGCTGTCACCCTGCTCGCGCAGGACGCGGATGAGAAGATCGTCAACGAATTCGGCTACAAATCTGGCCGTGCAATCGATAAATTCGCTTCCTTCCCGTTTGAGACGGATGCCAATGGCTGCCCGTACCTCAAGGATGGCATGGTCTCCCGCCTGAGCCTGCGTGTAACCGAAACAGTTGCTATCGGCTCGTATACGCTGTTCATCTGCGAGCTGACTGACGCCGAGGTGCTGGCGGACGGCGATTGCCTTACCGTCAAGGCACTTGAAAACCGCGGCAAGGACGCGCCCCCGGCCGCACCGGTCTACCACGAGGTCGGCCCGGACGCGGGTTGGAAGTGCACAGTCTGCGGCTACGTCCGTCTGGATGAAACCATCCCGGATGATTATATCTGCCCGATCTGCCGCGCGCCGCGCAGCAAATTCGTCAAGCGCAGCGAAGCATAATAGATATGCGTATAAAACCGCATCCTGTTGTCAAAACAGGATGCGGTTTTCTTGTCTTTTGCCACGCGCTGTGATATGATGAAGCAAAGGCAGGTGGAGTAATATGAAAAGCATCAAGCCCGGCCGCGGCCCTTCCATGATGGGCGGTATCGGTTCTGTTGTCAGCATTATTTTTGGTATCTTCTGGACGGTGCTCGCTGCATCCATGACACAAGGATTCGGCCTTGTCGGTATGATTTTCCCGCTGTTCGGTGTGCTGTTCATCATCATCGGCATAGTCAATGCAGTTTACAACTTCAAAAATGCCACCGGTGAGAACCGTTATTCTGCGTTCGATATCACGGATGATACCGAAGAGCCAGACCCGCTGAACGAGCGCTTTGGCAACCCGGCAGAGCATGTACATAGCGCGCGGCCGTCCGGCAACAGCTTCTGTCCGTACTGCGGCGCACCGATACAAGGTGATTTCGCCTTTTGCCGCAAATGTGGTAAGCAACTTCCCAAGGAGTGAATAAATATGAAAAAAGTTCTGTTTGTCAACGGCTGCATCCGTGGTGCAGACTCGCGCACGCTGCGGCTCGCGCAGCGGCTGCTTCGTCAGATCCCGGACGCGGAAATCGAGATGCTCACCTTGCCCGCGCTGCATCTGACACCTTATGATGTAAAAGATATTATCGAGCGTGATGAGCTTTCTGCTGCCGAAGCCTATGACGCCCCCTTCTTTGCACTGGCCAACCAGTTCCGCACAGCGGACGCGGTCGTGCTCGCCTGCCCGTTCTGGGATCTCGGCGTGCCGTCCATGGTGCGCTGCTATCTCGAGCGCCTTTGTGTGACCGGCCTGACCTTCCACTATGGCAGCGACAACTACCCGGTTGGCGACTGCCTCCCGCAGCACTTTGTCTATGTCACCACGCGCGGCGGCATTGTGGACAATGCCGACCCTGTGCTGACCGACCACGCCTCTGCCTATCTGCGTTCGATCTGCAAACTGCTGTCGCAAGCCCGGTTTGATACGCTGGCTGCCGAGGGCTTGGATATCATAGGCAACGATACCGAAGCCCTGCTGCGCGCCGCGGAAGCGCAGGCCGACGAACTGGCCGCACAGTTCTGGAACTGACTGGCTGCACCGTATGACAAAACAAAACCGCCGGAATCCGATAGGCTCCGGCGGTTTTTGGTTATAACAGCACTTCGTCCGTGCCGAAAATCGTGCGCAGATCGGTCAGCCCCTGCTTGAGGTTCTGATATCCGGTCTCGCCGATGACCGACGTATCGCCGTTTTCATAGTCCTGCATCGTCTGCTTGATATCCAGCAGACGGTAACGGCCTTCATTGGAAGCGTCGGGGTGAAGCATATACATCGGGATGTATTCGCAGCCCGATACCGTCACCGCACCGGTCTCTGCATCCTTGGTCAGTTCCAGATTGACTGCTGCGGTCAAATTGGTATACGGGTCGTGCTGGTTGGAGATGAAATTGCCCAGACAATAGCACAAAAAGCCTGTCCGTCCATCGGGCAGCTGACGCAGTTCCATCGGCTGCGGCACATGCACGTGGCCGCCCAGCACAAGCGTCGCACCGTTTTCAAACAGGAAATCTGCCAGCGCCGTCTGCTGCTCGCTCGGCGTGCGGCTATACTCCTGCCCCCAGTGCATGTAAACTGCGATCGCATCCGCATCAGCCCTCTTGGCACGTTCCAGATCCGCCGAGATCATATCATAATCGACCTCGCTGCAATCGGTCAGGTAATCGGTCGTATAAACGTTGACACTGTACGGATGCTCGTTCAGCGGCATGCCGTTCGTACCGTAGGTATAGGCAAGCAGCGCCAGCCGGATACCACCCACGTCGATCACCTTGACGGCATCCCGCTCGGCCTGCGTGCGGTGGGTACCGACATGATCCATCCCGGCTGCATCCAACACATCCAGCGTGCGCACCAGTCCATCGTGCCACTTGTCGAGGCTGTGGTTGCCTGATGTACTGAGCAGATCAAAGCCGACCGTTTTCAGGTCTGCCGCAAGTTCGTCCGGCGCGCAAAACATCGGAAAACCCGAATAAGGCGGGCCGTTGAACGTCGTTTCCAGACAGGCGACCGCGTAATCCGCCTGCTCGTAATACGACCGCACCTGCTCAAACAGATAGGTGAAATCGTACTTGCCCGCCGCGCTGTCGTATGCCTCATTGACGATCGGCATGTGCATCACCAAATCGCCGGCCACACACAGCGTGGCGACCGTATCCTGCACGACCGGTTCTTCCGGCGGCTGCACAGTCTCGCTTTCCGCCGGCGGCACTTCGGCCGACTCGTCCCCTCGCTGCCAGCCGAAATAAAACAGCGATCCCGCCGCACCAAGCAGCACCAGCATCGCGAGCCATCCGATCACCCGACTTGCATGCTTCATGGGTTATCCCCCCACCGTTTTATTTGGGCAGCTTGCGCGAGCCCTCAAACGAATCCGCGTGCACCCAGAACACCTCGGCAACCGAAAGCGCCGCATCGGTATACGACCAGCCGCCGCGTCCTGTCTGGTGCTGCATGATGATGTCAAATCCGCGCCGCTTCTCCTCGTTGTTCTGCGCAAACTGTATGCTTCCATACCCCACAACCGAAGCAAACGCAAAGCTGTACCGGCATGCAAGATCGCCCTCGCCGGTCAGCCCCATCTCGGTGTCCATTTCAAAGCACACACGCGGGTCAGCGCGCAACGCGTCAATCTTCTTGCCCTTAACACCGCTGTGGAAATAGATCGTCAGGCCGGTTTCATCCCACGTATAGCCAAAATTGAGCGGGATCACATAGGGCATGCCGTCCGCCGTCATGGCAAGCCGGCAGGTCTTGCACGCCTGCAAAATCGGTTCGATGTTCTCGCGTCCTGTGATTTCCCTATCTTTTCTTCGCATAGCTTGTCACCTCTGCATCAGCATATCATGTTTTTCCCCCACAGGCAAGCAAAAGGGACGCTTTTGCGTCCCTTTTGCTATTTTCTTGTTTTACACGCGTGAACATGCCCACAATGCTGCGATCTGGCCGGACAGCCGGTCATACGACCACGTCTTTTTGCTGCGTTCTACGCTGTTTGGGTCGCGCACTTCGTATTCGCCATTGTCGGCGCGCCCGGTCAACACGATAAAATGGCCTTCTGTCGTAAAATCGCCCGGCAGCATCGAACAGATCACCGGCTGGCCTGCATCCAATGCGGCGTCGATCTGCGTTTGGTCAAGCGACAACTGATAGCACGAAATGCCGAACGCACCCGCACCGTCACTCAAAAGCGACCAGCTTGTCCCCTGCCCCGGCACATAGTAGCCGTTTTCGGCCGCATAACGCGCGACACGGTACGGTGTGATCGTACTGTCCCCGGTCAGGTATGCCGCCGCCATGGCAAGGCTGGTCGGCGCGCAGCCGCTGACCGCGACCATGCTGCTGCCATAATCCTGATAACCCCAGCGTTTGTCCCATTGCAGCAGCAACGGCACGGTGTCGAGCGGCTCGGTCAGCGCTTCGGCAGGCGCGTCCGCATGATGCGCCGGATAATCCGCGATGAACTCGATCGTCTCACTGTTGCCGGCAAGCAGGTCAAGCAGCGCAGGCGGGTACGCCTCCGGATGATTGAGGATCTCCAGCACCCGGCTGTCAGTCAACGACATGCGCCAGAGTGCCGCGACCGTACCGTCCTGCACCTCCACCCCGGATTCCTGCCAGCGCAGCGCGGCAAGCGCGCCGCTGACCGACCGCGGTACAAACCAGAAAAACGCGCCAAGGAACAGTAATACAAATATGAGCCGAAGCGGATGGCGGCGTTTTTTTACCTTGCGTCGGGTGCGCCGCTGCGCCGGACGCGGCGCGGTACGTGCAGACTGTTCCCGTCTCTCTATCACAGCATAACGAGTTGTCATATCGTTTTTCCCCTTCCCAGCCGCCACACAGGACAGCCCCTGTCTGATGTATCCAGCATAGCAGGATATTCTTTGGATTTTGCCGCGGAAATTCTTAATGTTTTCTGAAGATTTCCGAAGCTCCTATCCATAAGAGTCAAAAAACCCCCGAACCGTTGCAGCCTTGCCGCAGCTTTCGGGGGAAATTTTTCTCCTCCTGCCGAAAAGATGTTTGACCGCCCGGGGTTCCTGACAGCGATCAAACCACTTTCTGTCCATAACACGAAGCAGGAAAGGGAATTGTTCGATTGTGATTTACGTATTGTGGTCGGAAACGTGGAACTTTTTGAGGTTGCCAATCTTTTCGGCGCGCTTATCCATCTCTGCGCACACGTCTGCGAGCGTCACACCGCACTCGTTCATCATCACCATCACGTGATAGAACACGTCGTTGATCTCGCCGACAAGCTCCTCCTTGTCGCCGTTTTTGGCGGCAATGATGGTCTCGGCGCACTCCTCGCCCACCTTTTTCAGGATCTTATCCAGACCCTTTTCAAATAGGTAGCAGGTGTAGCTATTTTCCTGCGGTTCGGCGCGCCGCTGCGCGATAACCGCCTCCATCTGTTCAAACGAATTCATTTCATTCGTCCTCCTTCTTGTTTGTCTACGGTCACTGCCGCTTGGAAATCAACAGGACAAGCGCTGCGATCACCGCAAGCACCACGACAGCCCCAACCGCAAAGCCGATCAACGTCACCAAAGGAAACGCCATTACGCCTGCGCCTCCTTCTCCCAAAGCGTCGTATAGAAGCAGGTGCGGTTGCCCGTGTGGCAGACCGGCCCCTTGGGCGTGCTGACATAGATCAGCGTATCGTCATCGCAGTCGGACAGAATCTTGCTGACAAAAATGAAATTGCCCGAGGTCTCGCCCTTATTCCACAGCTTCCCGCGCGAGCGCGAGAAAAACCACGCCGTACCGGTGTCCATCGTCAGGCGAAGGGCTTCCTCATTGGCATAGCCAAGCATGAGCACCTCACCGTTTCGCTCATCCTGACAGATGACCGGAATGAGCGGCGCTTTGACAAAAAACTTGCTCAGATCCATCTTTCTTACCTCACCGGAATGTTTTTCGCGCGCAGATGCGCCTTGACCTCGCCCACGGTCAACTCGCCGTAGTGGAACAGGCTCGCGGCAAGCGCCGCGTCGCAGCCGGTTTTCTCAAACACCTCGGAGAAATGCTCCAATGAGCCGCAGCCACCCGACGCGATTACCGGGATACCAACTGCATCCACCACCGCGCGCGTCAGTTCGATATCGAATCCCGACTTGGTACCGTCCTTGTCCATCGAAGTCAGCAAAATCTCACCTGCGCCGCGCTCGTACACCTCACGCGCCCATGCGACCGCGTCAATGCCGGTCGGCGTGCGGCCGCCCGCGACGTATACCTCAAAGCCCGAGGGTGTTTTGCCGGTTTTGCGGCCGTCGATCGCGACAACCACGCACTGGCTGCCGTATTTCTCCGCGGCAGCGTTCACCAGTTCCGGGTTTTTGACCGCCGCCGAGTTAACCGAAATCTTGTCCGCGCCCGCGCGCAGGATGTCACGAAAATCGTCCACCGTGCGGATGCCGCCGCCGACCGTGACCGGAACAAACACCTCGCGGCAGGTGCGGCGCACTACGTCCGCGATCGTGTCACGGCCGTCGCTCGTCGCAGTAATGTCAAGGAACACGACCTCATCCGCGCCCTCCTGTGAATAGAACTTGGCAAGCTCCACCGGATCGCCCGCATCGCGCAGACCAACAAAATTCACACCCTTGACCACCCGGCCGTCCTTGACGTCCAGGCAGGGAATGATACGTTTGGCAAGCATCACTCGGCCTCCTTGATCGCCGCGGCCAAGTCCAGCGTACCTGTGTAAACCGCCTTGCCCGCAACCGCTGCGTCAATGCCGAGGCGCTTGAGCTGACGGATATCGTCGAGCGTGGACACGCCGCCGGATGCCGCGATCCGGCAGGACACGGTCGCACGCAGCGCTGCGAGCTGGTCAAAGTTTGGGCCGGCAAGCATGCCGTCCTTATCGATATCGGTGAAAATGATCGTCTTGACGCCATAAGACTCCATACGCTCGGCAAACGAGATGTAATTCTCGCCGCTGTCGCCCAGCCAGCCGTCGGTGCGCACCGTTTCGCTCTTTGCGTCAATGCCGACCGCAATCTTATCGCCGTATTTCTTGACCGCTTCAGCCACAAACTGCGGATTGCGCACGGCCGCCGAGCCGATGATGACGCGCTTGACACCAAGCGCCAGCACAGCTTCGACGTCCTGCATCGTACGGACACCGCCGCCCAGCTCAACCGTCGCGCCGGTCTCACGGATAACCCGCTCGACCACACCATAATTGGCGTGTGAGCCATCCTTGGCCGCGTCGAGATCGACCATGTGAATCATGGTCGCGCCCGCCGCCATAAATTTGCGCGCGGTCTCGACCGCGTCCTCGGCCACCTTATGCACGGTATCATAATCGCCCTTTTTCAGGCGCACACACTGTCCATCTTTGAGGTCAATCGCCGGGATAACCTTCATTTGTCCACCTCCGTCAGTTTTGCAAAGTTTTGAAGCATCTTCAGCCCCACTTCCCCGCTTTTTTCCGGGTGGAACTGGCAGCCAAACAGGTTGCCGCGCGCCACCATGGCGGGTACACGCGCGCCGTAGTCAGTCACGGCGGCAAGATCGTCCTTCTGCGCGGGACACGCCATAAAGCTATGCACGAAATACACATAATCGCCGGTCTGCACGCCCTCAGTCATTGCATTGGGACGCAGGATATCCAGCGCGTTCCAGCCGATCTGCGGCAGCTTAAGGTCAGTCTGGATACGCTCGATGCGGCCGGGCAGCAGCCCCAACCCCTTGCACAGATGCACCTCGTCCGACTCCTCGAACAGCATCTGCATGCCGAGGCAGATGCCGAGGAACGGTTTTTCCTTCGCCGCGCGCAGCACCGCGTCGGTCAAACCCGACGCATGCAGCGCGTCCATCGCGTCCGGAAACGCGCCCACGCCCGGCAGAATCACGCCCGCCGCCCCGTCGATGACCACAGGGGTGTCCGCGACCTTGTTCTCATAACCCAGGAAATCGAGCGAATTGTGCACACTCATCAGATTGCCCGCACCATAGTCCACGATTGCAATATAGCCCATCACAGCACCCCTTTGGCGCTCAGCACGCCGCCGCCTGTCACCGTAACTGCCTGCCGCAGCGCCCGCGCGAGCGCCTTATACAGCGCTTCGGTGATGTGATGCGCGTTGTCGCCGTATTCAGCCTTGAGGTGCAGCGTCAGTCCCGCATTTACGCTCAGCGCACGCATAAATTCAACCGTCAGGCAGGTGTCATACTGCCCGCACATCGGCTGCGGCATGGGCGCGTCGAATACTAGGTACGGACGGCCTGAGATGTCGAGCGCGCAGAAACCGAGCGCCTCATCCATCGGCACGAAAGCCTGCCCAAAGCGCGCGATGCCCGCTTTGTCACCCAGACACTGCGCAAGCGCCTGTCCAAGTACAATACCGCAGTCCTCAACCGTATGATGGCCGTCAACCTCCAGATCGCCCTTGCAGGTCAGCGTCAGACCGAAGCCGCCGTGCACGGCAAAACTATTCAGCATGTGGTCGAAAAAGCCGATGCCGGTGTCAATCTTGCGTTCGCCGCCCTCCAGATCGAGCACGAGCGTGATGTCGGTTTCCTTGGTTTTTCGTTTGATTTCAGCCTTCCGCATCGTCTTTCACCTCCACAAAGCGCACCGCGACCGAGTTGGCGTGCGCATCCAGATGCTCGCTCTGCGCGAGCGCAATAATGTCCTTTGCGTAGCTTTCAAGCGCGTCGCGTGTATACTCGATCACACTGGTTTTCTTCAAAAACGTATCGGTCGAAAGCGGCGAGAAGAACCGCGCCGTCCCCGAAGTCGGCAGCACATGGCAGGGGCCTGCCATATAGTCGCCCAGCGGCTCGGGGGCGTATTGCCCGAGGAAGATTGCGCCCGCGTTGTGCAGGTACGGTAACCACTCACGCGGGTTCGCGGTCACGACTTCCAGATGTTCGGGCGCGACCATGTCCGCCATCTTGCAGGCGTCTTTCAAATCGTCAAACACGATCGCGCAGCCATAATTCGCCACACTCTCTTTGACGATATCCCAACGCGGCAGTTCCCTTGCCTGCCGCTCCATTTCGCAGGAAATCGCCTGCGCCTGCGCCATCGAGTCAGTCAGCAGCACGGCGGACGCCAGCTTGTCGTGCTCGGCCTGACTGAGCAGATCAGCCGCGACCCAAGTCGGGTTCGCCGTGTGGTCGGCAATGACCAGCACTTCGGACGGGCCGGCGATCATGTCGATATCCACCGTGCCGAAGGCAAGCTTTTTCGCCGCCGCGACAAAAGCATTGCCCGGGCCGACGATCTTATCGACCTGTGGGATAAAGCCCGCGCCGTAGGTCAGCGCAGCGATCGCCTGCACACCGCCGATCGCGATAACGGTATCCACGCCCGCGATCTTGGCCGCTGCCAACACTTCGTTCGACAGGTTTTCAGTCGGCGGCGTGACCATAATCAGCTCGCCCACGCCCGCCACCTTCGCCGGGATCGCGTTCATCAGCACGCTCGACGGATAGGCTGCCGTGCCGCCCGGCACATACAGGCCGACGCGCGCAAGGCCGCGCACGGTCTGGCCAAGCACTTCGCCTTCGCTGCGCTTCCACTCCCAAGACTTGGCGAGCATCTGTTCATGATAGTCGCGGATGTTGGCCGCTGCCTTTTCCAGCGCCGTAATCAGCGCAGGCGAACAAGCCGCGTAAGCCGCGTCCAGCTGCGCAGGCTCGATGATGTACGGCTCGCGCTTATCGAATTTTTTCGCGTATTCACAGACCGCGTCCCATCCGCGCGCCTGCACATCGTCCATGATCGCGCGGACGGTCTGCTCAATATCGCCGCGTGCGCCTGCGGCGCGCGCCTTCATCTCGCGGATGACGGCCTGTTCCGCCTGTCCGTCCGCAAGCACGGTTTTCAAAAACATATTATCCCTCCAAACCGCTTTCCAGATCGGAAATCACCTGTTGGATGGCGGCTTTCTTCATCTTGGCGCTCGCCAGATTGACGATGACGCGCGCCGAGATCGGCGCCACGTCCTCGATCACCTCGAGGCCGTTTTCCTTGAGCGTTGTGCCAGTCTCCACGATATCCACGATCGCATCGGCAAGCTCCAGCAGCGGCGCAAGCTCGACCGAACCCTCGATCTTGATGGTTTCGACGTCCATGTTCTTCTTGTTGAAGAACGCCTTGGTCACCGCCGGGTACTTGGTCGCAATGACCGGCGTTTTATAGCCGCCGTATACGTCCTTCCCCTTTTTGGTCGCCAGCGCAAAGCGGCACTTACCGAAGCCGAGATCGACCATCTCGTAAAAGCTGCCGCCCTTTTCCATGATCGTGTCCTTGCCGACCACGCCCATGTCGCACACGCCGTGCTCGACATAGGTGATAACATCCGCCGCCTTGGCAAGCACGATCTCCACGCCCGCGTCCGGCAGGGCAAAGATCAGCTTACGCGAACCGGCTTCCAGCTCGGAAATATCATAGCCCGCCGCTTTCAGCAGAGAAAGCGTTTTCTTTTCCAATCTGCCCTTGGTCAGCGCGATGCGCACCGTGCCGCTTCGCGTCGCCGCTTCCGGACGCGCTGCACCCTGCAGGCTCTCCGCGACGCTCTCCACGTCGATACCAAAGCCGCCCGCGGGCAGGTCGCGGCCGAACTTGGCGCACAGCGCGTTATACCGGCCGCCCGCAAGGATAGCAGCGCCCGCGCCGCCGATATAGCCGCGGAACATGACGCCGGTATAATAGTCCATCTCGTGCACCAGACCGAGGTCGATCATGATGCGGCTGCCGTAGCCCGCCTCGTCCAGCGCCTGATACAGCCGCCGCAGATAGGCGACCGCGCCCAGCACACGTACATTCCCGGTCAGCGCTTCTACCTCGTCGAGCACCTCCATGCCGCCGAACAGCTGCGGCATCGCGCCCAGCGCCTTGGCGGCCGGACGCTCGCCGTAGGGTGCGAGCGCATCGCCCAGCGCCGCAAAGGACTTGTTTTCAATCAGGCGACGGATACTTTCAGCCGTTCCTTCGTCCACACCCAGCTCCTCGATGAGCGCTTTGTAAATCTCTGCGTGACCCAATTCGATACGGAAATTTTCCGCCCCCGTCGCGGTCAGCGCACCGAACGCCGCCGACAGGATATCCTTGTCTGCCGCAAGGCCGTCCGCGCCGATCAGCTCCGCGCCAACCTGCAAAAACTCAGCCTTGTGGCCGTGGCCGCCCGCGACAGAACGGAACACCTTCTGGCTGTAATACAGCCGCACGGGCAGCGCCGCGTCGTCCAGACGGGTCGCCGCGATACGGGCGATCGGTGTGGTGTTATCCGGCCGCGCCACGCAGATACGTCCCGATCGGTCGATGATCTTGAGCATGTTCTGCTGGTCCAGCTCGGGGTTAGCCTGTGCAAATACATCGTAGTATTCGACCGCAGGCGTGATGATCTCACTGTATCCACAGCTTTCAAGCGCTTCGCGCACCGCACGTTCGGTCTGCCGCAGCGCACGACAGGATGTGAACAACAGATCGCGCGTACCCTCAGGTGTGGAAATACGAAAACGGTTCATTGCCGCAAAACTCCTTTATCGATTTATCGCGCTAAAATAATACCATATCTGTGCGCGGTCTGTCAACCCCCGATTTTGCGAATGACCATATCGCGGTAGGTTGCGCCGTCCCGCACGATGGTGAGTTTTTCCGCTGTGCTCAGTGCGCGGATGCGCGAAAAGATCTGCATATCTCCTACACGGTTGCCGGTTTTGTCGAGTTTCGCAATCGCGTGGCCGACTGTCAGTGCAGCCACATTCTCCCCTTCCGGCACACACGACAAGATGATATCGTCGTAGTAATCCGCAGGGACGGATTGCAGCTTCCCATCCACCATGGCACGCAGCGGCGTGTTTTCCTCCTGCATACGCTTCCATTCGGTCAGAAGGATAGCCTGCTCCGTTTCGGTCAGCATGCGGCGGCGCTTGTAGAAATACGGCAGGATATTAGGCGCGGTTTCGCCCACTGTCGAGAAATATGCCATGCCGGCGCGCGGCGACTGCGCGGCACGCTCCCGCAGGTTGCGCTGCTCGACCCGCGCCGCATAGCGGCGCAGAATAGGCTGCGGCACTAAACGCAGCAGCGTATTCATCACACGGCTGCCCGTAATGACACCGACCGCGGACGTATCGCGCACTCGATCGTTCGCCTGTGCAATCTCCGACACCGGAACCCAGCCGACCTCGACCACCCACACCGGAATATGCCGCTGTTGCAGGCGGCTGACCACATACCGCAGGCCGCATTGCTCACATGGATTGCCGCCCGCGTACCAGATCACGGCTTCGTCGACCTCGTCTAGCTGCTGAAGCGCCGCCCAGTGCCGCGCCTGATATTCCGTCTGCCACTTGCCACCCAGCTCCGGTTCGCCGCGCCACGGCATCAGGATATCCGCCCGCGCGGCGCGGTCGGTCACGTCACGGATATCGCCTTGCGCATAGTCATCTGAAAGCGCAAGGATATGTTCCTCATCCAAAGAAGGTTCCAACGCTTCGCGCGCCATGGCAAGGCAGCCCTTGGCACTGTCTCCAAAGCAGATCCAGTACACCGTATCAGCCCTCTGCATAACTTTCAGCCAATTCGATCACCTTATCAAGGAAGTTTTCCTCGCCGATCGTGTTGAGCTTCCAGAACATGGCCTGACTGCCGCCCGCGGTGATCGCGGTTAAAAACAGGTTGTTGCCGCTGCCCGCGAGCGTGATGTTCAGGCTGACACGGTTGCCGCCCATATAGCTGAACCGCTCGAACACGCGCACCGCCACACGCACGCCGTTCGCCGTCCACTCACTGCCGTCCTCATAGGACGCGGAAACGCTGCCGTTCATGATGCCGTCAAATAAGTACTCGAGAAAAGCGTCGAAATCTCCCACAAGATGCTTTTCATACTTCGCCATGCTCTTATCCTCCTTTTTATCGCACAGGGTTTATCCAAAAAGTGAAATCTGTGTGGTTTTCGGCATCGAGCCGAGCGCGCCGATCTGGTCGAGCAGCTCGACGACCGCCTTGGATGCCTTGGGACAGCGCACCGCCATTTCCTCGGCCGACAGGAACTTACCGTTTTTCCGCTCCTCGACGATATTGAGCGCCGCCTGCTCGCCAATGCCGGGCATCGAGGTGAACGGCGGGATCAGCCCATTTTCCGTCACGAGGAAGTCGGTCGCGTCGGATTTATAGATGTCCATCGGCTCGAACACAAAGCCGCGGCGGTAAAACTCGTGGCATACCTCGAGCGTGGTGGACATTTCCTTTTCTGCCGCCGTGATGGTTTTTTCCTTTTCCTTCATAGCAAGCTCGCGCAGCTTGTCCTGCACGACCTTATCGCCTTTTATCATACAAGACGCATCAAAGCCCTTAGCGCGCACCGAGAAGTACGCCGAATAGAACGCGAGCGGCCGATGCACCTTGAACCACGCGATACGAAACGCCATCATAACATAAGCCACTGCGTGCGCCTTGGGGAACATGTACTTGATCTTTTTGCACGAATCGATGTACCAGTCGGGCACGTTCTGCTCGCGCATGGCGGCTTCCATTTCCTCGGTCAGGCCCTTTCCCTTACGCACCGATTCCATCGTCTTAAACGACAGCTTGGGCTGCACGCCCTGCAAAATCAGATAGTTCATAATATCGTCACGGCAGCAGATGCAGCCGGACAGCGGGATGCCGCTGCGCACCAGATCGGCCGCGTTGCCCAGCCATACGTCCGTGCCGTGCGACAGGCCGGAGATCGAAACCAGCTCGGCAAAGGTCGAGGGGTGTGTTTCCTTGACCATGCCGCGCACGAACTTGGTACCGAACTCGGGCACCGCCAGACAGCCGAGGCTGCCGAGGATTGGATCGGTATCCGGGTTCTCGCCCGTGTATTTCAGCGCCTTGCACGAGTGGAACAGGCTCATCGTATCCGGATCATCGAGCGGAATCTCCTGCGCGTTAACGCCGGTCAGGTTTTCGAGGTGCTTAATCATGGTCGGATCATCGTGCCCCAGCTCGTCAAGCTTCAAAAGGTTCGCGTCGATCGAGTGATATTCAAAATGGGTCGTGATGATATCCGAATCCGGGTCGTCCGCCGGATGCTGCACCGGACAAACGTCGTAAATCTCAATTTCCTTTGGCACAACGACAACGCCGCCAGGGTGCTGCCCCGACGTGCGGCGCACGCCCGTGCAGCCTGCCGCAAGGCGGTTTTCCTCGGCGCGTGAGCACTCAATGCCGCGCTCGTCCATGTACTTTTTGACATAGCCGTAGGCTGTTTTTTCCGCGACCGTGCCGATCGTGCCCGCGCGGAACACATGGTCGTGGCCGAAAATCTCACCCGTGTACCAGTGGATGCGCGACTGATATTCGCCCGCGAAATTCAGGTCGATATCGGGTACCTTGTCGCCCTCAAAGCCGAGGAAGGTCTCAAACGGGATATTAAAGCCCTGCTTGGTCAACGGCTTGCCGCAGTTCGGGCAGATTTTGTCCGGCAGGTCGACGCCGCAGGAATATTCCTCGTGCCACTCAACGTATTTATCGTCCGGGCACAGGTAATGCGGCGCAAGCGAATTTACCTCGGTGATATCCGACATAAACGCCGCAAGCGACGAGCCGACCGAACCACGCGAACCGACCAGATAGCCGTCCTCGAGCGACTTGGTCACCAGTTTCTGCGCGATGATGTACATAACCGCGTAGCCGTTGCCAATGATGGAGTTCAGTTCACGGTCAAGCCGCGCCTGCACGATCTCGGGCAGCGGATCGCCGTAAATGCGCTTGGCTTTCTCATAGCACATGTTGCGCAGATCGTCCTCGCAGCCGTCGATGTGCGGCGGGTAGTTTTCGCGCGGCACCGGGCGGATCACATCGCACATGTCCGCGATCATATTCGTGTTCTTGACGACAACCTCATACGCGCGATCTTCGCCGAGGTAGGAAAACTCCTTGAGCATCTCGTCGGTCGACTTAAAATACAGCGGTGCCTGATTGTCCGCGTCGCCAAAGCCCTGTCCCGCCATCAGGATGCGGCGGAAGGCCTCATCCTCCGGTTCAAGAAAATGCACGTCGCCGGTCGCGCAGCAGGGTTTTCCTAATTCGTCGGCCAGCCGCAGGATATCACGGTTCCAGTCGCGCAGCTGCTCATCGTCCTTTGCCATGCCCTTCGCGACCATAAACTTGTTGTTGCCGATCGGCTGAATCTCCAGATAATCGTAAAAAGACGCAAGGCGCTTGATTTCATCCCACTCCGCGCCATTCGTCAGCGCGCGGAACACCTCACCCGCTTCGCACGCTGAGCCGAAAATCAGCCCCTCGCGGTGGCGAATGAGTTCCGAACGCGGCATGATCGGGCGCTTGTTGTAATATTCGAGAAAGCTCTTGGAGATCAGCTGATACAGATTTCTGAGGCCTGCCTGATTTTTCACCAGAATGATAAAGTGACAGCGCGGCAGATTTTTCAGCTTGTTCTTGCGGTCGGTCGTCGCAGCGAGCACCGGGTTGATGTCCGCCGTGGTCACCGCGTGCAGCTCGTCTTTCAGGCGCGCCAAAAGCTTTACAAAGATGCGCCCCAGCACGGCCGCATCTTCACTCGCGCGGTGATGCTCAAACGGACCGACCGCCAACTCCTTTGCCAGAATGTTCAGCTTGAACTTATGTAAGTGCGGCAGCATCAGACGGCTCATTTCCAGCGTGTCAATCGCAGTGAAGTCCCGCTCGATGGCAAGCCGCTTGCAGGCTGTGCGCAAAAAGCCCATATCAAAGCCCGCGTTGTGCGCGACGAGCGGATATTTGCCCTCGCCCGCCCACGCAAGGAACTGCGGCACCGCTTCATTGAGGTCAGGTGCGTTTGCGACTGTCTCATCCGAAATGCCGGTCAGTTCGGTAATCTCGGACGGAATCGGCTTGTGCGGGTTGACATAGGTCTGGAACGAATCCTGTATTGCACCGTCCACCACGCGCACTGCCGCGATTTCGGTAATTTCCTCGCTCGCGGGATTGAGGCCGGTGGTTTCGAGGTCAAAAACGATGAACGTACCAGTCAGCGGCTCGGCCGACTTGCCGCGCACGACCGAAAGCGTGTCCTCATCGTTGATGTAATACGCCTCGATGCCGTAGATGATCTTCATGTCACCAATGATGTTTTTCTGCTTGCCCTCCTGCGCGTGCAGCGCTTCGGGGAAGGCCTGTGCAACGCCGTGATCGGTGATCGCCATGGCGCGGTGTCCCCACTGCGCCGCGCGGCACAGCAGCGCCGCGGTCGAGGTCATGCCATCCATCGCGCTCATGTTGGTGTGCAGGTGCAGCTCGACGCGCTTCATGCCCTCAGCCTTGTCCTGCCGGACGGGCTTCTTGGCCTTGACGATGCCGGTCGGCTCGAGCACCATCTCTTTCGCGTAAGAATCGTACACCATCTTGCCCTGCACCGTGCAGTACAGGCCGTTTTTAATCTGAGAGGCGGTGTCACCCACCTTGTCCGCGGCAAGGAACTTGGACACACGCACAGAATTCGTGCGGTCGGTCATATCAAACGCGATCTTGACATAGTCCTTGCCGGTTTTCTTGCTGTGGATGTCCTTGTTGTCGGTGAAGAACACCTCGCCCTGAATGGTGACCATGTCATACGCCGCGATCGCCTCGTTAATCGAGATGATCGGGTCCTGCATCAGCTTGCCGAAAATGAGGTCGTCCTCGCGCACTTTCTCCGTACGCGGCCGCTGGTAGCCGGTGTTCTCCGGCCGCGGCGCGGGACGCGGCTTCTTGGGCTTGGGCGCGGCTGGCGCTTCGGCAGCCGCCTGCTCGATCGCCTGATGCAAAATCTCCTCGCGCTTCGGCGTATCGGCCGCGGGCGTAGGCGCACAGTCGCAAACCTCGCACCGCACGGCGCGCACCGGACAGGGCGCGCCCAGCTCGCGCAGCATACGCGCTTCAAGCTGGCGCAGAGCGTTGGAGAAATGCCGCTCGCTGACCTCGTCCATCGGAATCTCGAGTGTGCCGTCCGCATAGCGCCACTTGCCGCAGTCGAGCAGGCCGCGTGCGGACGGCATGTGATATGCCATATTCTCATACAGGGTGCGGATGTAGTCCTCGCTGGGACCATCCGGCATATCATAGCGCGGCTCGATGCACACGCGCTCGAGGCCGTACTGCTCCGCGATCTGTTTTTCCGCTTTGGCAATGGTTTTTCGGCTCAGGACACTTTGCAGGTCCAGTTCGACCACCATTACCGTGTTATTATCCCCAAACGCGAGAGAACGCACCTCGCCCGCGGCAAGGTGCTGTTCTCCTTCGATAAATTTGCAGTTTTGAAATAAGTCAATCAGTTTTCCAGCCAATTTGACCGTTCCTCCGGGTTATGCTTCAAAATGCTCGATCATATTCATCAACTCGTCCACCAGCTGCTCCTGCGGCACCTTCTTGATAATCTCTCCCTTGCGGAAGATCAGGCCGACACCGTCGCCGCCCGCGATGCCGAGGTCGGCCTCGCGCGCCTCGCCCGGGCCGTTGACCGCGCAGCCCATGACGGCGACCTTAAGCTTTTTGCCGTGGATGTTCATGCAACGCTGCTCGACCTCCTTGGCAATGCCGATCAGGTCGATGCGGGTACGGCCGCAGGTCGGGCAGGAAACGACATTGATGCCGTCCTCCGCGCGGCCGACCGCCTTCAAAATCGCTTTCGCCGCGTAGATCTCCTTGACCGGATCATCGGTCAAGGAAACGCGGATGGTATCGCCCACGCCGAGCGCCAGCAGACCGCCGATGCCGGCCGCCGACTTGATCGTGCCCATGTACTCCGTGCCCGCCTCGGTCACGCCGAGATGCAGCGGATAGTTTGTTTTTTCATGCGCCAGCATATATGCCTGCATGGTGTACGGCACGGACGACGACTTGATCGAGATGCAGATGTCGTCGAAGCCGCAGTCATTCAGCAGACCGACGTGATACAGCGCGGACTCAACCATCGCCTCGGACGTCGGGCTGCCGTATTTTTCAAGGATATGCTTTTCAACCGAACCGGAATTAACACCGATGCGGATCGGGATTTTTCGTTCCTTGGCCGCCTGCACAACCGCATGCACGCGGTCGGCGCCGCCGATGTTGCCGGGATTTAAGCGGATCTTATCCACGCCCGCCTCGATCGAGGCGAGCGCGAGCCGGCAGTCAAAATGGATATCCGCCACGACCGGGATGGGCGACTTTGCGCAGATTTCTTTGAGCGCTTCCGCCGCCTGCGCGTCCGGCACGGCGCAGCGCACAATATCACAGCCCGCTTCCGCCAGTGCATGAATCTGCGCAAGCGTCGCTTTCGCATCGCGGGTGTCTGTGTTCGTCATGGACTGCACCGCGATCGGCGCGCCCCCGCCGATCGGCACATCCCGCACCATGATCTGCTTGGTCTGTTTCACGTTCCTGCACCTCCCATGATGATGCGCAAAATATCCTGTCCTGTCACATATACCATCAGCGCGAGCAGCAGCGCAAGCCCCGCCGCGTGAATATAGCCCTCATATTTGGGCGGCACCGGCTTGCGACGCACCGCCTCGACCAGCAAAAACAGCAGCCGTCCGCCGTCCAGCGCGGGCAGCGGCAGCA
Source organism: Candidatus Agathobaculum merdavium (assembly GCA_019115615.1). GTDB lineage: Bacteria > Bacillota > Clostridia > Oscillospirales > Butyricicoccaceae > Agathobaculum > Agathobaculum merdavium. The sequence continues at coordinate 8,481 of DXDE01000030.1, read as the reverse complement.
GGTTCATCACGCCCAGGTTGATTGAAATGAACGCGACCAGCTGGAAGAACGAACGCAGACTGTACTGCGCGGTCGTCGCCATGACCTCGGTCACGCCAACCGGGCCGGAAAGCTGGTCGACGCCAACCTGCCCGCTCACCAGCATGCCAAGGCTCGCCCAGACCATGCGCGCATAACTGACCGAAGTGCGCACTGCCATGCTAAAATGCAGGCCGATGCTGTCCGGCTGTTCAGCGAAGGTCAGGCCGATCATTTTGCGGCCATCCCCCGCGTCGATAGTTGCTTCCAATTTGACTGCCGGCAGCGTGATTTTCTCACCGTTCCGGCGCACAACAACTTCATAGGTCGTATCATCACCCCGCGCGAGCGCCGTTTCAAAGTCGCCGCGCAGCAGGATTCTGTAACCGTCTACTTTGAGGATTTCGTCCCCAGCCTGAAGGCCACCTTCCGCCGCAGCGGTGCTCGCCGGGTCAACGGAAGCCAATGTCGCAACGATATAGCCCCCGTTCGGGCCATTGGGCTGCATGACCGCAAGCACGATCAGGAATCCGACTAGGAAGTTCATCAGCGCCCCCGCGGCCACGATCAGCATACGGCGCGGCAGGCTTGCCTTGCCGAACGCATGCTCGTTGTCGCTTTCGCTGTCCTCCCCCTCCATCACGCACGCGCCGCCGATAGGCAGCAGCTTGAGACAATAAAGCGTGCCGTGATGCTGCTTTTTCAGCAGCGTCGGCCCCATACCGATCCAAAATTCGTTAACCTGTACCCCACCGCGCTTTGCTGTGATAAAATGTCCGAACTCGTGCACAATCACCAGCACGCCGAACGCGAATATCGCCAGCACAACAGACAAAACGGATTGCAGCAATGCAGTTCTCCTTTCAAATGGGTTGTTGCGTCATGCGCGCGCCGCTTCGCGCGCCGCCGCGTCTGCGGCGAGCACGCCGTCGAGCGTCAGCGCCTGCTGATACGGGATGGTATCCAGCGCGTGCGCCACCCGCTCGGCAATCTCACCAAAGGCAATCTTTCCTTCGAGGAACAGCCCGACCGCCGCCTCGTTCGCGCCATTGAGCACCGCGCCGCGGTCGCCCTTGCGTGCAGCCGCCTGCCGCGCAAGGTTCAGCGCCGGGAATGCCTCGTAATCGGGCGCATAAAACGTCAGCTTTGCCGCCTCAGCCAGACTGAGCCGCGGCACCTTGCACGGCACACGCGCCGGATAGGTCAGCGCATACTGAATCGGCAGGCGCATGTCGGGCAGGCCGAGCTGTGCGATCATCGCGCCGTCCGAAAACTCGACCGCAGAATGCACGATGCTCTCGCGATGGACAACGATCTCAATATCCTCGGGCGCCATGTCGTACAGCCACATCGCCTCGATCAGCTCAAGCCCTTTGTTCATCATGGTTGCTGAGTCGATCGTGATCTTGGCGCCCATCGACCAGTTCGGGTGCGCGAGCGCCTGTTCGCGCGTCACATGCCGCATTTCCGCGGCGGTCTTGCCAAAAAACGGGCCGCCGGATGCGGTCAATATGATTTTGGAAAGCGGGTTGCCATGCGCTGCCTGCGCGCACTGGAAAATCGCCGAATGCTCCGAATCGACCGGCAGGATCTTCACGCCCTTCTCCCGCGCCGCGCGCATGACAAGCTCGCCCGCGCAGACCAGCGTTTCTTTGTTTGCCAGCGCAATATCCTTGCCCGCGTCGATCGCGGCAAGCGTCGGCAGCAAGCCAACCATGCCGACCACCGCGGTCACGACGATATCCGCGCCGCTTTCCGCCGCGCAGGCGGTCAGGCCGTCCATGCCGGACAGCACCTTGATATCCGTGTCCGCGAGCTTGACCTTGAGATCGCGCGCGGCCGCCTCGTCAAACGCGCACACCATCTTCGGACGCAGCGCGCGCGCCGGCTCTTCGAGTAAGTCTATGCGCCGGTTCGTCGTCAATGCGACGATTTCGGCGTCAATCGAGGGCAAAATATCGACCGTTTGCGTGCCGATAGAACCGGTCGAGCCCAAAATTGCGATTTTCTTCATCTCGCAGTCTCCTTTTTACCAGACAATGCGGAACAGGATCTCCGCGAACGGCGCGACAAACAGTACGCTGTCGAACCGGTCGAGCACGCCGCCGTGCCCGGGGAAAATATGCCCATAGTCTTTGATGCCGGTCTGGCGCTTGATAACCGAGAACGACAGGTCGCCGATCTCACCGAGCACCGCGCCCACGCCGCCGAGCACCAAGGCCGCCCAGAGCGGCATCTCCAGCTCCAGCGTCACGTTGAGCAACAGTGATACCAGCAGCACAAGCACTGCCCCGCCGATCACGCCGCCGACTGCGCCTTCCACCGTCTTTTTCGGGCTGACGACCGGCGCGAGCTTATGCTTGCCGAAAAGCATGCCGGCAAACAGCGCGCAGGTATCCGCGCCCCATGCGGCCAACAGCGGCAGCAGCACGATGAACTGCCCGACACGCAGGTTGGTATCGCCGATCGGCGGCAGGAAGTCCATCTGATAGATACGCAGCAGGCTGAGCATCAGGTACGGCACCAGCAGCGCGCCAAAAAAGCCCCATGCGATCTGTGCTGCGTTCATATGCTCGTGAAATCGAAGTTCGATCGCAAATGAGCCAATGAGCAGCACAAAGACCAGCCCCTGCATCACGTCAGTCAGGTCGAGCGGCAATATATCAAAATGTCCGACGGCCAGCCCCAGTGAAACCAGCAGGCACAGCAGCAGCTCCAGCCGATTATGCACCAGCTTGGTTGAACCCAGCACTTCCCACGTTGCCAGCACGCAAAGCGCCGCGACCGCCAGTTCCAGTACAATGGATGGGAACACATACAGCGCGAGCAAAACAGCGATCAGACCGCCCACGCCGAACAACACTCTTGCTTTCATAGCATTACACCTCGTTCCGTCGGTTTATACGCCGCCGAACCGGCGGTTGCGCTTGTTGAACGCATCAATCGCCGCGTCCATATCGGTCGTTTTGAAGTCCGGCCACAACACATCCGTGAAATAATACTCCGCATAGGCCGACTGCCACAGCAGGAAGTTTGACGTACGGATCTCGCCGGATGGCCGGATAATCAGATCGGGGTCAGGCATGTGTGCAGTGTAGAGCCGTTCGGTGATCGTGTCCTCGGTGATGTCCGCGGGATCAAGTTCGCCCGCCTTTACCTGCTCGGCAATCGCGCGCACTGCGTTTTTGATCTCATCGCGTCCGCCGTAATTGATGCACAGGGATGCGGTCGCCGCGTCCGGCCCAAGCCGGTCGGCAATCTCATCGACCTCGCGGATCTGCGCGCGGATATCCTCAGGCAACGGCGTCAGGTCGCCCAGCACGCGCACGGCCACGCCGCGCTGGAACATGGTTTCCGCCGCCTCCTTCAGATAGGCGCGGAACAGGTTCATCAGCGCATCCACTTCCTCTTGCGGGCGCTTCCAGTTTTCGGTCGAAAAAGCGTAAACCGTGAAATACTGTACACCGATGTCCTTGCAGTAGGTCGCGATCGTGCGGAAGGTTTCCGCACCGACCTTATGTCCTGCCTTGCGCGGCAGTCCGCGCTTTTTCGCCCAGCGGCCATTGCCGTCCATAATGACCGCGATATGCCGCGGCACCGGACGGTTTTGCGCTGCTGCCGTCTCTTTCTTTTTCCGTGTGAACAGACCCAATATTCTTCCCCCAAGCAAAGGGGCGGCGATCCCGCCGCCCCCCAATATTTTTTTAAACTTCCGCCAGTTCCTTGGACTTCTTTGCGACCATCGCGTCAATCTCCTTGACGTACTTGTCGGTCAGCTTCTGCATCTTCTCTTCGCCGTCGTGCAGCTCGTCCTCGGTCATTTCGCTCTTCTTCTGCGCCGCCTTGAACTTATCGATCGCATCGCGGCGGATGTTGCGCAGCGCAACCTTGGATTCCTCGCCCGTCTTGGAAACGCCCTTGATCAGTTCCTTACGGCGCTCCTCGGTCAGCGGCGGGAAGTTCAGGCGGATCTGCTTGCCGTCGTTCTGCGGGTTGATGCCCAGATCAGACGTCTGGATCGCCTTCTCGATCGCCTTGAGGATCGAGCCGTCCCACGGCTGGATGGAAAGCGAACGCGGGTCAGGAGAAGCAATCGCCGCAACCTGATTGAGCGGTGTCGGCGCGCCGTAATACTCAACGGTGATCTTGTCAAGCACGGCCGGATTGGCGCGGCCCGCGCGGACGGCTGCCAGCTCCTTGGCAAGCACGTCGAGCGTTTTCTTCATCTTGTCTTCATAAGCATTGAGCTGAGCCTTCATAAGTTAGTCCTCCTCTACGATCGTGCCGATCTTTTCACCGTTGACCGCACGATAAATATTTTCCGGATCGGAAAGCGCAAATACCAGAATCGGGATATGGTTATCCATAGAAAGCGAAGTCGCCGTCGTATCCATAACGCCCAATCCCTGATTGAGCACGTCCATATAGGTCAGGCGGTCGTACTTCTTGGCATCCGGGTTCTTGGCCGGATCGGAATCATATACGCCGTCGACATTTTTGGCCAGCAGGATGACCTCCGCGCCGATCTCCGCCGCACGCAGCACCGCCGCAGTATCGGTCGAGAAGAACGGGTTGCCCGTACCGCAGCCAAAGATGACAACGCGGCCCTTTTCCAGATGGCGGGTCGCACGCTGCCGGATGTACGGCTCGGCGATGCGGTTCATTTCGATCGCGGTCTGCACACGAACCGGCACGCCGCGCTGCTCAAGCGCATCGGCCAGCGCCAGCGCGTTGATCGTCGTCGCCAGCATGCCCATGTGGTCGGCGCGGGTACGCTCCATCTTGCCGCCGCCATCCTTGACGCCGCGCCAGAAGTTGCCGCCGCCTACCACAATACCAATTTCACAGCCCTGTGCATTGCACCGTTTGATCACATCGCAAACCGGACCGATAACATCAAAATTCAAACCAAAATGCTTATCGCCCGCCAGCGCCTCACCGCTGATTTTAATCAGCACGCGCTTATATTTCTGCGTTTCCATGTTCCACTCTCCTTGCTTGGTTTTCCCGCTTTCTATTCTACCCTATAACGGCGCATTTTGCAAAGGGTTTCGCGCTTGTTTTTACAATTTATGCACAACTGCCCACACATTTGGCCAGCACGACCATCAGTGCCGCACAGAACTGCCGCAGGATAAAAAAATCCCGCTCCGTTAGGGGCGGTGACGTAAGAAAACATTTATGTGAGAGAATCGGCGTAGTTTAGGCTACGCCGGTTTTCTTTTCTTTTTGGGCTGCTTTGGATTGCTCCCTTGCTTCCTCAAAATCAAATGCACCAATGAAGTTGTAGACAATCTCGATTTCTCTGACCTTGATGCGCGGCTCGTTCTCGTCCGGCGTATAGACCTCGGAGATATAAATTTTCTCCACAAACTCCCGGAGAACAGAAGCGTCAAGCTGCTGCATATCGGTGTACTTCCTGACCGCAGCAATAAACTGTCTGACATTGACTTTCTGCTTTTCCTGTTCCTTGACTTCCTGCCGTAGATGTTCGACAAGGTTTGTAAGGTTGGTCTGTTCCAGCTCATAGTCACGGGACAGTTTGATGAAACGCTCGTCGGAGAGCTTGCCGGAAATGTTATCCTCATACAGTCGCTTGATGATAACATCCAGCTCGGCAATCCTCTTTTGCGATTGCGTCAGGGTATCTTTCTTTTGCGCCAGCTCCTTGTCCCGTTCCCGCAGGCTTTGATCCGCTGCCCGTTGCACAAAGTCGTCCTCATACTGTGTCACATACTGAATGGCTTCCCGCAGGTTCCGCAGTACGATTTCTTCAAGGACAACGCGCCGGATTGAATGGGTCGTACATAAGGTGCGGTCTTTACGGTAGGTAGAACAGATGTAATATTCCTGCTCTGGCTTGTAGCAATTAGCACGGCACAGGTACATCTTGCCGCCGCAATCCGCACAGTACAGCAGGCCGGAGAACATTCCCATGTCCCCCATTCTGGTAGGACGGCGACGGCCCTGCCGGATTTTCTGGACAATCAGAAATACACTTTCCTCAATGATGGGTTCCTGTGTGTTCTCAAAAATTACCCATTCCGACGGGTCGTTCCACAGCTTCTTCTTGCTCTTGAACGATTGCTTGGTGGTTTTGAAATTCACCGTATGGCCCAAATAGTCAAGGCGCTCCAAAATCCGTGATACCGTTTCATTCGTCCACTTGTAGGGACTGACAGGCGGCTTATTGGATACCGGCAGTCCCTTATCGTAGGCGTAAGCAGTAGGGTTTAGCACCCTATTTTGTGTCAGCCATTTTGCGATCTGCGTCGGCCCCATACCATCCATGCACAGTGCAAAAATCTTTTGGACAATGGCGGCAGCTTCTTCGTCCACGATCCACCGCTTCTTGTCCTCCGGGTCTTTCTTGTACCCATAGGGCGGGATGGTGGTAAGGTGTTCGCCGGAACGTCCCTTGGATTGCCATGTTGCCCGGATTTTCTTGCTGGTGTCCTTGGCGTACATTTCATTAAACACATTGCGGATGGCGGTAAACTCACTGTCCCCGCGTACACTGTCCACACCGTCATTGACGGCAATAAAGTGGACGCCATACTCTGGAAACAGCATTTCCGTGTACATCCCAACTTGAAGATAGTTACGCCCGAACCGGCTCATATCCTTAACGACAACGCGCTTGATCTTGCCCGCCTTGATGTCAGCAAGCATCCGCTGGAATCCGGGCCGGTTGAAGTTGGTTCCCGAATATCCGTCGTCCTCGTCATAGTGGCGGATGGCTGTATAGCCATGATCCCGGCAATACTTTTCCAAAATCCGCTTCTGGTTGCTGATACTATTGCTCTCGCCGTCCAGCTTATCTTCTTGGGAAAGACGCTCATAGCAGGCGGTAATGCCCTCGGCTTCCTCCTGCGGCTGGCTGTGGACATAGAATTGCAGCACCGTGTTTTGGATGGCCGTCTTGGTTTCCTCGCTCAACGGCGCGTCGTTGGACACGCGCTGAAAGGAAGTGACTGGCTGTTGGTACATTTGATTGTCAAGGTTCAAAGTAGTATCGTTATTCCGTGTCGCACGGCGGTTCCGTGCAATCACCATTTCCGGCTGTTTGCTCATAAGTTCCTCCTATTCCGCAGCCGGAAAACGAGGCATGATACAAGTATATTATACCATATCATGCCCCGTTCGTCTGCTCGTAGGAAATTAAAAAATCTTTAATTTTTAAGTCGCTGCTTTGCTCATATCGTTTTGGAGCAGCCGACGGATTTTCTTGACTGCGGTTTCTTTTGCGCCGTTTTTGACGGTCGCTTTCACAATATATCGAACGCCTCCGATCTCGTACTGACGTACTACGGGGGCGGTCTGGTTCTGACTTGTTACTGCACTCATACAGTAATCCCCCTTTCGCTTACATTGGTGTAAAACGAAATGGGCAGTACGGACGGCTGCTGGCACAGCTCCACGGGAATCTCACCCCGGCCCATGCTGATGGGTGCGCCGCGCAATGCTTTGAGGGCGTTCAACGCGGGAGTATCATTGTCCTGCCTGTACGTCGTCGCCCGTAAGCTGCCACACTCACTTTACAGTATGGTGGTTCTCGCTCCGCTTTTCCCGTAGGGAAAAGCCTCATGGCGCACCTGCTGCACGGCTCGGCACAGACAGAATGTGTCCGTTTTGCCCTATGATGCGCCGCTGGTGCGGGCATATTTGTCAAAGAGCTGTGATGCCACAGACCTTTTGCTGGCGGGGAAAGGGTAAGCCGCTGCATCCAGCCGGGCAATTATCGTTAAACTTTAACGATGGCTTGGATCAACCTGATCTCTAAACACCGTTTCATGTACTCGTCCACGCACAAATGAGGGCAGCCGTCCTCGTCATAGAGCGTCCGGGTACACAGACAATTCATGTAATCGTCATAGTACCGAAGCAGCCGTTCTACGGCTTGGGGATCGCCCGCACGGGCAGACACATACACTGAAAGGGGCAAAGGCTCTTTGCCTTTGCAGGCAGGTTCTTTCATCCGCGTCAACCTCCTTCCGGCATGAGCGCCATCAATTTTACACGCAACTCTTTCAGTGTTTTTGTCCTGTGGCGCTGGACGGCGCTGCGGGACATCCCTGTGAGGCTGGCGATCTCGCTGTCTGCCATATCCAGTACGCAGTACAGGATCAAAATACTTTGTTCCTGTTGCGGCAGACTGGCAAAAGCGTCGGCCACAAGCTCGTTGTCGATATGTAAATCGTACCCATGAGAGCTAAACACAAAGCTGTCGCTGGGATAGCGGTCTACGGTGCAGAGCTTGTCCAACTCATGCTGCGGCAGGTCGCTGAATATCGTTTCACGATTTCTTTGACGCTTCATATTCCGCAGATAAGCCCGTGCCTCGTTTTTCAGCACTTTTTTGCAAAAGGCATCAAACTGGCCTCGTCCATAGTCGCGGGGGATAGCTTCCATCATTCTCACCCCCTTTCTGTTGGGGGATTAGGTGGTTCTCTCCCTTTCCGC
>DXDE01000029.1 GCA_019115615.1 Candidatus Agathobaculum merdavium | reverse complement strand
GGACTACAAGTTTTACAGCTATGACGCACGCCTGACGCTCAAAGTCCTCGAGCAGGACGGGGAGACTGTCCGTGAGGTGCGCGTGCGCAAGCGCGAAGGGGAGCCGCTCGGCTTGAATTTTGAGCACTACCTGATGGATCAGATGAAGCAGTGTTCCAACAAGTGTGTGTTCTGCTTTATCGACCAGCTGCCGAAGGGGATGCGCAAAACCCTGTATGTCAAGGACGACGACGCGCGTATGTCCTTCCTGATGGGCAACTATATTTCCATGACCAACCTGTCCGAGGCGGATGTGGACCGCATCCTGCGCATGCACATCTCGCCGGTCAACATCTCGGTGCAGACGACCAACCCGGAGCTGCGCGTTAAAATGCTGCGCAACCCGCGTGCGGGCGAAGCCCTGAAAATCATGAATCGCTTTGCCGAAGGCGGCATCCAGATGAACTGCCAGCTGGTTGTGTGCAAGGGTTTAAACGACGGTGAGGAACTCCGTCGTTCGCTGCGCGACCTCAAGGCGCTTTATCCTGCGGTGAATACGATTTCGGTCGTGCCGTTTGGCATGACGCGCCACCGTGAAAACCTGTATCCGCTTGAGCCGACGGACAAGGCGGCTGCTGAGGCCATCCTTGATATTGTCGAGCCGTTTGCGGAAGAGTGCCTGCGCGAGCTGGGCACGCGGCTGGTCTGGTGTGGGGATGAGCTGTACCTTAAGGCTGAGCGTCCGCTGCCGGACACCGAATACTATGAGGATTTCACGCAGTTTGAAAACGGTATCGGTATGCTGCCACTGTTCATGGAGGAGTTCCGGCTCGCGCTGCCGGATTACGAAGGCCGTACCGCGCGTCCGTTTACGATTGCGACCGGCGCGGCTGCTGCACCGTCAATGGCGGTTTTGCTTGACGAAGCGGCGGCAAAATGCGATAATCTGAATGGAAAAGTCATGGAAATCCGCAACGATTTCTTTGGACACCGTGTTTCTGTCGCGGGACTGATTACGGGACAGGATTTAATTGCACAGCTGAAAGGCCATGAGCTGGGCGAGCGTGTGCTGATTTCCGCCAATATGCTGCGCGACGGCGGCGATGTATTTCTGGATGACTATACCCCGGAGCAGGTTTCGGAGGCAATCGGCGTGCCGATCGTACCGGTTGAGATCGATGGCGCTGACCTGCTCGCAAAGATATTTGAAGACGAAAACCCCCGGATAAATTAAGGAGGGAACTGATATGCCAAAACCGATCGTTGCGATCGTCGGACGGCCGAACGTCGGCAAGAGCCAGCTGTTCAACCGTCTGGCGGGCAAGCGCCTGTCGATCGTTGAGGATACGCCCGGCGTGACGCGTGACCGTCTGTACGCGGAAAGCGACTGGCGCGGCCGCGATTTCACCATCATCGACACCGGCGGCATCGAGCCGTCAAACGACAATGAGATTTTGCAGTTTATGCGTTATCAGGCGGAGACCGCGATCTCGCATGCGGATGTCATCATTTTCATCACCGACCTGCGCACCGGCATTACGGCTGCCGATCAGGACGTGGCTGCCATGCTGCTGCGTGCGGGCAAGCCGATCGTGCTGGCGGTCAATAAGTGCGATAAGCCCGGTCAGCCGGAACCCGAGTTTTACGAGTTTTATAACCTGGGTCTGGGCGAGCCGTACGGTATTTCCGCCCTGCATGGCTACGGCATGGGCGAGCTGCTCGACGCATGCTGGGAGCATTTCCCGCCCGCGGATGAGGACGAAGCAGACGAGGAACGCATCCGCGTTGCGCTCATCGGCAAGCCGAACGTCGGCAAATCCAGCTTGCTCAATCGCGTGTTGGGTGAGGAACGCGTTATCGTTTCCAACGTCGCGGGTACGACACGTGACAGCGTTGACGCCGATGTGGACAATGCGCATGGTAAGTTTACGTTCATCGACACCGCCGGTATCCGCAAGAAGAGCAAGGTCGAGGAGAAGATCGAGAAGTTTTCGGTCATGCGTTCGCTGCTGGCGGTTGAGCGCGCGGACGTGTGCGTCATTATGATCGACGCGACCGAGGGCGTGACCGAGCAGGATACCAAGGTTGCAGGCGAGGCGCATAACGCGGGTAAGGCCTGCATTATCGTGGTCAACAAGTGGGACTTGGTCGAAAAGGATGGTTCGACCATGAAGGAGTACACGCTTCGCGTGCGCGAGGGGCTGGCGTATATGCCCTACGCACCTGTGCTGTTTATTTCAGCGCAGACCGGCCAGCGTGTGGACAAGCTGTTCGGCCTGATTCACGAGGTATATGAGCAGAACCACATGCGTATCCCGACCGGCCGGCTTAACTCCATTCTGGCTGAGGCAACGGCGCGCGTGCAGCCGCCGACCGATAAGGGCCGCCGCCTGCGTATCTTCTATATGACGCAGGCATCCACCTGTCCGCCGACCTTTGTCTGCTTCTGCAACGATGCGCGGCTGTTCCATTTTTCCTATCAGCGTTATCTGGAAAACCAGATCCGTGAGGTATTCGGCCTGACCGGCACGCCGGTCCGCATGGTGATTCGCGAGCGCGGCGACAAGAACTGACCCTACGGCTTTTATCTCAACAAAATTGGGGGAAAACAATATGACACCTACGCATTTTGCGATCATTGCGATCAGCGCCTATCTGCTTGGTTCGCTGAGCTTTGCAATCATCGTCAGTAAGGTCACGCTGGGCAAGGACATTCGCGAATATGGCAGCGGTAACGCCGGACTGACCAATTCCTATCGCACGATGGGCGCAGGCAAGACGCTGTTTGTACTGCTGGGCGATATTGCCAAGGGTGCGGCAGCCATTTCGATCGGTGCACTGCTTGCTGGGCCGGTGGGTAAGCTGGTCGCGGGTATCTTTGTGATTCTGGGACATATGTTCCCGCTGTATTTCGGTTTTCGCGGCGGAAAAGGCGTGCTGGTCGGTGCAGTGATGCTGCTGCTGTTTGACTGGCGTATCTTCCTGATCGCGTTTGTACTGTTCTTTGTGGCGGTGGCACTGACACGGTGGATCTCGCTTGGTTCGATCCTTGGCGCGATCAGTTTCCCGATCACCACATTTGTGTTTTATGACGATCCGGTGCTGGTCGCCATGGCGTTTGGTATGGCGGCAGCGGTCATTTTCATGCACCGCTCGAACATTATGCGCATCCTGCGCGGTGAAGAGAATAAATTTTCCTTTAAGAGCAAAAAAACCATTGAATCGGATGGCGGCAAGCGAAAGGAGAACAAAAAATGAAGGTTTTCGTACTGGGCACCGGTGGCTGGGGGATTGCGCTGGCCATGCTGCTGCATGACAATGGCCATGAGGTGACTTCGTGGACTTACCTGCAGGAAGAATGTGACCTGCTGCTGCGCGAGCGCGCCAATGAAAAGCTGTTGCCGGGCGTCAAGATCCCGGAAGGGATTGCGATTACGACGGATATGTCTGGCGCGGCAAAGGCGGATTTGATCGTCATGGCGGTGCCGAGCTTTGCAGTTGCCTCAACGGCGGAGCAGCTTGCAGCTATTGTTCCGGCGGGTACGGTAATTGTCAACGTTGGCAAGGGACTGGACGCGAAAAACGGCTACTGCCGTTTTTCCCAGACGATTGACCGCGTGATGCAGGGCAACAACCCGGTTGTCGCGCTGACCGGTCCGACCCATGCGGAGGAGGTTGCGCGTCGTGTTCCGACTGCGATCGTGGCAGCATCCAGCAGCCGGGCGGCTGCTGAACTGACGCAGGCCGCCTTTATGAATGAGAGCTATTTCCGCGTTTACACCTCGGCGGATATCATCGGCTGCGAGCTGGGAGGCGCGTTTAAGAATATTATCGCGCTGGGCGCAGGCATTGCCGATGGCTTGGGTATGGGTGACAATTCCAAGGCTGCTTTTATGACCCGCGGGCTGACGGAGATCGCCCGTCTTGGTATCACGCTGGGGGCGCGGCAGGAGACTTTCGCGGGCCTTTCCGGTGTGGGCGACCTGATCGTTACCTGTTGTTCGATGCACTCGCGCAACCGGCGCGCGGGCATCCTGATTGGACAGGGCAAGAGCGTGCAGGAGGCCATGAAAGAGGTTGGCGCAACGGTCGAGGGCTATTATGCGACTGAGGCTGGCTACCACCTTGCCAAGCAGCAGGGCGTATCCATGCCGATCACTGAAGCGATGTATCAGGTGTTGTATGAGGGTGTCTCTGCATCAGAGGCAGGCCGTATGCTGCTTGGCCGACCGCGCCGCGGTGAGCATGAAGAGGTCTGGGTGCGCTGAAACTTAATAGGTAAAACGCATAAGAAGTTTTTGGTAAATTCTTTTCCTGCCGTCCGGATATGTCTTTACATTTTGGCTTCTTTCCGGTATAATGCTTTATGCAGTCTTGCAAATGAGTAAAGGTAAGGAGAATGAAATGTGAAGAAGAACATTACTAAGCGTCTTTTAGCGGCATTGTTGGCAACTGCGCTGGCATTTTCGCTGACGGCTTGCGGCGGTGGAAACGATGCTGCTGGCGGTGGCGAGACGAGCGAAAGCGGTGAAACCGCATCGGCTGCATTGACTGAGGAAGAGTATCAGCAGGCGGTCGAAAAGTTCAGCGCTGACATGAGTGAGCTCCAGACTAGTGCCAATGAGGCGGTCAGCGATCCGGAATCCGCGATTGCAATCCTCGATGAGATGAAGGTTTCGATCAATGAATTTGCATCTGTTACACCGCCTGAGGTTTATGCTGATGCGCATGCCAAGCTGAAGTCTGGCTGCGAGTCGCTGATTGCGTTCATCGATACTGTGGCTGCAATGACGGAGGCAACCGATCAAGCCGAGCTGGATGAGCTGACCACGCAGATGAGCGAGCAGATGGAAGCGGCTATGGCCGATATGACAGAAGGCGTAAATATGCTGAAAGAAACAAGCGAATAACATTGCGATAGAACACATAGGATAAAAGGCACCCGAAAGGGTGCCTTTTATTTGCACTTTGTGTGTAACTTTGTTATAATAACCTTGAATCGAATATTTGCTGCCGCTGGGCGCTGCTGCCGTTGGCAAATAACGTGCAGCATCCGCTGCGGTATTGTTTTGAAAATAGATCTTTTGGTCGTGGAGGAAAATATGGAAAAAATCAAAGCATGTATGACAGCGCTGCATGAGGCTGCGCCTGAAATAGAGGTTATGGCGGACGAACCAATGCGCCGTCATACGACATTTGCCATCGGCGGACCGGCGGACCTGTTTGTTGTCCCCAAAACGCCCGAACAGCTAACAAAGGCGCTGCGGGTGATTCGTGATTGCGGCTTGCCGCCGCTGCTGCTGGGCAACGGGTCGAATATGCTGGTATCTGATGCAGGCTACCGCGGCGCGGTAGTGTGCATGACTGAAATGGATGGTGTGCGTGCGGTTGAAGACGGCCGCCTGATCGCGCAGGCGGGCGCGCTGCTCGGCCGCGTATCGCGCCGTGCACAGCGAGCGGGATTGACCGGGGCGGAGTTTGCAGGCGGCATCCCGGGCAGCGTAGGCGGCGCGGTGTTTATGAACGCGGGCGCATATGATGGCCAGATGGCGAGTATTGTGGAAAAAACCGAGTATCTGGATGGAGAAGGTGAGATGCACACGCTGGTGGGAGAAGAGCATTGCTTCGGCTATCGCACCAGCGCGTTCCGTACCCATCCGGAGTGGACGGTCGTGCGCACAACGATGCGCCTGCAGCCGGGCGATCCGGCAGCGATTTTGGATAAGATGAACGATTTGGCGCAGCGCCGACGTGATAAGCAGCCGCTCAATTTCCCGTCTGCCGGTTCGACCTTTAAGCGGCCGGAGGGGTATTTCGCGGGCCGTTTGATCGAGGACGCGGGACTGAAGGGCATGACGGTCGGCGGCGCGCAGGTATCGGAAAAACATGCGGGCTTCCTGATCAATCGCGGCGGCGCAACTTGCGACGATATGCTGCGGCTGATCGAGCTGGTGCAGCAACGCGTGCGCGAGCAGTTCGGCGTGGAGCTGGAATGTGAGGTTCGTATCGTCCGCTGAGGCGGCAAGGAGATGGCATAAATGTATTTTTTAATTGTTTCGGGTATGTCGGGCGCGGGAAAGAGCCGTGCAGTCGCAACGTTTGAGGATCTGGGCTATTACTGCGTAGATAACCTGCCGATTGCGCTGATTCCGCGCTTTGCTGAGATCTGTTTGGCGGCAACCGAGCGGTACGAGCGCGTTGCGATGGTGACCGACGTACGTGCGGGCGGCGATTTTCAGCAGCTGTTTGACTCTCTCGACTCGATCAAGACGATGGGCTGCGACTATCGCATCCTATTCCTCGATTCGGATACGCCAACGCTGATTCGACGCTTCAAGGAAACGCGCCGCAAGCATCCGCTGATGGAAAAAGGTGTGCCGATGACGGCTGCGATCGAGAAGGAGCGCACGATGCTTTCTGCGCTTCGCAACCGCGCGGACTTCGTCGTCGATACGACTGGCTTATCGGCCGCAGGGCTGCGTGAGCGTCTGCTCGCGCTGTTTTCCGGCACGGAGGGCACTGGCGCGTTTGAGGTGATCGTGCAGTCGTTCGGCTTTAAGTACGGAATTCCGGCCGAGTCCGATCTGGTGTTTGACGTTCGTTTCCTACCCAATCCGTACTATGAAATGAGCTTGCGTGAAAAGAACGGCACGGACCCGGATGTGCGTGATTACGTGTTCCAAGGCGGTACAGCCGATGCCCTGATGGGACATTTGACCAGCATGATCGACTTTTTGCTGCCGCGTTATGTGGCAGAGGGAAAGGCCAATGTCATTATCGGTATCGGCTGCACGGGTGGTAAGCACCGTTCGGTTGCGATTGCCGAGGCGCTGAGCGAGCATCTGCGCGGGCATGACTATGGCGTGGTCACGATGCACCGCGATTACCAGCGCTGAGGGAGAGGGAAAGGGGAAACCATGTCCTTTTCAACCGAAGTGAAAAATGAATTGTGCCGCGTCTCGATGCAGCGAGACTGCTGTACGCGGGCAGAGTCCTATGGCGCACTGCTGCACGCGACGGTATTTTCCCATCGGGAGATCCGTCTGTCCACGGAGAACGCCGCGATCGCGCGCCGTTTGCAGGCTCTGCTGCAGCGCGCGTTTTTTGTCGCATGCGAGCCGCAGCAGCAGGGGAGAAAGTATCAGCTGGCGGTGACGGATGCGGCGCAGATCAGCCGTATTTTTGATGCGCTGGGCTATGACCACAAAAGCCATGTTACGTACCACTTGAACCGCAACGAACTGGACGAGCCATGCTGCCTTGCAGCCTTTCTGCGGGGCGCGTTCCTGATGGCAGGTACGGTTGCCGGACCGGATAAAAAAAGCCATCTTGAGCTGAAATGCGGGCACCAGAGCCTTGCGGGTGAGGAGACAAGCCTATTGCTTGACCTCGGTCTGTCGCCGAAGCGTGTCAGTCGGTCGGGCGGCGAGTTATTGTATTTTAAAGACAGCACGAGTGTGGAAGATTTTCTGACCCGTATCGGTGCGCCGCACGCGGCAATGGCACTGATGGAGGCCAAGGTGGAGAAAAACCTGCGTAACACGATCAATCGGCAGGTCAACTGCGAGACGGCCAACCTTGTTAAGACAGCCGATGCGGCCGCGCGGCAGATTGCCGCGATCCGCGCGGTGCTGGATTCGCGTGGGCTCGAGGCATTTCCGGAATCCCTGCGCGAGACCGTCCAGCTGCGGCTGGCATATCCGACGGATACACTTGCCGAGCTGGCGCAGCGGTTCGATCCGCCGATCTCCAAGCCGGGGCTTAGCCACCGGCTGCGAAAAATCACCGAATTTGCGTCAAAGGAGGACTAAATGGCAGCATTTGCGCATCTGCATGTGCATAGTGAATACAGCCTGCTCGACGGCGCATGCCGCATCGAAGGCTTGGTCGACCGCGTTGCGGCGCTCGGCCAGAGCGCTTGTGCGCTGACCGATCACGGCGTCATGTACGGCGTGATCGACTTTTATCGTGCCTGTAAGGCCAAGGGCATCCATCCGGTTATCGGGTGCGAGGTTTATCTTGCGCCCCATTCGCGCTTTGACCGCAGCTATGTGAACGGTGAGTGGCACAGCCATCTGATCCTGCTGTGCGAAAATATGACCGGATACCGCAACCTGATCCATATGGTCTCGCTGGGCTTTGCTGAAGGCTTCTACATGAAGCCGCGCATTGATATGGAGTTGCTGCGCCAGCATAGCGAGGGATTGATCTGCCTGTCTGCGTGTTTGGCGGGCGCGATTCCGCGCGCGCTGGCCGAGGGGGATATGGACGGCGCCTACGAGCTGTGCGAGCAATTTCTCGAGATATTCGACCGTGACCATTTCTATCTTGAGGTGCAGGATCACGGCATTCCTATACAGAAAAAAGTCAACGAAGGGTTGTTCCAACTGGCGAAAGAGCTAAATCTTGGTTTGGTTGCAACCAACGACGCGCACTATCTGACCAAAAAGGACGCGCGTATCCAGGATGTCCTCATGTCCATCCAGATGGGAAAAACGGTCGATGACCCGACACGTATGAAGTTCGAGACCGAGGAGTTTTACATCAAGGACGCGGATGAGATGGCTGCGCTGTTTCCCGACCACCCGGAGGCGCTGGAGAACACGGTCAAGATTGCCGAGCGGTGTCAGGTCGACTTTGAATTTGGGAAATACCACCTGCCAGAATTTGATGTGCCGGATGGGTATAGCGCGCTGGAATATCTGCAAAAACTATGCGACGAGGGCTTTACCGTGCGCTATCCGAACGATGATGGCACAGAACGGGCGCGTTTGCAATATGAGATTGACATGATTGCCCGCATGGGATTTGTCGATTATTTCCTGATCGTTTCCGACTTTATCGGCTATGCCAAACGGCAGGGCATCCCGGTCGGACCGGGGCGCGGCTCGGCGGCAGGCTCTATCGTGTCGTACTGCCTCGGCATCACCGACCTCGATCCGATCCACTATTCGCTCTATTTCGAACGTTTTCTGAACCCGGAGCGCGTATCCATGCCGGATATCGACGTGGATTTCTGCTATGTGCGCCGCCCGGAGGTGATTGAGTACGTCACCGAAAAGTACGGCAAGGACCGTGTTGCGCAGATCGTCACCTTTGGTACGATGGCTGCGCGCGGTGCGATCCGTGACGTTGGGCGTGCGCTCAATATCCCATATAACGAGGTCGACGTGGTCGCCAAGCAAGTGCCCAACGAGCTGCATATCACGATCGACAAGGCGCTGGCCGTCAATCCTGAGCTGAAAAAGATGTACGACGAAAAGCCGCAGGTGCGCGAACTGATCGATACCGCGCGCGCGCTTGAAGGCGTGCCGCGGCACGCGTCGACGCATGCGGCGGGCGTGGTCATCACCAAGGACCCGGTCGACACCTATGTGCCGCTCGCGCGGAACGATGAGCAGATGGTCACGCAGTTCACGATGACCACGCTGGAGGAACTGGGGCTGCTCAAAATGGACTTCCTCGGTCTGCGCAACTTGACGGTCATCGCGGACGCGGAAAAGATGATCCGCCGCCATACGCCGGATTTCGATATCGAAAAGGTTGATATGAACGATAAGGCGACTTATGAGATGCTCGGCCGTGGTTCGACGATGGGCGTGTTCCAGCTGGAAAGTGCGGGTATCACGAACGTCGTCACCGGCCTGCAGCCGCAGTCGATCGAAGATATCACCGCAGTTGTCGCGTTGTACCGTCCGGGACCAATGCAGTCCATTCCGCGGTATATTGAGTGCCGCCATCATCCGGAAAAGGTCACCTATAAGCACCCGCTGCTTGAGCCTATCCTCAAGGTCACCTATGGCTGCATGATTTATCAGGAACAGGTCATGCAGGTGTTCCAAAGTCTGGCCGGCTACTCGCTTGGCAAGGCGGATATGGTACGCCGTGCAATGAGCAAAAAGAAGATGAAGGAGCTCGAAAAGGAGCGCGTTAACTTCATCCACGGCAACGAGGAACTTGGCATTGACGGCGCGGTCAAACGCGGTGTGCCCGAGCATATTGCGGCCAGCCTGTTTGACGAGATCATGGATTTCGCAAACTATGCGTTCAACAAGGCGCATGCGGTGTGCTATGCGGTGGTTTCTTTCCGTACAGCCTATCTCAAGTGTCACTATCCGCGCGAGTATATGGCGGCGCTGCTGACCAGCGTGCTGGACTCGTCGGATAAGATTTCCGAATATATTCAGGCAACGCGTGAAATGGGCATTTCTGTGCTGCCGCCTGATGTTAATGAGTCGTATGACGGTTTTTCGGTATCCGGACGGGACATTCGCTTCGGCCTTGCGGCTGTGAAGGGCGTAGGACGTTCGCTGATGAAAGCTATGGTAGCCGAGCGTGAAAACGGTGGCTTGTTCCAGTCCTTTCAGGATTTCTGCGAGCGTATGTATGACCGCGATTTGAACCGCCGCGCGCTTGAAAGCCTGATTAAGGCGGGCGCATTCGATTTGATGGGTTATCGCCGCAGCCAGCTGCTCCAGATTGCAGGGGCGGTGGTGGATGCGATCGCTCAGAGCCGCAAGCGCAACATTGAGGGACAGATGGATCTGTTCGGCATGGGGAACGAGGCGGTGCAGGATACGCAGATCGCGCTGCCCAATATCCCCGAGGTATCCATGCGTGAACTGCTTGCGATGGAGAAAGAGACGACGGGACTGTATCTGTCCGGCCATCCGATGGATGAATACCGCGATCTGGCGCGGCGGGCGGATGCGGCCTCCATCCGCAAGATTATAGACGATTTGGCAGGAGAAACCGAACAGCCGACGTACAAGGATGGCATGACCGTGCATCTGGCCTGCGTTATTACGGCAGTGCGGCTGAAATCCACCAAAAACGGGTCGATGATGGCGTATGTCACGGTGGAGGATGATTCTGCCGCGATTGAACTGGTCGTGTTCCCGCGTTCGCTCCAGCAGTGCGGCGCCTATCTGACCGAGGACAGCGCTGTGCTGCTGACCGGTAAGATCGATGCGCGTGAGGACGAAGCGCCCAAGATCCTGCTGAATGAAGCGCAGCCGCTGACCGAAGCTGCAGTAAACAGCATGCAGCAGCGCGAGCAGCCGCAGAAATCGGTTTATACCGACGCGCAGGCGGCAAAGCTTTCGCCGCAGAAGCTGTATCTGCGGATCACCAGCATGCAAAGCGACGAATGGCCGCAGATCAAGGAGATTCTGCAGACCCAGCCGGGTGATACGCCGGTTTATCTGTACCCGACGGATACCAAAAAGAAAACGCTCGCGGCGCGTCGTTTCTGGTGTCGGCCGGATGTGCCGCTTTTGGAAAAATTACGCTTCCTCTTGGGCGAAAACGATGTTATAATACAATAAAGGAATGTTTGTAATTATATAATTCTATGGTTGATACAGGGAGGGTCCTTATGGAAAAGCAGATTCGCAGGATTGGTGTACTCACCAGCGGCGGCGACGCCCCGGGCATGAACGCCTTCATCCGTGCGGTTGTGCGTACCGCGTCAGCATATGACATTTCGGTTCTCGGCATCCGGCGTGGATACAGCGGTCTCATCAACGGCGACATCATCGAGATGGGCGCTCGCAGTGTCGATGGCATCATCCGTCGTGGCGGCACTATGTTGTACACGGCGCGCTGCAAGGAGATGCTGACGGATGAAGGTCTGCAGAAGGCTGCGGATACCTGCAAATATCTTGGCATTGACGGTCTAATCTGCTGTGGTGGCGATGGTACGTTCCGCGGTGCGCAGGCTCTGTCCCGCAAGGGCGTGCCCTGCATCGGTGTGCCCGGCACGATCGACAACGACATCGTCTGCACGGACTACACGATCGGTTTCGATACCGCGTGCAACACCGCAATCGAGTGCATCGATAAGCTGCGCGATACCATGCAGTCGCATGAGCGTTGCTCGGTGGTTGAGGTCATGGGCCGCCGTGCCGGTCATCTGGCATTGCAGGTCGGTTGTGCGGTTGGTGCAACGGCGATCTGCCTGCCTGAGCGTGAGCTGGATTTTGACGTTGATATCGTTGAGAAAATGCGGATTGGCCGCATCAAGGGACGTAATCACCATATTATTATCGTGGCGGAGGGCTACGGTTCGGCGCAGGAAGTGGCTGACCATATCCATGAAGCTACCGGTATTGACACCCGCGTGACCATCCTTGGTCATATCCAGCGCGGCGGTTCTCCGACCGCACAGGATCGCGTTATGGCAACCCGTATGGGTTATGCGGCTGTGCGCGCCCTGATTGACGGCAAGACCAACCGCGTAATCGTTTCTGATGATAACCAGATCACGGATCTGGACATTGAGGAAGGTTTGTCCCGCAATAAGGATCTGAACCAGTGCCTGTTTGAAGCCCAGCAGACGGTCGCGATCTGATGGGAAAGACGGTATTTATCACCGGTGGGTCGCGCGGTATCGGCGCGGCTTGTGTGCGTGCATTTTCTGCAGCAGGCTGGCAGGTGGCGTTTACCTACCGCGTCAGCCGGGAAACAGCTGGTGCGCTGGCGGAGGAAACTGGTGCGCTTGCGCTGTGTGCCGATCTGCATGAGGAAGCGGCGATTTGCCGCGCGGCAGCTGAGGCGCATAAGTATTTCGGTTCATTGGATGCTGTGGTTTGTAATGCCGGGATAGCCGAGCAGAAGCTGTTTCAGGATATCACGGATGAGGACTGGCACCGCATGCTGGACATCAACCTGCTTGGTGCGGTGCGCACAATCCGTGCGCTGCTGCCCGACCTGCTGCATCGAAAGAGCGGCAGCATTGTGACCGTATCCTCCATGTGGGGGCAGACGGGCGCATCCTGTGAGAGCCATTATGCGGCAAGCAAGGCGGCGCTCATTGGCCTGACCAAGTCGCTGGCACAGGAACTGGGGCCGAGCGGCATCCGCGTCAACTGTGTTGCACCCGGCGTGATCGATACCGAGATGAACGCTATGCACAGCGGCGAAACCATGCAGGAGCTGGCAGGTCAGACGCCGCTTGGGCGTATCGGTACGGCGGCTGAGGTTGCAGACAGCGTGCTCTATCTATGTTCAGAACATGCGTCATTCATTGCCGGGCAGGTGCTCGGTGTGACCGGCGGGTTCTGATACATAAAAATCGCATATAAATAAAAGGTCTTGCCATCTGGCAAGACCTTTTTGTATCACAGGGGGCTGAAACCGAAATAGCTGAGCATGCCGTTATAGATGCCCTGCGCAAAGCCGTATTGATCGTTTTCCAGCTTTTGCGCATCCGATTCGTTGCTCAGATAGGCGAGTTCGACCAGAATGGCGGGCATGCGGGTGCGGCGCAGCACATATAGGCTGGGATTGAGCCGCACACCGTTGTCCTTGGTGCCGACACGGTTGACGATTGCTTGCAGCACATGCTGCGCCAGCCAGTAAGGCTGCGTGTTCTGCTGATAAACGTAAACCTCGGTGCCGTTGATCGCGGGGTTGACGTTGGAATTGCAATGGATGCTGATAAAATAATCGGCGGGCCAGCTGTTCGCCATCATGACACGTGCGGCAAGACTGGTGGCGTTGCTCGTGCCGAGGATTTCGCTCGGGGTATTGCGGCTCAGTCGTACTGCAAAGCGCGGGTCGGCGCGCAGCAGGTCGGCCAGATATTGACTGACCGCGTAATTGATATCCTGCTCGCGCAAACCATTTCCTTCCGCGCCGGTGTTTGGGCCGGTCGGGTTGTGGCCTGCATCGATGAAAATGCGGATTGGCAAAAAATCACCTCCTTGTTCCAGACTATGCGGCAGAATTAGGGCCGGATACGAAAAGCCGTGCCTGCCTTGACCCGCGCCGTATGCGGTGCTATGCTGGTAGCAGGCATTAATTTGAAGATGGAGGCACAGGATATGGCCGGAGCAGAGGAAAAGCAAACGTTTGTCGAGATCGATCAGCAGTTGGTGGACAATATTATCCCGCGACGTGCGCCGGATGCGGATAAAAACGCGTTTGGCCGTGTGCTGTGCGTATGCGGTTCAGCGGGCTACACAGGGGCAGCCTATTTCGCCGCACAGGGTGCGGTGCGTATGGGAAGCGGTGTGGTAACGCTGGCAGTACCAGAAAAGGCATGGCCTGTGCTTGCGGTTAAGCTCAATGAGCCTGTTGTGCGTCCGATGCCGTGCGCGACGGATGGTATGCTTTCGCATGAGGCGCTGCCCGTGCTGCTCACGCTTGCAGAACGCGCAGATGCGCTGCTTATCGGCTGCGGACTGGGGCGGTCGGAGGCGGTCGCCGAGATCGTATGCACGCTCGTGCGCGAAGCACAATGTCCGGTTATTGTGGATGCGGACGGCATAAATGCGCTCGCCGCGCATAAAGATGTATTGCGGCAGGCGAAGCAGCCGGTCGTACTGACCCCGCATGCTGCTGAGTTTGCACGCCTTAGCGGCCTGAAGCAGCCGGATACGGTCGACCTTTCTACCTTCGCGGTGGAAAACCGCTGCATCCTGCTTTATAAAGGCCATCGCACGCGTATTTTTGCACCGGACGGCACGAAATATCGCAATCATTCCGGCAATCCCGGCATGGCAAAGGGCGGCAGCGGGGATGTTTTGGCCGGTATGCTGGTCTCGCTGTGTGGACAGGGGATCGACCCGGTGCAGGCGGCCTGCGCAGCCGCATGGCTGCATGGCCGGGCGGGTGATGCGGCTACAAACCGCCTGAGCGAATATGGGATGACGCCGGGCGATATGCTTTGTGAGCTGCCCCGGCTGCTCCATCGGTACAATACAAGGGAGTGGTGACCTGAAACGGATTCTTTGCTTTTCCATGCTGCTGGTGATGCTCACTGGATGCGGCGGCGCGCCTGCGGATGGGCAGACGGTGCGGGAGCACTTTGCACAGCTTACCGGTTTTGAAGCAGAACTCAAAATTTTGTCCGATCTTGGGCAATCCACACTGGAATATCAAGTCGAATACGTTTATAATAGGGAAGAAAACGATACCTTTACCATCACCGCGCCTGAAAGCCTCGCTGGGATCGGCGGCACGATTGCGGGCACGGACAGTGCTTCCTTCACCCTGCAGTACGACGGGCTTGCGCTTGATGACGCGATGCCGCAGCGCACCGGGCTGACACCTGCGGACGCGCTCTTTTGCCTGCTGAATGACCTGCGTACGGCGGAACCGGCGCAGATCTGGACCGAGCGGGTGGATGGCCAGTCGCTGCTGGCGCTGCGCTATGAACAGGAGGATGCGGACGGGAAGGTCGAAAAACAGGTATGGCTTGCGGAGAAAACGTATCAGCCGGTATGTGCTGAGCTGTATGCGGACGGCACGCGTGTGCTGCAAATCCTCGTGACCAGTTACCAGGAAACATAAAGTTAGGGATGAAAACGATATGAAACCGAGCAAACACCGCACTTGGGCAGAAGTGGACTTAGGTGCGATTGAACACAATTATCGCGTAATTTGTGCGCAGGCAAAAGCGCCTGTGCTGTGCGTTGTCAAGGCGGATGCTTATGGCCATGGCGCCGTACCAGTTGCCCAGCGCCTGCAGGCGCTGGGTGCGCCGTATTTTGCGGCTGCGACTGTGCCTGAAGCGGTCGAACTGCGTGAGCACGGCATCACAAAGCCGATTCTCATTCTGGGCTATGTGGATGAAGCCGACATGGATACCATTGCGCGTGAGCATATCACCGCGCCGGTGTATGACGAAGAGACCGCGCGCTTGCTCAGCGAGGCCGCTGTGCGCACCGGCGAGACGCTGACGGTGCATTACAAGCTGGATACCGGCATGACCCGTCTTGGCTTTCCGGCATGGGAGCGGGAGCAGACCGTCGAAAAAATCGCGGCTTGTGCAGCGCTGCCCGGCCTGCGCAGCGAGGGTATTTTTACGCATTTCGCAGTTGCGGATGTGCCGGAAGGGGAGCCATATACTGCATTGCAGTTTGAACGATTTGCCGGTGTGTGCAGCGACCTTGCCGCGCGCGGCATTGACTTGCCGCTGCGGCATTGTGCCAACAGCGGCGCAATCCAGAGCTATGAGCGTATGCACTGCACGATGACGCGCGCGGGCATTATCCTGTACGGTTATCGGCCGGACGCGTCTGTGCCGCCTGCGCTTGACCTGCATCCTGCGATGACGGTCAAGGCGCGCGTGGTGCAGGTGCGCGATATCCCGGCGCACACGACGGTCAGCTATGGCCGTACGTTTGAAACGGACGAGCCGATCCGGATGGCTATTGTTTCCATCGGTTACGCGGATGGTTTTCTGCGCACAGGCTCGGGGAAAGCGCATGTCGTGCTTGGCGGACAGAAAGCGCCCGTGCTGGGCCGCATCTGCATGGATATGTGCATGGTGCGCGTGCCGGATGGGGTAGATGTGCGCCGTGGCGATGAGGTTACGGTATTTGGCCCGGGCGTGTGGACGGTGGAGGATGCCGCTGCCGCCGCCGGTACGATCTCCTATGAAGTCATCTGCGCTGCCAGCAGCCGTGTGCCGCGTTTTTATCAGAACTAACAACCGCGCGCCATAACGCATAGGATGAAACGGGAAGAAATTCCCATCCGCGCGGGCGCGAAAACCCAAACGGCTGTTATATTTTTGCGCACCGCGGGAAAAATAGGTTTGCGGACAAACCGCAAATCTATTTCATCGGAGTGTGAACCAACGTGGACAGCAGTATCAAACGGGGAGATATCTACTATGCCGATCTCAGCCCGGTGGTCGGCAGCGAGCAGGGCGGGGTGCGCCCGGTCCTGATCGTGCAGAACAACGTGGGCAACCGATATAGTCCGACCGTGATCGCCGCCGCCATTACATCGCAGATCAACAAGGCCAAGATGCCCACGCATATTACGCTCGGCGCGCCAAAGTATGGTCTGACCAAGGATTCTATCATTCTGACCGAGCAGATCCGCACGCTTGACAAGCGGCGGCTGCGCGAGAAGATGGGATCGCTCGATGAGAAGGCGATGCGTCATGTGGACGAAGCGCTGGCGGTCAGCTTTGGTTTGGGATCGGTGCAGGGCTGAGGGCATAACGATAGCAAGAAACGCGTATCCTGATATAGGATACGCGCTTTTTATTGGGGGTGCGGCTGTGCGGGCAGAGATAACATATATGGGCGAGCCGGTGGGCTGGCTGAACTGGGAACCGGATGGGTTCGGCGTACGCGTTGCAGTGGACTGCGAAAAACCGACCGGCGCGCCGCTGCTGCTGCGCTGCTATGGAGATACCGGTGGTCAAGCGCTGCTGGTTGGACTGCTCGCGCCGGAGGACGGCCGGCTGCGTTTGCGGCGGCGTTTGACGCGTGAAACGCTCAAAGCCGCAGGCTGTACGGACGGGCCGCCCAAAGCATTTTATCTGGCAGAGCGACCAATGGAGGACGGGCAGCTGCATGAGCCATCATTGCGGGCGGAACCGGAGAAGAAGGAACCGCTGCCGCAAGCAGCGGACACGTCGGACGAGAAGCCGCTGCAGACAGGGGATGCCGTGCTGGATGCGCTGCTGTCTGACGGTGCAGTGCGCGCAGAGCGACAAGGCACAGGCGTGCGTCTGCGCTGCACATTTGCGCCTGACAGGCCGTTCGCGCTTGCGCCCGCGTTTGTATTGTGCAGGGTGGAAGGGGGAGAGGCGGTGCTGGACTGGACAAAAAAGGACGCAGCCGATACGGCTGCATCCCAAAAGACAGAGAAATTTACTTGACGATCGTTTTGACTTCCATATAGTAGCGTTTTTCGTGCGCTTCTCCCATGGAGAAAGTCTTGCGCGGCAGAACACCATCGAACACAACACCGCGGAACAAGTCTTTTTTGGCGATGTCCGGCAGGATAAAGCCCAAATTGCCTTGCTTGTCGGACAGCGAACGGACAACGTCTTCGCCGTGAATGTAGTCGATGCGTGCGGAGGGATGCTCCTCCAGATAAGCATCGAGTGCGGTCTGCATGGTTGCGACCGGAATCGACCACTTAGGCCCTTCGACTACGAGCACGCCCTGCTTGCCTGCGGCAAAGAACGGGAAGGCATGCGCTGCCGGATCGGCGGGCATTTTGTCCGCGATACGAGCATTGCAGCCCTGTGCTTCATAAAATGCGGTCAGGCTGCCAAGCAGCTCATCCGGATCGACGCCGAACAGGACGCGGTGGATCGGCTCGATAATCAGGCTTTCGTCATGGATGTTGACCACTTCGACCAGCGCGTAGCGTGCGGGGTGGTCCTGCTGCTCTTCGGGGGACAGCTCGGCCTTAATTTCTTCCCAGTAGGCCTTGGCGGTTGCCATCGAGTGGTTGCCGTCGCCTATGGCGTAGGGGAGCAGTGCCTGCGCGTCCGTGCAGCCGTACTTGCGATTGAAGGCTTCACGGTCACACAGCGCTTCCAGACCAGCTTCGATTGCGTCTGTTTGCGCGCCCTTGGGGATGAACCAGCCAGTGATATGGCCGCCGCCCTGCATCAGGTCGGTATCGTATACCTTTTCGAGTGCGTCGGTTTGCGCAAACAGCGGCTCGATGATCTTGCGGTCGGGATCGTCGATCAGGATCATGATATGCGGCAGCTCCATGCACGCGCCCTGACGGACTTTCAGGCGCGGCGGGATACGCTCGACAACGGTTTTCTCAGTCGGACGGATGAGCGACGCCGAGCCGGGTGTATACTCATACGCTTCCAGATCGACCGCAAGCACAATGCCGCGGCGCGGGCAGCTGCCGCCCGACCAACGCTCGGTCAGGATAACGCCGGCAGGCAGCGTGCGCAGCGTACCGTCTTCCACATAGCGGCGCATGGTGCGGTGGATTTCAGCGGTGCGTTCAGCGACATTCGCGTCTTCGAGGTAGACCTCAGGTAGTGTCAGCCGCAGGGTAGAGGGGGCGGAACCAACGGTACGGTCGGTCTCGGCCCAGTATTCGGGCTGGGATGTGTATTGGTCGCAGGCGATGACCGCCCATTTGGAAAGATCCGTGCCTTCGCGGGGCAGCATGATTTCGGGAATGCGGGTGCAGCGGTTTGCCATGGTTGCATGACCTCCTGTGTGATATCGTATCGGAATGTTATAAGTATAGCAGAAAACCGGCATTGCGGCACATATTTTTTCAATTCCTGCGAGTTTTTCGAAAAATTCACCGTACCCTTGACGAAAGAGCGTAAATATTATACAATGTAGTTTAGAAAATGCACAGGGTTTTTGTATAAAATACAAAGAAATAGGAGGAGAAGGTTTATGTTTAAGTTCAAGGCGATTGGCGTGTCGGAAGGCTTGGCACACGCCAAGGCGTTGGTGATTAAGGAAGAGGATCTGACCGTCGTAAAGGATACGATCACCGATGTTGCTGCGGAGCAGGCTCGTGTGACCGATGCTGTGGAAAAGGCGAAAAAGCAGATCGAAGTTCTGCGTGAGGAAGCGGAAAAGAATATTGGTGCTGCGGAGGCGGAGATTTTCGACGCGCATCTGCTGATGATTGACGATCCCGACTTCATCGAAGGCATGACCAACCTGATCGATGAGGACAAGGTTTGCGCAGAGTATGCCTGCTTTGTCAACTGCGAGAATTTCCAGGCGATGTTCCGCGCGATGGATGATGAGTACATGCAGGCGCGCGCTGCGGATATCGGCGATATCTCCAAGCGCATCCTGAAGAACCTGAAGGGCATCGCGGACAATGCGCTCGATTCGATCACGGAGCCGTGCATCGTTATCGCGACCGATCTGACCCCGTCGGATACCGCCAAGATCGGCTCTAAGCCGGTTGTCGGTTTTGTCACCCGTATCGGCGGCCGTACGAGCCACTCTGCGATTATGGCGCGCTCGATGGGTATTCCGGCTGTTGCAGGCGCAGGCGATAAGGTTGACGAGATCGAAGATGGCGCTGAGCTGCTGCTCGATGGTGCAGCAGGTGAAGTGGTTGTTGCACCGGACGAGGCGACCCTCGCGCAGTTTGCGGAGAAGAAGAAGGCCGAGGATGCCCGCAAGGCGATGCTCGCGCAGTTTAAGGATAAGCAGGGCGGCACAAGCGATGGTCGCCGCATCGTGATTGAGGGCAATATCGGTACGCCGGACGACGCGGTACGCGTTGCCGAGCTGGGCGGCGAAGGCGTTGGCCTGTTCCGCTCTGAGTTCCTGTTCATGGATCGCGCCGATCTGCCGAGTGAGGAAGAGCAGTACGAGGCTTACAAGAAGGCCTGCGAGATCATGGCGGGCAAGCCGGTCATCATCCGTACGCTGGACATCGGCGGCGATAAGGAAGTGCCCGCGCTCGAGCTGGAGAAGGAGCAGAACCCCTTCCTCGGCTATCGTGCGATCCGCATCTGCCTGAACAAGACCGATCTGTTCCTGACCCAGCTGCGTGCGCTGCTGCGTGCTGCTAAGTACGGCGACCTGCGCATCATGTTCCCGATGATTTCCTCCATCGAGGAGATCCGCAACGCGAAGCAGATCCTCGAGCAGGCCAAGGATCTGCTCAAGGCTGAGGGCGCGGAGTTCAATCCGGATGTTAAGGTCGGTATCATGATCGAAATTCCGGTTGCAGCTGTCTGTGCGGATATGCTGGCCAAGGAAGTCGACTTCTTCTCGATCGGCACGAACGACCTGATCCAGTATTCCTGCGCGGTTGACCGTATCAACGAAAAGATCTCTTATCTGTATCGTCCGCTGCATCCGGGCGTGCTTCGCCTGATCGGTATGACGGCGAAGGCTGCCAACGAGAACGGCATCGAAGTTGGCGTGTGCGGCGAGATGGCTGGTACGCCGGGCATGGCTCCCGTGCTGTGCGGTCTGGGTGTAACCAATCTGTCTATGTCCGCATCTGCGATGCTCGCGGCTAAGGCTGATCTGGCAGCGCACACCTATGCCGAGTGCAAGGAACTGGCTGACAAGCTGGTTGCTGCCTCGAGTGCGACCGATGCAGAGGCGATGTTCGCCGAGTGGCGCGGCTGATTCCTCTGGAATAGCATGCACAGCGTGAGAAAATGATAATAAGCCCGCGCGGATTTCCGCGCGGGCTTATTTTTGTGTTAGCAGGAAAAATGCACCATACGGATGTCGTACGGTGCATTTGTGCTTATTTCTGCTTGTTGGTGTGGAATACCGCGCCACGGTCAAAGATCGAAGGGGCGGTATTGATACCACCGAAGCGTTTGTCCAAGCCTTCGTCAAAGATGGATGCGGCGGTGTTGAATGGCATAAAAGGTTTGTGCTCCAGCTCTTCCTCCATTTCCTCGTCAGGCGGGGGCGGCCGGCGCTTAGCGTCTTTCAGACGCTTGTTTTGCTCCAATCGTTCGATTGAGCGCATTGTACGGCCTCCTTTCAGCCCAAAACAAGGTTAGCGTACGGCTCGAAGTCCGCACGGGTAAATACTTTGCCGGTTTTGACGAATTCGTAACGGATCGCCTGTAAATAATGCTTCATGTGCACGTCGCCGTCGCTTTCCGGATCCGCTGCGGCAAGGAATGCAGCATTGAGGATGCAGTTTTTGATGTTACCGCCGACGAACTCGAACCGCTCCGCGAGGAAGCGAATATCTACGTCATCTGCGAGCGGTGTGCCCTTGGGGATGGTGGTTTTCCACAGCATTTCGCGCGTGTCCGGATCAGGGAACTGAAATTCAACGATGAACTTCATGCGGCGGAAGAACGCGGGGTCGATATTGTGCTTGTAGTTGGTGGCAAGGACGGAAACGCCGTCGTATGCTTCGACCTCCTGCAATAGCAGCGCGGTCTTGTTGTTGTTGGACGACTGGTTGGAACCGCCGTCGTCCGAGCGCTTGGCGAACAAGGTATCACATTCGTCAAAGAACAGGACGACGTTACACTTTTTCGCTTCGCGGAAGATCATCGAGATTGACTTTTCTGTTTCGCCGACATATTTGTCAACGACTTTGGATAGGTCGACGCGGTACAGTTCGAGATTGAGTGCATTGGCGATAACCTGTGCGCACATGGATTTACCGGTGCCGGGTGCGCCGAACAGCAGTACCGACAGGCCGCGGCCGTATTGGTATTTTTTTAGGTAATCCCAATCCTCATAGACCTGCTTGCGGTAGGTCATCTGGTCGACCGCGTGCTGCAGCGCCTCACGCTGGTCCTTGTTCATAACGATGTCGTCCCACGTGAAGTTTGCCGGGATACGCGTGGCCTTTTGGGTCAGCTCGTGGCTCATCTGCGCATTGCAGGCTTTGAACAGCTTGTCGCGCGAAATCAGGATCTCCTTGTCCATCGAGGCAAGCGTACGGCCCTGATGCAGCGCGCTTTTGATCTTGCCGCCGGTGAACAGGAACTTGGTGGCAAGCTCGGTCAGATCGACGTCCTCGCCCAGCGCGTAGCCGTCCGCATAGTGCTGCCAGAGTGCGATGCGCTCGCGGTTGTCCGGTGTAGGCAACTCGAGGTGCGCGAAATCAAGTTGGGTCATCTCACGCAGCGGCAGTTTGTCGCGGCTGTGTGTGAATACAGCGACACCACGGTCGGACAGGCGCTCGAAGCACAGATCCATATAGCCGAAAAAGCGTTCCTTATCCTCTTCGCGGTAGGACAGGTTGGTCAGGCAGCAACAGGCCTCGGTCAGCAGACATTCGCGTGCGACTGCCCACAACGCCTGCTGGACAAAATTGAAATCATAGCCAAACAGCTTGGCACCGTCGACCGTGATGCAGCGCAGCCCTTTTTGCGCGCAGAAGTGCTGAATGGTGAAGCGGCGGCCCGAGCCTTCGTCGCCGTAGATGGAGAACAGGCGCACGCCGTCATCGTAGGCGATGGTCAGTGCGTCGAGCACATTCTGGTTGGCGAGGAACGGATTGAGCTTTTTATCGCTTGTCAGCATGGAGAAAAAGCGCTTGTAATTCTGGTCGATGCGCAGCGGTTCGCTGCCAAATAGAAAGTCGATCAGGCGCTTATCGGGCGAGACGATTGTCGAAAACGGCAGGGCATTGTTGACTTTGAGGTCAAAGATAGGCGCGAGCTGTTCGAGCGCACGCGACATTTCACCATAGGCGGTGCTGATCGAAAAATCCTTGCCATAATACACGCGGGCGGCGGATTCGATGCTGGGTGCGACCAGATTACCGTTCTGACCAATCACCTGAAAGATCGAAGCATAGTTGGTCTGCGTCGAGGAAAGGATGGCGCAGGCAAAGCAAAAAAGCGAAAAATCGCTCAAATGCAGCGTTTCGGACAGCTGGTGCAGCGGCAGCGGCACCTCGGTGACAGCGGCGCGCTGGCGCAGCACGGAGAGCATGGATGCAATATCCGCTTCCGGCTCGGGTTCGATATCGCTGACCTCGCTGGCAAAATCCGCGAAAAGTTCGTCAAATTCGCTGCTGAAAGCATCATCTGACTGCTCATCCTGAAATGTATCCGCCAGGCTGTCGTTTACAGCAGGCGACTGTGCATTGAGGAAATTGCTCACATGCTGCTGGCACAGGCTGCAGGTAATCTCAAGATCGGGATAAAGCACGTTTTTGAGGCTTCCGTTTTCTGCGGTGAACGTCTGTGTCAGCCGATATGTATACTGATTGAGCAGATGGTCCACGCAAGCGAACAGATAGCTGGTGTATTGTGTGTAGCTGTCAAATGGGGTCTGCGCGGATGCAGGGTCAAACAGCTGCTGCATGTTCATGACAGGTGTCCTCCGTTGTCTGATACGGTGTTGGGGGTGCCGTTAAAGATATAACCCGCTCCGCGTACAGTCTGGATGATGCCGGTATGGTCCGGATCGATTTTTTTACGCAGGTTGGAGATATGTACCATCACCGTGCGGGTGTCGCCGGCGCTGTCCGCCTTCCAGATATGCTGATACAGCTCGTTATACAGCAGCAGCATTTGTGGGTGGTCGGCAAAAAAGAGCAGCAGCTCATACTCGATTGCGGATAACTGGATCGGCTTTTCTTCGCCTTTGAGTAAAACACAATGGTGCTCGGTATCAATGGTAAAGCTGGCATATTCCCGACGGCCGGGCTGCGGTGTGGCCGGTACGGTGCGGTGGCGGCGCAGGTTTGCTTCGATGCGCGCAATCATTTCACCGTAGTTGAGCGGTTTGACCATATAATCATCCCCGCCGGACTGCAGTGCGTGAATGATGGTTTGGCTGTCGTCAAGACAGCTGGTGAAGATAATCGGGCATTGGGATTTTTCGCGGATCAAAGTGCATAGCTCGGTTCCCTGCTGATCCGGCAGGACAATATCCAGAATGATCAGGTCGAAAGCTTCATTTGACATGAGTTCAAGTGCTTCGGCGCACGAATAAGCGGCAGCCGACATATAGCCGGCATGCTTGAGATGCAGACGAATGATGTTAGAAAGATCCGGATCATCCTCCACCACTAGAATTTTAATCATGGTGTCAGCGCTCCTCCTTTAAAATGCAATAGTATGCCGCTCAAAGATAATGCATACGATAGGGCGAAAAATTTTCTTATATTTATCATAGCACGCCGTTTTTTTTTCTGTCAATTAAATCGGCTGTATGACGAAAAATTTTTACCGGCATCCAGAATAATGATTGCGGATAGAAGTCAAAAACGCTATACTATTTATATATTGGATAGAAAAGCAGTACGCCGCAGGGGACTGGCGTAAGCTCATGATATGAAGAATAATGGGGTTTTCAGATGGGTGAAACGGATATGACAGAGCGGGAACGGAATAAACGCATATATATTGCGGGTATCTGCGCGATGGTGATCGAGGTTTTGCTTTGCGTGCTGGGCGGGATGCAGCTGCTCAGCGGCTGGGCGATTTTGATCGGTGCGTTAGTGTGCGCAGTCATTGGGGTATATGCGTATCGACTGCGTGAAT
>DXDE01000028.1 GCA_019115615.1 Candidatus Agathobaculum merdavium | reverse complement strand
CCAGGAACTGACAAACTTTATCAAGGAGCATGAGGCATGAAGCCTAAGGTATATATTGACGGAAAAGAGGGTACCACCGGTCTGCAGATCTACGACCGGCTATCCGGCCGTGATGACATCGATCTTCTGCTGATCGACGAGGATAAGCGCAAGGACACCGAAGAGCGCCGCAAGTTCTTAAACGCAGCCGATATTGTGTTTTTGTGTCTGCCGGATGCTGCGGCAAAAGAAGCCGTCACGCTGATCGAAAACGATTATACCCGTGTGATCGACGCGTCCACCGCGCATCGCACGAACCCGGATTGGGACTATGGTTTTGCCGAACTGTCCAAGGCGCACCGTATGGCAATTAAGGATTCCAAGCGCGTTGCGAATCCCGGCTGCCATGCAAGTGGGTTTATCTCGTCCGTGTATCCGCTGGTGGCGCGCGATATCGTGCCCGCGGACTTTGCATTCACTTGCTCGTCTCTGACCGGTTATTCGGGCGGCGGCAAGAAGATGATTGCGGAATATGAGGACAAAGACCGGGACGTATGCCATGATTCCGAACGCATCTACGGCCTGAACTTGCATCATAAGCACCTGCCTGAGATGGAGTACGTCTGCGGACTGACCCAGCCGCCGGTATTCGTGCCGGTAGTCGGCGATTTCTATAAGGGTATGGCGACGACTGTTATGCTGCCCGGACTGGACGCTACGCGTGTCCACGAGGCGCTGGCGGAGCATTATAAAGACGAAAAACTGGTCACGGTTGCGCCGCTCGGCGGAGATGCGTCGGTGATCTATGCAAATACGCTCGCCGGACACGACAGCCTGCGTTTGATCGTCAACGGGCACGAAGAGCAGACCATCGTCACCGCGTTGTTTGACAACCTCGGCAAGGGTGCGTCGGGTGCGGCGGTGCAGAATATGAATATTATGCTCGGTCTGGACGAAACCGCCGGGCTGACACTGTAAGCATCCTGACGACACTGTGCGTAAAGGAGAAATGAAACAATGAAAATTATCGAAGGCGGCGTGTGTGCCGCACAGGGCTTTACCGCAGGCAGTATCCGCTGCGGTATCAAGGAAAGCCGCACAAATGACGATACGGCAATCATTTTCAGTGCGTGCGAGTGCACCGCTGCTGCGACGTATACGATGAACCGCGTCAAGGCAGCGCCGGTTTATGTCACCATGGAGCATTTGGAAAATGGTGTGGCGCGTGCGATTATTGCGAACTCCGGCAATGCCAATGCCTGCGCACCGGACGGCATGGAGAATGCCCGTCGTATGGCGACAGCGGCGGCAAAGCTGCTGGATATCGATGAGTACGATGTGGTTGTTGCGTCAACCGGCGTGATCGGCCAGCGTCTGCCGGTTGAGTGCATCGAGGCACATCTGCCGGAGATCAATCTGGAGGCAAACGCCTCGGAAAAAGCAAATCTTGCCATCATGACGACCGATACGCGTACCAAGACCGCGGCAGTTGAGTTTTCCATCGGCGGCAAGACCTGCCGCATCGGCGGCATTTGCAAGGGCAGCGGCATGATCCATCCGAACATGGGCACCATGCTGTCTTTCATCACGACCGACTGCGCGATCACGCATGAAATGCTGACCGAAGCTTTGCAGGAGAACGTGCGTAAGACGTACAACCGCGTTACGGTCGACGGTGATACTTCGACGAATGATATGTGCGTGGTACTGGCAAACGGCATGGCAGGCAATGCGCTGATCGATTGGCAGGACGAGGAGTATCAGGCGTTCTGCAAGGCGCTGAATGAAGTGAATACGCGTCTGGCGCGTCAGATCGCGGCAGACGGCGAGGGTGCCAGCAAGCTGGTCACCTGCACGGTGAGCGGTTCGCGTTCGGAAGAGGCAGCGGAGCGTCTGGCCAAGGCGGTTGTCGGTTCGAATCTGGTCAAGGCAGCGATGTTCGGCGCAGATGCCAACTGGGGCCGCGTGCTGTGCGCAATGGGTTACTCCAAGGCGCCGTTCCGGCCGGAATATGTTACGGTTGCGTTTTCTTCTGCGGCAGGCAGCATCACGGTTTGTGAAAAGGGCGAAGCGGTTGATTTTGATGAGGATACCGCTAAGAAGATCCTTTCTGAAAATGAAGTTGTTATTGCGATAAACGTCAATGAAGGCGAGGACAGCGCGACGGCATGGGGCTGCGATCTGACCTATGATTATGTGAAAATCAACGGCGATTATCGCACCTGATCGGATATTACAAAAAGGGAAGTAAGAGACATGGACACACATCTTGATGCAGAGCTGAAGGCCAGAATTCTGGTTGAAGCTCTGCCGTATATCCAGAAATACTATGGCCAGACCGTCGTGGTGAAATATGGCGGCAACGCTATGATCAACGAGGAACTGAAAGACGCGGTCATCCATGACCTCGTGCTGCTCAATCTTGTTGGTGTCAAGGTTGTCGTCGTGCATGGCGGTGGGCCGGAGATTACCGATATGCTCAAAAAGATCGGTAAAGAATCCAAGTTTGTCAACGGTTTGCGTTATACCGACCGTGAAACCATGGACATCGTGCAGATGGTGCTGTGCGGCAAGGTTAACAAAGACCTTGTTACGCTGCTTGAAAAGGCAGGCGGCCGCGGCATTGGTCTGGGTGGCATGGACGGCGGCATGTTCCAGGCTAAGCGCATGACCGACCGCACCGGCACGGATTACGGCTATGTCGGTGACATCGTTGATGTCAACCCCGCGCCGGTCATTGACGTGCTTGAGCAGGGTTATATTCCGGTCGTTTCGACCGTAGCGCAGGGCATCGACGACGAAACCAACTATAACATCAATGCGGATACTGCGGCCTGCAAGCTGGCGGTTGCGCTGGGTGCAAAGAAGCTTATTCTGCTGACCGATGTGCGCGGTTTGATGCTCGATCCGGATGATGAGTCGACGCTGATCACAAACCTGAAGGTGTCCGAAGTGCCAAAGCTGGTGCGAGATGGTGTGATCAAGGGCGGCATGATCCCCAAAGTGGACTGCTGTGTCGAAGCGGTCCGCAAGGGTGTGGATCAGGCGAATATTCAGGACGGCCGTGTCAAACACTCGATCCTGATCGAGCTACTCAGTAAAGTCGGTGTCGGCACGATGTTCCAGTGAGAAAGAAGCGAAAGAAATGACATATCAACAACTGAAGGCCGAGGAAAATCAGTATGTGATGAACACCTACGGCCGTTTTCCGATCGCGCTCGACCACGGTGAGGGTGCGACGCTGTGGGATGTGGAAGGCAAAAAGTATATCGATCTTGCTTCGGGCATCGGCGTCAACTGCATGGGATACAACAATACCAAGATCATCGACGCGATAACCGAGCAGGCACACAAGCTGATGCATGTTTCCAACCTGTTCACGACCGAGCCGATGGTTCAGGTTGCGAAAAAGCTGGTCGAAAAGACGCATCTGAACGGCAAGGTGTTCTTTGCCAACTCGGGCGCAGAGGCCAACGAAGGTGCGATTAAGCTTGCGCGAAAGTACTCGTTCGATAAATACGGCGAAGGCCGTTTCAAGATCGTTACGCTCATCAACTCCTTTCATGGACGAACCGTGACCACGCTCAAGGCGACCGGTCAGGATCGTTTCCACAACTACTTTTTCCCGTTTACCGATGGTTTTGACTATGCGGTAGCCAATGATTTTGATTCAGTCCGCAAAAAAGTAGACGATATGACCTGTGCAGTTATGATGGAGCTGGTGCAGGGCGAAGGGGGCGTATTGCCGCTCGATCCGGAATTTGTAAAGCAGGTTGAGACACTCTGCCGCGAAAAGGATCTGCTGCTGATTATTGACGAGGTGCAAACCGGCATTGGCCGTACGGGCAGCCTGTTCTGCTTCCAGCAGTATGATATCCGGCCGGATGTGGTCACTATGGCCAAGGGGCTGGGTGGCGGCGTGCCGATCGGCGCGGTGCTGGCCGCGGAAAGCTGCTCGAATGTGCTGACACCCGGTACACATG
>DXDE01000027.1 GCA_019115615.1 Candidatus Agathobaculum merdavium | reverse complement strand
GCTCCCAGCTGAGCTATACCCCCAGATGTGGGAAAGAACATTTATTTAGTTTTGTTGAGGGGTGTGTAACCGCTTCAACCGGGCTCCCAGCTGAGCTACGCCCCCATGCCATATCGACAGGATGATCCTGACGACAAAATATATTATACGCGGTCAGTCGTTTTCTGTCAAGAAAAAAATACAGGTTACAGAGAAAAAGTTAGCCAGTATATGGGCAGCAAAAGGCCCGCACCAATGCGGTGCGGGCCTTTTGCCGTTTGTTAGGAGATCGCTAATATCGACAGATCCGGCTTGCGCCGGGAGAGAGGCAAAAACTTAGCGCTGGATACGGCCGGAACCGTCGCCGCCGGCGAGCTTCTCGACCTCAGCAACCGTTACCATGTTGTAGTCGCCCTCGATGGAGTGCTTGAGCGCGGAAGCTGCAACAGCAAACTCAACCGCTTCCTGCGTGCTCTTGCCGGTCAGCAGGGAGTAGATCAGGCCGCCGCCGAAGGAGTCGCCGCCGCCGACACGGTCGATGATGTGCAGCTCGTACTTCTTGGAGAAGCAGTATTCGTCGGACGCTACGTCATAAAGCATTGCGCTCCAGCCGTTGTCAAACGCGGAGTGGGACTCGCGCAGGGTGATGGCAACCTTCTCAAAGCCGAACTTGTCAGCCAGCTGCTTGGCAACCGACTTGTAGCCCTCGCGGTTGATTTCGCCCGCGTAGATATCGGTCGCCTCGGCCTCGATGCCGAATACGTCCTTTGCGTCCTCCTCGTTGGAGATGCAAACGTCAACATACTGGCACAGGTCGGTCATGGTCTCGCGCGCTTGCTCGCGGGTCCACAGCTTGCCGCGGTAGTTCAGGTCGCAGGAAATCTTGACGCCGTGCGCCTTGGCAGCCTGGCAGGCCTCGCGGCAGATCTCAACCACATTCGGGCCGAGCGCCGGGGTGATGCCGGTGAAGTGGAACCAGTCCACACCCTCGAAAATCTTGTTCCAGTCAAAGTCAGCGGTGGTCGCTTCCTGAATGGCGGAGTGCGCACGGTCATAGATGCAGACCGAGCCGCGCTGGGAAGCACCCTTCTCGTTGTAGTAGATGCCGACACGGTCGCCACCGCGGGTGATCATGCTGGTGTCGACGCCGTAGCGGCGCAGGGAGTTGACAGCCGCCTGGCCGATCGCGTGCGCCGGCAGCTTGGTGACGTAAGCGGCATCCAGGCCGTAGTTTGCCAGCGAAACAGCAACGTTGGCTTCGCCGCCGCCAAAGGTGAACTCGAGGTGGTCAGCCTGTACGAAACGCTCGTAGTTGTACGGCTGCAGACGAACCATCAGTTCGCCGAAAGTAACGATTTTCATGTTTTTCCCTCCGTTATATTCTGTGATTACTGCTTGCCGACCAGATGGATCGCGAAGCCGCAGATCTCATCGGTCAGGTAGATCGCGTTTAGGGTGCCGTCCGCCTTGAACTTGGCGGTGGCGTCGTTAAAGGTGTAGCCGCGCGCTTCCAGCTCGGCCTTGGCAGCTGCCACATCCGGGGTGCCGATGGCGATGTGGCCGTTCTTGCCCATGTATGGCTCCTTCATCAGTTCGATATCGCCCGCGAAGAACGAGCTGTTGCCCTCTTTAACGGCAAAGCCGAACAGGGTCTGGAACATTTCAGCGGCCTTCTGCGCTTCTTCCTTGTTAGCGGCATTGATGCCGATGTGCGCCAGCGAATACTTAGCCATTGCGCGCCTCTTTCACGATCTCGACCGACTTCTTGCACAGGTCGGTGATCTCATCCCACTTGCCGTTGTCGATCAGGTCGGCAGTGACCATGTAGGAGCCGCCGCAAGCCGCGATGACCGGGTTCTTGACGTAGTCCGCGAGGTTCTTCAGCGAAATGCCGCCGGTCGGCATGACCTTGAACATCGGGAACGGCGCGCTCATCGCCTTGATCTTGGCGATGCCGCCGGACTGCTCAGCAGGGAAGAACTTGAGCACTTCCAGACCGAACTTATAAGCGGTGTGGTAGTCGGTCGGGGTGGTGCAGCCGGGGAAGATCTGAACGCCGAGCTTCTGGCAGTAAGCGACCAGCTCGGGATCCATGCCGGGGGTGACGATGAACTGCGCGCCTGCTGCGACAGCTTCGTCAATCTGGGCGGTGGTGAGCACGGTGCCCGCGCCGACGAGCATCTCCGGGAAATTGTCGCGCATCAGCTTGATCGCGGTGGCAGCGCCTGCCGCACGGAACGTAACCTCGGCAACCGGTACGCCGCCTGCGATCAGTGCCTTTGCCAGCGGGATGGCATCACGCTCGGGGTGGTTGAGCTTGATGACCGGCACAACGCCGATAGACTGAACCTTTTTTTCCATTTCATTCATAGCGATCTTCCTCCGTGTTTCATAATATGAAATGCCGTTTCATAGATTTGCTTGATGATTTCATTATAAAACTTTCTCGTCAGAATGCAAGAGTTTTTCGAGAACAATCTGTGCAAAGTTTCCCTTGTTTTTTTGGTGAAAATCCCTTAAAATGAAACATGGTTTTACAATGCGGAATGGAGGGTCTCTTTATGGCAGAATCCACTTCGGTGCAGTCACTTGACCGCGCCTTTGAACTTTTGGAGACACTGTGCCGCAGCCGCGGCGGTATGTCGATCGGTGCGTTATCCGCCGAAACCGGCTTGCATAAGAGCACGGTGCACCGCCTGCTGTCGAGCATGTGCGCGCGCGGCTATGTGCAGCGCGACGCGGCCACCAGCATCTATCGCGCGGGCATGCGCCTGTGCGAGCTGAGCAGCTATATTATGGATAACCTCGACGTGGTCGATCTGGCGCGCCTGCCGATGGAGCAGCTCGGCCGGGAGACCGAGGAGACCGTCCATCTGGTCATGCAGGAGGAGCGCGACATCGTCTATATCCATAAGGTAGAGAGCAGCCGCGGTGCGATCCGCATGTTCTCGCGCATCGGCATGCGCCGCCCGCTGTATTGCACGGGCGTGGGCAAGGCGATTCTTGCCACTTGGCCGGAGGACGAGGTGCGCAAGCTGTGGGAGAGCAGCGATGTCACGCCATGGACGGCGCATACCATCGTCACTGAGGATGCGTTCCTGCATGAGCTGGAACGCGTGCGGCGGTTGGGGTATGCGCTCGACGACGAGGAGAACGAGCTGGGCGTGCGCTGCATCGCCGCGGCGATCCCGGATTACCGCGGCCGTGCCTCCTATGCGGTTTCGGTCTCCGCGCCGATCAGCCGCATGTCGGATGAGCGTATTGCGTCCCTGCGCGCACCGCTTTTGAAAGCGTGCGATGAAATCGCTGCCGCACTGGGCGGCAATATGCGCCGCGCGTAACAGACACGCGGAAACAGAAATGAAGGAATGGAACAGGAGCATACTATGGCAGTCACATTGGCAGAGATCGCGGCGCTTGCCGGCGTCTCACGCGGCACGGTGGACCGTGCCCTGAATAACCGTGGGCGGGTAGATCCCAAGGTCGCTGCAAAGGTGCGGCGTATTGCCGCGGAGATGGGGTACCGCCCTAACCGCGCGGGCCGTCTGCTGGCACTGGCAAAGAACCCGATCAAAATCGGCGTGATCGTGCAGTCGGTCGAAACCATGTTCATGCACATGGTATATGAGGAGGCGCGGCGTGCTTGCAGCCGCCTGAAAAGCGAAGGTGCGGAAGTGTTGCTGCGTCCGCTCGAAGGGGTGGACGCGGCGCGTCAGCTTGCTGCGATCGATGAATTGGTAACGGCCGGGGTAAACGGTCTTGCGATCACGCCGGTAGAGGATGAGGCGGTGCGCACCCGGCTGCGGACCTTGTCCGAAACCATGCCGGTCATCACCTTTAATACCGACCTGTCGGAATCCGGCCGCCTGTGTTATGTCGGTTCGGACAATTATGCCTGCGGCCGTGCCTGTGCCGGGCTGATGGATTTGCTGCTGGCAGGAGAAGGCGAAGTGCTCGTGATCGGAGGACAGGAAAACAATCTGTCCCACCGGCAGCGGGTAGACGGTTTTTGCGAAGAGGCTGCCGCACACTTCCCCGGCCTGCATCTGCTGCCGCCGGAGACCTGCGGCGACGACCAGCAGCTCGCCCATGATATTATATGCCGCGCAGTGCGTGAACATCCGACGCTGCGTGGGGTATACGTGTCGGTCAATGGGCAGGTCGGCGCGTGCGACGCGCTGCGCGAGTTGGGTCTGCAAGGCAAGGTGCATCTGATTTGCCATGACCTGTCCGAGGTTAACGCGGAAAATGTGCGCGCCGGGCTGATCGACTTTCTGATCGATCAGGATGCGCACATGCAGGGCGTGCTGCCGGCGGAACTGCTGCTCGACTATCTGTTGGTTGGGGAGCGGCCGGAAAGCGAGCGCATCCTGTCGCGTATCGATATCCGCAACCGGTATAATGTGTGACGGATTGCAGGAGGAGGGACAACCATGCAAACCATACAGCTGCCGCACGGCACATTGATGCACGCGGGTGCGGCGGCGGGGGAGAATAAGCCCGCACTTGTCCTCTGCCCGGGCGGGGGATATGAATACTGCTCGATCCGCGAGGGCGCGCCCGTGGCGCGCGCGTTTGCACAGCAGGGCATTGAAACCTTTGTCCTCAATTATGACTGCACGGAGGTTCCGCTCGGCACGCAGCCGCTGCACACGCTGTCGGCTGCGGTCGCATGGGTGCGGCAGCATGCCGCGTCGTTCGGCGTGGACGGAAACCGCATTGCAGTCGGCGGTTTTTCGGCGGGCGCGCATCTGGCGGGCACGCTGGCGACGGTTTGGAATAAGCCGGACTGGTTTGCACCGGACACCGACCTTGCGCTGCACCGGCCGTTCGCGGCGGTGTTGGGGTATCCGGTCGTGACGGCGGGCGAGTTCGCCCATCGCGGCAGCTTTGCGCGGCTGGCGGGCGAGGACGTGGCGCGTCAGCAGGCGTTTTCACTCGAAACGCTGGTTGACGCGGACACGCCGCCGACTTTCCTTTGGCATACGCTGGAGGATGCATCGGTGCCGGTCGAAAATACGCTGCTGCTCGAGGCCGCGCTGCGCAAAGCGGGTGTGCCGCACGAAGTACATCTGTTCCCGCACGGCGTGCATGGACTGGCGCTGGCGGATTTCGAGACCTATGATCCCGCGCGCGGCCGCCGTCCCGACCGGCATGTTGCCCGGTGGCTCGGCCTGTGCGCGGAGTGGCTGAAGGAGTTATGACCATGGAAATACGGAAAACGCGGCTGGCTGACCTGCCGACGCTGCGTCAGATTTTCGACAACGCGCAGCGCTTCATGGTGCGCACCGGCAATCCCAACCAGTGGGAGCCGGGGTTCCCGCCGGCGGGCACGCTCGAGCGGGATATCGAGCAGGGCAAAAGCTATGTGCTGGAGGATAACGGCTGTATTCTGGCGACGTTTTTCCTCTCGACCGACGGCGAGCCGACCTACCGCGTCATCCGCGAGGGTGCGTGGCCGGATAATGCCCCCTATGGCGTGGTGCACCGCATCGCGGCGGCGGAGCAGGGGCACGGCGCGGCGGCATACTGTTTGGAATGGTGCCTTGCCCAGTGCGGCTGCATCCGTATCGACACCCATAGGGACAATAAACCGATGCAGCGGCTGCTTAAGCGGCTGGGCTATACGTACTGCGGGATCATCGATCTCGAGGAAGGGCGCGGCGAACGGCTGGCTTATCAGAAGCGGTTGGAAAACGCATAAAGAAAACCACCTCAAAAGAGGTGGTTTTTCTTTTATGAAAAATAAAATAAAAGATTGACTTTAATAAAATTAAAGTATATACTGAAGATACCAAAAGGAGGTGGGTGCATGGCGATTGAGGTGATACCGGGCTGGATGGCGCAGCTTGAGGAAGAGGACGTGGCGTTCATCAAGCGGTTCGTACTCGCGTCCGGCTCGCTCAAGCAGATCGCGGGCGAATACGGCGTGACCTATCCGACCGTGCGCCTGCGGCTCGACCGGCTGATCCAGAAGATCGAGCTGGGGGAACGGGAGGACGAGGACCCATATGTCGCGCTCATCAAGCGCATGGCGGTGAGTGATAAGCTGGACTTTGACACAGCAAAGATCCTCATTCACGAATACAAAAAGCGCCGCGCGGACGGCGCAGCAAAGGGATAGGGAGGTGCAGGATATGGCGGGATTAAATACGATGGCGACGATCGTGCTGGCAATTAATCTGGGGATTTGGCTGGCGATCCTGATCGGGATCGTCGCATTGCAGGTGTTCCTGTCGCGGCGCAAGGCGTGGTGGCCGGGATTGATTCTGCCGGTGTGTACGCTGCCGGGGGTACTGTTGGTGCTGCCCAATGTGTTGTTTAATGCGCTGTCCATGGCGGAAAGCGCGGGTCAGGCGTTGGTGGGTGTGCTCGGTTCGGTGCTTTGCCTGCTGCCGACGCTGATTTTGACAGCGATCTATCTGGTTTGCCGCCGTCGCGAACAGCATAAGCGCCAAATTGACAAAATGAACATCCAAGACCTGTAAGGCGGGAAGGAGAAGAAAATGCCCATGTTCGATCCATACGCGGTCTTGGTGACTGCACTCAACACACTGCTGCTGGTGGCAGTGCTGGCTGGCGTCATCTTGCTGGAGGTTTGGTTGTCGCGGCGCAAAAG
Organism: Candidatus Agathobaculum merdavium; assembly: GCA_019115615.1. GTDB lineage: Bacteria > Bacillota > Clostridia > Oscillospirales > Butyricicoccaceae > Agathobaculum > Agathobaculum merdavium. Next base: position 15,832 of record DXDE01000027.1, on the reverse strand, counting down.
CCGTTGGCCGGGATTGATTCTGCCGGTGCTGTCGTTTTTGCTGTCGCTGCTGATCGTGGTCGGAAACTTTGCGTTTTTGTCGCAAAACAGCACGGTCATAGGAACGCAGGTGGTCGACGAGGCAACCGGCGAGACCGTCTATCAGGCGCAGCAGGTGCAGGGGGAGCACGACTGGACGGTTGGCGATACCGTACAACTCGGGGTGGTTCTGCTGGTCAGTAATATCCCTACCATCGTGCTGCTGGGTGCCTATTATGTTGGGCGGGAAAAGCTGCGCCGGGAAAAGCTGCTCGCTAAAATGAACATCCAAGACCTGTAAGGCAGGAAGGAGAGAAGAATATGTTTTTTCCCATTCGGATTTTAATCGTTTTGCTGCTGCTTGCGGCAGTGATTGCGTTTGAGGTGTTTTTGGCCCGGCGCAAGGCACGGTGGCCGGGGCTGGTGCTGCCCGTGCTGCTATTTCTGTATTCGATTGTTGCGATTATCTCGTCGATCGTCGGCTATTACGCAGTGTACGGTGAAGGCATACAGGTGACGGCGTCGTTCCTTGGCGACCTGTTCCTTGCGTTCTTCCAGTGCAACATTCTGACGCTCGTGCTGTTGGCGGTGTACTTTTCTGCCGCCGCAAGGATAAGCATAAGCGTCAGCTTGATAAAATGAATATTCAGGACTTATAAAACAAAGCAAAACCGCCGTTTCGGACAGACGCATCCAAAACGGCGGGATTTTTTTCTTGTTTATTTATAGTTCCGGCAGTCCCCGCAGGTAATTGGGGGTCAGATAGCTGCCGGCAGCAGCAACCACCTCCCGGGTGGCGACGAGCTTATCCGCAAGCGTTACGATCCACGCGATACGTGTGCGCGGCATGGGCGCAAGCGGGAACATATGACGGGCGATCGCTTCACATTCGGTCGGACTCAGGCCGAAGGTACGTGCGGCACGGTCAGCGGCAATGTAGCCATGGACAAAGCCGTGCATACGCATGATGCGCTGCCAGCCGGAATACCGGCTGAGGAAGCGCCGGAAACGGTCGCTGTGCCAATCGTAGCCAAAAAAGTCGTGCAGCAATGCTGCACGGACCACTGAAGCGGTTTCGTCCCCGGTCAGACGCAGCCGGCGGGCGATGGCGTATGCCATTTCCGCAACAGCGATCGAATGGTCATAAATGGAGTTGCCGGGGCCGTGGTGCTCAAAGTTCCGCAAACGCTGATAACGCGGATGCGCCACGATCTGTCCGGCGATCTGTTCGATTTCACTACCCATGGGACTCACCCCTTTCCATCTATCGTGTCTTTATTATAGCGTGCGTCCTGCACAAAAACAATGGAAAAACTGTTACAATTTTGTGACATTTTTATGGAAGCGTTGTGAGCAGCCGCCGTGTTACCCGGCGATGCAGCAAGACGGCCAGCACAAAGCCGCAGCCTTCGGCCAGCAGGAACGCGAACCAGATTGCAGAAAGGCTGATGCGTGCGAGCAGCACAGCTGCAGGCAGAATGACGATCAGCTGCCGCACAAGCGCGACCCAAAGCGACTCGTTGCCGCGTCCCAGTCCCTGCATGCAGCCGCACAGAATGACCGACGCGCCCGCAAAGCAGAACGACAGCGCGATCGTGCGGATGCCGGGCACGCCGATGGCGAGCATCGCGTCCGACGCGTCGAACAGGCGCAAAAGCGGCACGGGCAGCGCTTCAAACAGCACCGTACCCGCCGCCATGATGCCGACGGCGAGCAGCAGCGCATAGCGCGTGATGCGCTCGATGCGGCGGCGGTTCTTCGCGCCGAAATTGTAGCCGATCATCGGGATGAGCGCGTTGTTCAGGCCGTACACCGGCATGAACAGGAAGTTCTGCAATTTGTAATACACGCCGTAAAAGCTGACGGCGGTCTGCGAAAACGGCATCAGGATGCGGTTGAGGCCGACGGTCAGCACGCTCAGCAGCGATTGCTGCACCGCAGCGGGCAGGCCAATGCGGATGATTTCGCTGATGATTGTGCCGTCCGGCCGGAAGCCGCGCACATGCAGGCGTACATCGTGGTTGAATTTCACATTGATGAAAAAGCCGATCGACATGGCGATGATCTGGGAGATGACAGTCGCGAGCGCGGCGCCCGTCGTGCCGAGGGCGGGGAAGCCCGCAAGGCCGAAAATCATGATCGGGTCGAGCACGCAGTTGAGCACCGCGCCGATCAGCTGCGTGACCATGTGATAGACCGTGTTGCCGGTCGCCTGCATCAGGCGCTCGGCCACGAACAGCAGGAATACGCCGCAGGACGCGACGGAAACGACCGTAACATAGCTTGTGCCCATGTCAATGACGGCGGGCACGTCTGTGAACGCCGCGATAAACGCGCGCCCGAACAGCAGGCCGAGCACGGCGAACACCAGCCAGAAGCACACGGACAGGAACACGCCGTTTGCCGCGACCGCGTCGGCTTCCGCCTGCTTTTTCTCGCCGAGCCGCCGCGAGAGCAGCGCATTGACGCCAACGCCCGCGCCGGTCGCGACCGCGATCATCAAAAGCTGCACCGGGAACGCGAGCGAGACGGCGGTCAGCGCGTCCTCGCTGATGCGCGCGACGAACGCGCTGTCGACAATGTTATAAAGCGCCTGCACCAGCATGGACAGCATGATCGGGAACGACATCGTTATGATCAGCCGCCCTTCGGACATGGTGCCCATCTTGTTTTCCGCTGCCATTCCATCACCTCAATCCTATGTCTTATCATACCAGAAAATGCGCAAACAAAAAAGACCTGCCGGGGCAGGTCTTTTTGCTTGTTTACAGCGCGACCGGGGTGTCGAGGATCATCTGCCGGTAGGGCAGATCCTCAAAGCCCAGCATGCGGTAAAGCGCGGCCGCGCGTGGGTTTTCTTCGGTGACCTCCAGCCGGTAGCGGGCGGCGGTGTTGTATTTTTCATGCACCGCGGCGATCATTTTGCTGCCTACGCCTTTGCCGCGCAGCGCTTCGTCGACCATCAGCTCTTCCAGCCAGACGCACAGGCCGCCCGCCTCGTTCGACCACGTCAGCGCCAGCAGGCAGTAGGCCAGCGGTCGGCCGTCCTCCTCGGCGATCAGGCAGTCGGCGTAGGGGCTGCCGTGCATCAGCAGCTCAAAGGTGCGCTCGACGTTCTGCGCGGGGATATCATGGCAGACGGCGGGCGAATGATAAAATGAATGTACTGCCTGCACGAAATAGTCCCGGTCGGATGCTTGGATGGAACGGATCTGCATGGAAACTGCTCCTTTACCGTATGGGTCAGATCTGCGCGAGCGCCTGGTCAATGTCGGCGATGATGTCCTCGACGTTCTCGAGGCCGACAGACAGGCGAACCAGACCCGGCTCGATACCCGCGGCGACGAGCTGCTCGTCGGTCAGCTGGCGGTGGGTCTCGGAAGCCGGATGCAGCACGCAGGTGCGGATATCCGCGACGTGTACCTCGTTGCAGGCGAGCTTTACGCTGTCCATAAACTTCATGGCCGGGCCGCGGCCGCCCTTGATGTCGATGCTCATAACGCCCGAGGTGCCGAGCGGCAGGTACTTCTGCGCGCGCTCATAGTGCTCGTTGCCGGGCAGGGCAGGATAACGGACAGATGCGATCTTGTCCGACTTTTCGAGGTGCTTTGCAACCGTCAGCGCGTTCTCGCAGTACTGCTTCATGCGCACAGGCAGGGTCTCGAGGCCAAGGTTCAGCAGGAACGCGGAGTGCGCCGCCGGGTAGCAGCCGAAGTCACGCATCAGCTGCATGCGCGCCTTGATGATATAGGCCATGTTGCCGAAATCGCGGGTGTAGACAACGCCGTGGTAGCTTTCGTCCGGCTCGGTGAAGTCCGGGAACTTGCCGGAAGCCGCCCAATCGAACTTGCCGCTGTCGACGATGACGCCGCCGCCCTGTACCGCGTGGCCATCCATATACTTGGTGGTCGAGTGGATGACGATATCCGCGCCGAACTCGATCGGGCGGCACAGGATCGGGGTAGCAAAAGTGTTGTCAATGATGAGCGGTACGCCGTTCTTGTGCGCGATGTTCGCCCACTTTTCGATGTCGAACACGGTCAGCGCGGGGTTGGCGAGCGTCTCGCCAAACACGGCCTTGGTGTTGGGCTTAAACAGCTTCTGTACTTCCGCCTCGTCCGCTTCCGCGTCTGCCCAGATGCACTCGATGCCGAGCTTTTTGAGCGTTACGCCGAACAGGTTGATCGTGCCGCCGTAGATGGTGGAAGCGGCGATGAAGCTGTCGCCCGCCGAGCACAGGTTGAGGATGGCCAGCAGGCTTGCGGCCTGACCGGAGCTGGTCAGCATTGCGCCCGCGCCGCCCTCGAGAGAAGCGATTTTCTTCTCGACTGCGTCGCAGGTCGGGTTGGCAAAGCGCGAATACATGAATTCAGTCGGCATGTCAAACAGGCCGGCGATGTGCGCTGTGGAATCAAAGCGGTAGGTGGTCGACTGGACGATCGGCATGACGCCCGGGCCACCGTTTTCGGGCTTGTAGCCCTCGTGCAGGCATTTGGTCTCAATTTTCATATGCGTAAACTCCTTTGCGGGGGATTTTTGACACAAGGCTATTGTATCACGCGGGCAAAAGCCGGTCAAGCGCACATCCTTTCGCTCGACTTTGCGCGTCCGGTTTGTTATAATAAAAACATATAAAACCCGATGGAGGAATACGGTTATGACCGATGAAAAAATCGCGCGCATCAACGCGCTTGCTAAAAAAGCCAAGGCCGAGGGGCTGACGGATGCTGAAAAAGAAGAGCAGAAGGCGCTGCGCGCCGAGTATATCGCGGGCTTCCGCAACAGCCTGAAGGCCCAGTTGGACAACACTGTGGTAATCAACCCCGACGGCAGCTCGTATCGGCTGCACCAGAAAGAGGACGACAAGTGATCGACCTGCCCGCACACGCGGCGCGCGCGATCGCGCGGCTGGAGGATGCAGGATATGAAACATGGGCGGTCGGCGGCTGTGTGCGCGATTGTCTGCGCGGCGCCCAGCCGCACGACTGGGATTTATGTACCGCCGCGAAGCCTGAGCAAATGCAGGCAGTGTTTGCGGGTGAGCGGGTGCTCGAAGCCGGGCTCAAGCACGGCACGCTGACGCTGCTGACCGCGGACGGCCCGCTGGAGATCACGACTTTCCGTGCGGACGGCAGCTACTCGGACGGCCGCCATCCGGACGGGGTGCGCTTTGTGCCTGATGTAACCGCCGACCTTGCGCGGCGGGATTTCACGGTCGGCGCGATGGCGTGGCATCCCGACCGCGGCCTGTGCGATCCCTACCGTGGGCTGGACGACCTGCAGGACGGTGTGCTGCGCGCGGTGGGCGACCCGGACGCGCGCTTCACCGAGGACGCGCTGCGCATCCTGCGCGCGGTGCGTTTTGCATCGCAGCTGGGCTTTGCCGTCGAGGAGGAGACCGCTGCAGCCATGCGGCGGCAGGTATCGCGGCTCGACTGTATTGCGGCCGAGCGGGTGCGCGAGGAGCTGACCGGAACGCTGTGCGGCCGGTTCGTCCAGCGCGCGCTGATGCAGTATGCAGATATCGTGGTTGCCGTGCTGCCCGAGCTTGCCCCGATGGTGGGCTGCCAGCAGCAGAACCCACATCACAGGTTCGACGTTTGGGAGCACAGCGTGCGTGCGGTCGGGCAGGTGCCTGCCGAAGGCGCCCTGCGCTGGGCGATGCTGCTGCATGACAGCGGCAAGCCCGCCTGCAAGACCGTGGACGAGCAAGGTGTCGGCCATTTTTATGGTCACCCAAAGGTCAGCCGTGAGATCGCGGAGCAGATCGCGCGCCGTCTGCGCTTTTCCAATGAACAGACCGACCGGCTGCTGCTGCTCGTCGAGCAGCATGACCGCCCGCTGGGCGACAACGACAAATTGCTGCGCCGCCGTCTCGCGCAGATCGGCGAAGCCCGCTTCCGCGACCTGCTCGCGGTCAAAAAGGGGGACGCGGTCGGGCAGGGAACGCATCCGGACAATGTGGCGCAGCTGTGCGAAACCGAGCGGCGGCTCGCCGCCGTGCTCGCGCAGGACGCTTGCCTGTCGCTGCGGCAGCTCGCCGTGAACGGCAACGATATGCAGGCGCTTGGCCTGTCCGGCCCGGCGGTCGGGGATATGCTGGACGCGCTGCTGGACGCGGTGCTCGACGGCGAACTGGACAACACACATGAAGCGCTGCTGGCCTACGCCCGCGCCCGAATGGAGGAGACCCATGACCAATAAAGAACTGTTTATTGAAACCTTCCAGAAGAACGTGCACCGTCCGGGCGCGGATAAGCTGCTCGCATGGATGGAAGGCACGGACTTTTTCACCGCCCCCGCGTCGACACGCTTTCACGCGGCCTACGAGGGCGGCCTGCTTGACCATTCGATCAACGTCTATAATGTGCTGATCTCCAAGCACTACGACCCCGAGACCGACGATCTTGAGAGCTTTACGATCGTATCCCTGCTGCACGACCTGTGCAAGGCGGGATTTTACAAAACCGAGCTGCGCAACCGCAAGAACGATCGCGGCGAGTGGGAAAAGGTGCCGGTCTACGCGATTGACGATCAGTTTCCCTATGGCCACGGCGAAAAGTCGGTGTTTCTGATCGAGCGTTTTATGCGGCTCAAAACCGAGGAGGCCATGGCCGTGCGCTGGCACATGGGCGGGTTCGACGATTCGGTGCGCGGCGGCAGTTTTTCGCTCGCGCATGCGTTTGAAAAGTATCCGCTCGCGGTCAAACTGCACCTGTCCGACCTCGAAGCAACCTATCTGCACGAAAACCGTAGCGAGTGAGCGCGACAAATTGCTGCAAGTGAACGGCCTGATATGGCGATATTTTGGTGATGTTTTTGTGATATTTGGTTGCATGTGTGGTGCGCTTTTGCTACAATGAAAACATTCAAGCAGCAAAGGAGCACCGCACATGGAAGCATTGGAATGTATCAAAACGCGCCGCAGCGTCCGCAAGTTCACCGAACAGCCGGTCGACCGCGCACTGCTCGAACAGGTCGTTGCCGCGGCAGCCTATGCGCCGAGCTGGAAGAACACGCAGATCGCGCGCTATACCGTAGTCACTGACCCGGCGAAAAAGCAGCGTCTGGCGGACGAATGTATGATGGACTTTGCGTTCAACCAGAAAACATCGTCGCATGCGCCCGCGCTGGTCGTCGTGACCGCGATCACCGGCCGATCGGGCTACGAGCGGGACGGCTCGTTCTCGACCTCGCAGGGCACGCACTGGCAGTCGTTCGACGCGGGCGTTGCCGCGCAGACCTTCTGCCTTGCCGCGCACGCACTCGGGCTGGGCACGGTCATCATGGGCATCTTTGACGAGAGCAAGGTGCGCGCGGTGCTCGACCTGCCCGCAGAGCAGATGGTTTCCGCTATCATTGCCATCGGCCATCCGGCCGAGCAGCCGGTCTGCCCCAAGCGCAAGGACGTGGACACACTGCTGCAATTTGTATAATGCTGCAATATAGCATCCCCAAAACCGGCTGGTACAGCCGGTTTTTTGCTTTGTGTGCAGTGGTCTTATCGAAAACTGCCTGTTTTGCACAACAGACTGCAAATAGAACCATTTAAAATACCTCTTTTTGGGCAGGCAGACAAAGCGGGGATAGCCAGAAAAGTTTTTTTAGAAAAGTGCTTGACATTTCGGTTAGCAAGTGCTAACTTATACACAGGTTAGCCGAGGCTTACTGAAAGCCCGATGACCGGCGCCGCTTCTGCGGAACGGGGCGGCGCGGCATGAGATAGAGCTTCCTCTGCATTTTGCGCATCATCCGAACAGACATACCGAAAGGGCGGCGCAGCCGAAAGGCTAACCGTGGCCGCGCCGCCGTTGGTATGGGGAGATGGCGGCAGAGGGGAAGGGAGGGCACATGCCTGCAAATCATCAACTTGACCGCCTGTTGGCGGCGTATTGTTCACCGACATTGGCCGGCATCAAGCCCGCGAGCCTTGTCTCGTGCAGTCGCGCCGAGCATCCTGACCTGCCAAGGCAGCTGCAGGGTTACCGGCAAGCCTTCGCTGCACGCGGCATTTGCTTTGACATCCTGTGCGCGTGTCAGGAGCGGTATCTGCTGCTGGTGTATCACCGTGCGCAGCTTGCCGGACACATGGAAGATAAACGGGTGCAGCGTGTGCTGACGCGGTTCGGCTATCCGGCCGGCGCGCCGCTCGAGACGCTGCTCGACGGTCTGCGGCAGCGCATCGCCGCGCAGGCGGGTTTCCCACATGAGATCGGCCTGTTCCTCGGCTACCCGATTGAGGACGTGGTCGGCTTTATCCGCAACGAAGGTCGCGGTTGTAAGCTGTGCGGCTACTGGAAGGTCTACGGCGACGCGGAAGCTGCGTCCCGCCTGTTCGACCGGCTCAGCCGGGTGTGCAGTGCGGTCAAACGGCGCGTGGAACAGGGGGAGACCCTGCTGCAAGTGTTTGCCGCAGCCTGATATTTGTTGATCCATCACCATTCATATATACCATCAGGAGGTTAGAACGATTATGAGTAAAGCAGCTGTTATTTTCTGGAGCCAGACCGGCAACACCGAGCAGATGGCGACCGCGATCGCGGAAGGCGTCCGTGCGGGCGGCCTGGAGTGCGATCTGCTGAACGTCGCGGAGATTAGTGCCGCGGACGCTGCGAAGTACGATAAGCTGGCGCTGGGCTGCCCGGCGATGGGCGCCGAGGTGCTGGAAGAGGCTGAGTTCGAGCCGTTCTTCACCGAGCTGGAAAGCAAGCTGGGTGGCCGCAAGGTTGCACTGTTTGGCTCATACGGCTGGGGTGACGGCCAGTGGATGCGCGACTGGGTGGAGCGCACGGATAACGCGAACGCGAATATCTATACCGGCGAAGGTCTGATGGCGCACGAGACGCCGGATGAGACCATGCTCGAGCAATGCCGTGATTTTGGCCGCGGCTTCGCTGCCTATTAAACCTGACTTTATCCCGCGCTCCGCGCCGTTTTTCGCGCGAAGCGCCATTCGATAGATTTTCTGTAATTGTTTTGCAGAAAATCATAAAAAGTGTGTGCTCTGCCACACTTTTTATACAAGTGCGGAGAAAAGTTTCGCGCGTCGGAACTTTTCGAAGCGGTGAACGCATCCGCGTATCACGCGGTGCGTTCTCTCGATGGAAACCGCTGGTTTCCATCGAAAAAACAGGTCATTTCCGCCGCGACGGCGGTGGTTATGATACAAATATCCTTTCTTGTCCCGGGGGAAACCCCAGGGCATACTGCCCGGTATGCCCGCATAACATGAGCCCGTAGCTGTCCGGAACAACAGCTGCGGGCTTCCTCCTTTTCCGACAGATGGACGAATTAGCAGCGGCAAACTACGGCTGCATTGGTTAGCTTCAACAAACTTCCAAAACCCTCTTGACAAGATGAGTTAGCGGTGGTAAACTCCAAAGCGTGATTGAGGTTAGGAAATGCTAACCAATACGTATCGTTTTGTCAGTCATCTGTGGAAGGAGAGGATCATTATCATGCCGCTGACTTTAGCAGATACCGGTGTGGAGACCACGATCAAGGCAATTCGCGGCAAGGATCAGACCAGAAGGTTTTTGCAGAACCTCGGCTTTGTCGAGGGGGCGCAGGTTTCGGTCGTTTCCTCGCTTGCGGGAAATCTGATTGTGTCGGTCAAGGGTACGCGGGTGGCGATCTCGCAGCAGATGGCGTCCCGTATTATGGTATAAAGGGGGAAACAAAGTTGAATAATCTGAAAAGCACGCCCTGTGGGACGACGGTGACCGTCCGCCGTGTCGAGGGCGAGGGGGCGACCCGCCGCCGCATCATGGACATGGGCATCACGCGCGGCGCCGAGGTGTTTGTGCGCAAGGTCGCGCCGCTGGGCGACCCGATCGAGGTCACGGTGCGTGGCTATGAGCTTTCGCTGCGCAAGGCGGACGCGGAAAAAATTCTTGTAGAGTAAAGCAAATTTTTTTACACATGGGTTAGCGGAAGCTAATTCAGAGAAAGGGGCAACAACATGTCGATCCGTTTGGCGCTTGCCGGCAATCCGAACAGCGGCAAGACCACGATGTTCAACGACCTGACCGGCGCAACCCAGTATGTCGGCAACTGGCCGGGCGTTACCGTGGAGAAAAAAGAGGGCCGCTATAAGGCGGACAAGGACGTTACTATCACCGACCTGCCGGGCATTTACTCGCTCTCGCCGTATACGCTCGAAGAGGTTATCACCCGCGATTATCTGGTAAACGAAAAGCCGGATGCGATCATCAATCTGGTGGACGCGGCCAATATCGAGCGAAACCTGTACCTGACGACCCAGCTGCTGGAAATGGGGATTCCGGTGGTCGTGGCGCTGAACATGATGGACATTGTTGCCAAGCGCGGCGATGTCATCGACGTAAAGAAGCTTTCCGCCAAGCTGGGTGTACCGGTGGTTGAAACCACCGCGCTCAAAGGCAAGGGCACAAAGGAACTGGTCGAAGCGGCGAAACGCGCCGCAGCGGCGGGCGAAGTGCCTGCGGGATGCAAGTTTTCCGACACGATCGAGCATGCACTCGGCCAGATCGGGGCGATCATTGCGGATGTGACCGAGGAGGGGCAGCGCCGCTGGTTTGCGGTCAAGCTGTTCGAGCGCGACGAAAAGGTGCTCACGCGCTTTCACTTCGGCAAGGATACGCTGGAAAAGATCGAGAAGATCATCACAGCGGTCGAGGACGAGCTGGATGACGACGCGGAATCCATCATCACCGACGCGCGCTATCAGTACATCACGGAGATCGTCAAGCCCTGCGTCAAAAAGCAGCGCGGCGGCATGACGGTTTCGGACAAGATCGACCGCATCGTGACCAACCGTATTCTGGCGCTGCCGATTTTTGCGCTGGTCATGTTTATTGTGTACTATGTTTCGGTCTCTACGGTCGGTTCGGTGCTGACCGACTGGGCCAATGACGGTGTTTTTGGTGATGGCTGGCACCTGTTCGGCATGGGCGCGGGCGAGTATGAAGAGGCCAGTGCCGCATATACGGATGATGTGACCCGCCGCGATGCGTGGCTTGAGGCCGCCGAAGGTGAGGGCGCAGATGTTTCCGCGCTGACCGCGCTGCTCGAAGCGGAGGAACCGGATGCCGAAGCGATTGAACAGGCGGGCGCGGCACTTGCGGCTGACGCGGCGGATGTCGTCGGTACAGCCGAGTTTGAGGATGAGGACACTGGTGAAGTCACTACCGAGGCTGTGGATTTTGCCACCTTCACAGAGACACTTACGGCAGAGGAACCCGACCCGGCAGACTATGGTGTCTGGGTGCCGGGCATCCCGGTGCTGCTGGGCAATGCGCTTGGCGGTTTGGGCATCGCGGACTGGCTGTACAGCCTGATTATGGACGGTATCGTCGCCGGTGTCGGCGCGGTGCTCGGCTTTGTCCCGCAAATCCTTGTGCTGTTTATCTTCCTTGCCATTTTGGAGGACTGCGGCTATATGGCGCGCGTGGCCTTCATCATGGATCGCATCTTCCGTAAGTTCGGCCTGTCGGGCAAGAGCTTTATCCCGATGCTGATCGGTACGGGCTGCGGTGTGCCGGGCATCATGGCTTCGCGTACGATCGAGCAGGAGCGCGACCGCCGCATGACCGTCATGACCACGACCTTTATCCCGTGCAGCGCCAAGCTGCCGATCATCGCCCTAATCGCGGGCGCGATCTTCGACAATGCGGGCTGGGTGGCCTTCTCGGCCTACTTTATCGGTGTGATGGCGATTATTGTGTCCGGCATCATGCTCAAGAAGTTTAAGATGTTCGCAGGCGAACCTGCTCCGTTCGTCATGGAGCTGCCGAGCTACCACACCCCGACGATCGGCAACGTACTCCGCTCGATGGCGGAGCGCGGCGGATCGTTCATCAAGAAGGCGGGTACGGTTATCCTGCTGAGCACGGTTGTGCTGTGGTTTATGCAGGCCTACGGCTGGGAGAACGGTGCGTTCGGTGCGGTTGACGACATCAACAACAGTGTGCTTGCCGCGATCGGCAACGGCATCGCGCCGCTGTTCGCGCCGCTCGGCTGGGGCACCTGGCAGAACTCGGTCGCGTCGGTCACCGGCCTGATCGCCAAGGAAAATGTAGTCGCCACCTTCGGTCAGATGTTCGGCTTTGCCGAGGTCGCAGAGGATGGCGCGGAGATCTGGAGCATGCTGGCGGCTTCGTTTACCCCGGTCAGCGCGTTCTCGTTCATGTGCTTTAACCTGCTGTGCGCGCCGTGCTTTGCGGCAATGGGCGCGATCAAGCGTGAGATGAACAACGCCAAGTGGACGGTATTTGCAATCGGCTACATGTGCGTGTTCGCGTACTGCGTGGCGCTGATGGTTTACCAGTTCGGCGGCCTGTTTACGGGCGAGATCTCGTTCGGCATCGGTACGGTCGCGGCCATTCTGGTGCTCGCACTGATGATTTACCTGCTGGTGCGCAAGCCCGCGCAGGCAGACGATACGGCTTCCTTGCGCCGCATGAGCGTGCAGGCGAACGGATAAAACCAGCTTGCCTGCGGCGGCACGCCGTGGTATGCTGATAACGGTAGAAAATCATTCGAAAGGAGGCAAACAATATGCCGACACTGATCGTCGGTCTGCTGGTGGCGGCGCTGCTGTTCTTTGCGGCGCGCTCGGTGGTGCGTCAGTCCAAATCGGGCGGCTGCAGCGGGTGCAGCGGCGGATGCGGTGGGTGCAGCTGCGGCTGCCATGCCGAAACGCCTCCGGAAAAGACCGAACAGGGCTGCAGCCATTGCAGCGGAAAATAAAATGGGCAGACGGCCGCATATTCCATGCGGCCGTCTGTTTTTGCGTTTGCGGGGCGGTCACCGCTGCATGCTGCGCGGCATAGACTGGGGGGAAAGGTGGTTTTTCTATGGTGATACATGTTGTCCAGCCCGGGGATTCGCTTTACCGCATCGCCCGGGAACATCAGGTGCCGCTGCCACTGCTGATCGCGCAGAACGAGCTGCGCGAGCCGTACCGGCTGACACCCGGGCAGACGGTCGTCGTGCCGCAGCCAACACAGACGCACACCGTCCGGCAGGGGGAGACACTGACCGGCATCGCCGCGCAGTATAACACGACCGTGCTGGCGCTGCTGCAGAACAACCCGCAGCTGGGCGGCAGCGACCGCATCCGCGCGGGGCAGCTGCTGGTTATTTCCTACGGCCCCAAGCTCGGGACATTTGCGGTCAACGGCTACGCCTACCCGTCGATCGACCAGCAGGTGCTGCGCAAGACGCTGCCCTACCTGACGTACTTATCGGTTTTCTCCTATGGTTTTGACAGTCTTGGCCGTCTGCTGCCGCAGAATGCGGAAGCGATCACGCGCATAGCGCGGCAATATGGCGTGCGGCCGCTGCTGGTGCTGACCACACTGGGCGAGGACGGCCAGTTTTCCAGCACACGGGCGCAGCAGCTGCTGCGCGATGCGACGGCGCGCAGCGCATTGATCGAAAACCTTGCGCAGACGCTTGCCGCGCAGGGCTTTGCGGGCGTGGACATCGACTTCGAGTACATCCCGGCCGAGGATGCCGCGGCTTACGCCGACTTTGTCCGGGCGGTGCGCGCGCGGCTTGAGCCGATGGGATACACGGTTATGGTCGCGCTTGCGCCCAAGACCTCCGCAGGTCAGCCCGGCCTGCTGTACGAGGCGCATGACTACGCCGCGCTGGGCGCGGCAGCGGATGACGTGCTACTCATGACGTATGAATGGGGCTACGCCCTTTCCGAGCCGATGGCGGTCGCACCGATCGACAAGGTGGAGCAGGTGGTGCGTTTTGCGGTGTCGCAGATCCCGCCCGACAAAATCTTTCTCGGCATGCCGAACTACGGATACGACTGGTAGTAACCAGTATGTTGTTAGTTATGGGTATCGGGAATGAGTGGATGAATGGTCAAGGTGAGGTCGCTGCCGGATTCGCTGTAAACGCTGGCGGTTTTATGATAAACGATTTTGGAGATTATAGAGCGGAGCATGGCGTTTTTATCCTCTGCGGAGGTTGTTTGCGCATAGGTGTCAATGACAGCCTGCACGCGAGGAATGAGCGCTTGCCGGGTCTGATTGGCGCGGCGCAGCTGGTCAAGCGAGGCACGCGCCTGATCGGCGGCATGGGTGAGTACGTCACGCCGGGCAGAAAGAATGGATTGCCGTTCTTTGAACAGCTCAGGCGTATAGACACCGGTTTCGACCAGCTCAAAGGCGCGTGCGCGCTGTTCCTCAATGGCGGCGATTTCGGCATTGAGCTTTTGCAGGGACGTTTCCAGCGCGGCCTGATCGCCGGAGGGTTGGGCGGTTGTTTTGGAGGGCGCTTGATAGTCCGCAAGCCAGCGGCGCAAGGCGAGAATAAGCGCGTCCTCCACCTCATCCATGCGGGAGGAAACCATGCCGCAATGATGGTGACAAAAGATATAGCGCGTGCCGTCCTGCGGACGCGCCTGCATCTTGTGGCCGCAGCTGCCGCATATCAGCAGGCCGCGCAGCGGGTTTTGCAGCTGCTTGGACTTGGGGACGGGTGCGAACGAGCGCGCACGCAGCTTTGCCTGCGCAGCGTTCCACAACTCCTGTGAGATAAGCGGTTCGTGCCGCCCTTGGAAAATTTGATATTCATGTTTGCGCGGGTAGGTGAGTGAAACCTGCCCGTTTTTCACGACCTTCACCGTGCCGCGCCGCCCCCATGTGATGAAACCGGCATAAACAGGATTTTGCAAAATATCCTTGATGATGCCGACGTTGAACAGCTTACCAGTGGAGGAGCGGAAACCAAGCTCGTTCAGGCGGTGGCACAAGCGAATAGTTCCCATTTTGGGATTATCGACAAAAAGCTGAAAAATGGTTCGTACGGTTTCCGCGTCCGCGTTGGGAACGATGGTATATCCCTTTTCCCGGTGCAGCTTTTGCGAATCATACCCAAAGGGCGCTTTGCCAGCCAGCCATCGACCATCCCGCGCGGCGGCGAGCCGCCCGGCCTGTAAGCGGCGGTTGATCATTTTGTATTCTCGGCGGGACATGAAGAGATCGAACTCCAAATGCTCCTCATCGTAATAATTATTCGGGTCAAAAATCTTGGATGGCGTGATGATATATGTGCCGGAGAATTTGAAAGCCCGGGTGACAATGCCCTGGTCGATGCTGTCACCGCGGGCAAGGCGCTCAATCTCCATGACGAGGACACCATGCCACCGCCCCGCCTCGACCTCAGACAGAAGATGCTGCATTTGCGGCCGGTCCGCAATGGTATCGCCGGAGACAATTTCCTCATAAATTTTTCCGATGGTATAGCCGCGCTGCTCGGCAAGAGATAAAAGCGTTTTACGGTGCGTGACAAGCACGTCCGCTTCGCCGCGCGCTTCGGCTTCCAGATCGGCGCGGGACTTACGGAGATAAATGCAGTATTGTGTGGGCATGGTATCAGCTCCTTGTTTTCTTGGATTCGAACTCCGTGAAAATACTTTGTACGTCGATGCCTTGTTGCTGCGCAAGGAAGTATATGTGTTTACAGGGGGATTTTTTGTGAAGTTTTTTGTTGAAATCAGGACATGTACAGCTGTTTAGAGTGGTAATATAAACGTCAGACGTACCCTGAATGACAAAGCCGTCATCAGTTTGAGATAAAATAGAAAGATTATCGGTTTTTGAGCGTTTATATCTTGTAAATTGTTGTTCCGTTTGATGAACTGATAAAGACCATTCGCCAAATGAACGTACGGTAGGCTTTAATGTTTTTTGTGGCTTTGGGGGAAGAGCTTGAAGCAAGCGTATTTTGCGGTCTTTGTCAGCAATGACAGATTTAAGTTGATTATGTTCGATATTTTTATTTTCGACATATTTTAAATGTTCGGAGTAAAACT
>DXDE01000026.1 GCA_019115615.1 Candidatus Agathobaculum merdavium | reverse complement strand
CAATATTCATAAAATTGTGCACGTGCACAGTTTCAAAAAAATATTTTTTATTTCTGATTGATATCTAAATTTTGTCATAGAGCGAAATACAGCACATAACTTTAAAATATAGATTCTATTTTCTTTATTTTTTTACATTTTCGCAATATAAATGCCATTTTGAATTTTAGAGAGCCATATTTGGGTGCACGCAAAATCACGCTGCTGCTCCACAAATTTCCGGGCGATTATCCCCAACGCAACCCGCCGTTTCTCGGTCAAAAGCAATAAGATTACAATTTTGTGTAGACAAAGTTACAACAATCCGATCGTCCCAGATGTACAAACTGCAGAAAACGTCAAAACGTAGTTGACGGGACGCAAAACATGATGTAAAACTAAATCAGATCAAGCGAAACTGGCTTGTTTCATAAATTGGGAACGTGCACGGCGCTTGAAAACTTCATGAAAGTTGAGGGAGAAACATGAAAAAGAGACTTTTAGCAGGTTTAATGACAACGGCAATGCTTGCCATGACCCTGGCAGGCTGCGGCAGCAGCTCTTCCAGCGGCGAGCAGACCTCGGCTGAGGGCGGCGAGACCGCAAGCTCCGGCGACGGCTACAGCATGACGCTGATCATGTCGCTGCGCGACGAATTCCTGAGCACCCTCGAAGCTGGCTCCAAGGCTGCTGCTGAAGAGCTGGGTGTAACCCTTTCCTCGCAGGATGCACAGAACGACACCGGCGAGCTGATCCAGTTCATCGAATCCGCTCGCAACGCAGGTGACGACGCTGTTCTGGTCAACCTGGTCGACGCAGAGACCGCACAGCAGTGCATCGAAGCTGCCGGCGACATGAAGGTTGTATTCGTTAACCGTGTTCCGGCTGACACCAGCGTACTGGAAGCCGGCAAGTCCGCGGCGGTTGTTTCCGACGAGAACACCTCCGGTTATTATCAGGGCGAGTTCCTGGCTAACTACTTTAAGGAACAGGGCAAGACCGACATCAAGTATCTGATGCTGAAGGGCACGCTGGGTCTGGTACATACCGAGCAGCGCTCCGCATCCGTACTGAAGGGTCTGGCTGACAACGGCATCAACGCGACCGAGGCTGCGGCTCCGCTGGTTGCTGAGTACGACCGCGCTACCGCGATGGATATGATCTCCCCGCTGCTGACCACCACCGAGTTCGACTGCATCATCGCCAACAACGACGCGATGGCGCTGGGCGCTGTGGAAGCAATGAAGGCACAGGGTCTGGACCCGACCTCCATCCCGATCGTTGGTATCGACGCGACCGTTGACGGCGTTCAGGCCATCAAGGACGGCACGCTCGCGATGACCGTATTCCAGGATGCAAACGGCCAGGGCTATGGCGCTGTTAAGGCTGCCGCGAACCTGATCGAAGGCAATCCGATCAACGACGGCACCGATTACGAGACCGACGAGACCGGCAACATCTGCTGGGTACCGTTCGAGCCTGTCACCCCGGACAACGTAGCTGATTACGAATAAGAACACCGGCAGACGCAAAGGGACATTGCTCGCGATGTCCCTTTGCTTAAATCAAAACACAACGATAATGGGGTGAAAAGCAGTGAGCCAAGAATATATCCTCGAGATGACCGATATCGTCAAGGAATTCCCCGGCGTACGTGCTCTTAAGGGCGTACAGCTCAAAGTAAGACCCGGTACCGTACATACGCTGATGGGCGAAAACGGCGCGGGCAAATCGACCTTGATGAAATGCCTAATCGGTATCCATCCTCCCACATCCGGTAAGATCGTGTTTGAGGGCAAGGAAATACACTTCAAAAATACGCTCGAAGCACTCAATTCCGGTATTTCCATGATCCATCAGGAGTTATCGCCCGTACCCGAGCGCAGCGTCTGTGAAAACCTGTGGCTGGGGCGCGCACCGCGCAAGGGCCTGATCGTTGACCATAAGAAGATGCGTCAGGACAGTATCGACCTTTTCCAGAAGCTGAATCTGGACGTGGACCCGGACGAAAAAATGGGCAATCTGACCGTTGCAAAGATGCAGATGGTCGAGATCGCCAAGGCAGTCTCCTATGACAGCCGTATCGTTATCATGGACGAGCCGACCTCGTCGCTGACCGACGCAGAGGTTGAGCATCTGTTCCGCATCATCGCAGAACTCAAGGCGAAGAATGTTGCCATCATCTATATTTCGCATAAAATGGACGAAATTTTCCGCATTTCAGACGATATCACTGTCTATCGCGACGGCGAGTACATCGCTACCGACCGTGCGGAAAACCTGAATGTAGATAAAGTTATCCAGCTGATGGTCGGTCGTGAAGTGACCGATATGTTCCCCAAGGTAGATTGCCCCATCGGTGACACCATCCTCAAGGTCGAAAACCTTTCGGCCGGGCGCGCAGTGAAAAACGTATCGTTTGAGCTGCATCGCGGCGAAATCCTTGGCATGGCCGGTCTGGTCGGCGCGGGCCGTACCGAAACGGCGGAGGCCATCTTCGGCATGCGTACGGTTACGGGCGGTAAGATCTTCAAGGATGGAAAAGAGCTGCATATCAAGTCCCCTGAGGACGCGATCGCAAACAAAATCGGCCTGCTGACAGAAGACCGCCGCGGCAACGGCATCGTCGGCTTGCTGAGCGTTAAGGACAACACCGTTCTCGCTAACCTGAAAAATTACGGATTTCCGCTTAATCATAGCAAGATGCGCGCGGATACCGAGGAATACGTTAAGAAACTCAACACCAAAACGCCATCCATCGACACGCCCATCCAAAACCTGTCGGGCGGCAACCAGCAAAAGGTTCTGGTCGGCCGTTGGCTGCTGACCGATCCGGATATCCTGATCGTTGACGAACCGACCCGCGGCATTGATGTTGGCGCAAAGGCAGAAATCCATTCTCTGATCACCAAACTGGCCGGCGAAGGCAAAGCCATTATCATGATTTCGAGCGAGCTGCCCGAGGTCATGGGCATGTCCGACCGCATCGTTGTTATGCACGAAGGCGTAATGACTGCCATTGTTGACCGCAAGGACTTCTCGAGCGAGCTGATCCTGAAATATGCCACCAGCGAAGAGCCCTACCAGCCCGACGCACAGGCGCAATAAGAAAGAGGGGTACACGGTATGCAGAAAACATTTGATAAAAAGAAATTCCTGTCACAGAACTCCATCTGGCTGGTACTGATTGTGCTGGTCATCATCATGAGCATCGTGCAGCCGAGCTTTTTCACGATCAACAACCTGTTGACCCTGCTCTCCGGCGAAGCGGTCAAGGGTATCATGGCTTTCGGCGTTATGTTCGCCATCCTGTCCAAGGGCATTGACCTGACGATTGGCGCATCCGCTGCGCTGGTTGCCTGCATCACGGCCTCGCTCGTACAGCCGGCCGACTACGCAAACGCGATCCTGCCGGGCGTAGGCACGCTGCCCGCACCGGTCGTTATCCTGATCGGTCTGGCGCTCGGCGCCGGCATCGGCGCAATCTACGGCGCCATCATCGCCTACACCAAGATCCCCCCGTTCATCGCTACCCTGGGTGCGCAGCTGATCTGCCGCGCGGGTGCGAAGATGTACACCAACCGCCCGGTTTCCAACCTGTCCGAAGAGTTCCGTTTCCTCGGCTCTTATCGAATCGGCGGCGTTTTCCCGATCATCATCATCGTGTTCTTCGTAATGTTCGCAATCTCGGCTTTCCTGCTGACCCAGACCCGCTTCGGCAAGAATGTCTATGCGATCGGCGGCAATGATCAGGCTGCACGCGTAGCCGGCATCAACGTCGAAAAGAACCTGATCCTCGTTTACGTCTGGTGCTCGCTGTGCGCTGCGATCGCCGGCATGCTGCTGGCAGGCCGCGCGGGCTCTGCTGACCCGGCGAACTCCGGTCTGAACTACGAGCTGGACGCCATTGCGGCTGCAACCGTTGGCGGCACCTCTCATACCGGCGGTATCTGCCGCGTATCCGGTGTTCTGGCTGGTATCCTGATCCTTGGCGTTATCAATAACGGCCTGGTTATGCTGAAGGTAGACGATAATATGACCAACATCGTTAAGGGCATCATCATCGTCGGTTCGGTTATCCTCGACATGCGCAAGAACGCCAAGCGTGCATAAGCCCTCAACCTCTCTTCTTCTGGGTACCGGGGGTCGCAGCAACGGCTGCGGCCTTCGGATACCTTCCGAAACAGGGAGTAAATTCAATAAACCTATCATTTTGACAAACTATTACGCAAAATCCATAGAAAGGATCGGTAAAGCATGGAACTGAACATTGCTGTTATTGGTTGCGGCATGATTGGCCGCGAGCACATCGAGCGCATCCAGAACCGCATCCGCGGCGCGAAGGTTGTC
>DXDE01000025.1 GCA_019115615.1 Candidatus Agathobaculum merdavium | reverse complement strand
TCGACCGCGTTCTGCGCGATCTTGTCCTTGGTGATGCCGTTGATCACGCCCAGAAGCAGGGCACATACAAAGGTGATCAGGCCCAGTACGACGACCAGCATCAGGATGCCGCCGCCCTTTTTGCTGCTATCCATATTACTGTGCCTCCTTCTTCACTTTGTCCAGCTCGTAGCCGAACTTGCGGGGATGGGTGGCCTTGTCGATCGCCCAGACCAGCGTGTTCATGATCAGGATGGAGTACGAAACGCCCTCCGGCAGACCGCCAAAGTAGCGGATGAACACGGTCAGCAGGCCGCAGCCCACGCCGAAGATGATCTGGCCCTTGGGGGTGACCGGGCTGGTGACGTAGTCGGTCGCCATGAAGATCGCGCCGAGCATCAGGCCGCCGGACAGCACCTGGGACAGCATCCACTGTACGCGGGATACATCGCCCATCGGGAACAGGAAGGTAAGTACAGCGACGGTCAGGATATAGGCCGCCGGGATATTGATGGTGATAACCTTGCGCCAGAGCAGGTATACGCCGCCGGCGATCAGCGCGAGCGCCGAGGTCTCGCCGATAACGCCGCCGGTCTGGCCGAGGAACATCTCCAGAAGGCTGACGCCCTCGGGCAGGGTGCCCGCCTTGAGGGACGCGAGCGGGGTCGCGGTCGAGATCGCGTCAGTCACGGTGACAGTGCCGAAGAGCGGCAGGTCAGCGTGCGGCACGGTCCAGGTGGTCATCAGGCCGGCCCAGGACGCCATCATGAACGCACGCGCGCCGAGCGCCGGGTTCATGAAGTTCTTGCCGATGCCGCCGAACAGCATCTTAACGATGATGATGCCGAACAGCGCGCCCAGCACGACCATCCACCACGGTGCGGATACCGGCACGTTGAATGCGATCAGCATACCGGTGACAAAGCAGGACAGGTCGCCAATCGTATTGGGATGCTTTATGATTTTGTTATAGATGGTCTCGAATACGCCGCAGGCGACCATCGAGATGACAGTCAGCACGAGCGCGCGCGGACCGAAGGTGTAAACCGCAACGCACAGCGCGGGCAGCAGCGCTACCAGCACGTCGAGCATCAGGCTGCGGGTATCGTCATCTGCCTTGATGTGCGGTGAGGAGGTGACGACGACTTTACTCAGATCATACATTTTCGTTTCCCCTCCTTACTTCTTCTCGGCTTCAGCCTTGGCCTTTTCGGCCTCCGCCTTTGCCTTTTCCGCCATGCGCTTGGCCTGGATCTTGCCCTTGGTCAGGCGGAACTGCGCGACCAGCGGAATACGCGCCGGGCAGACATAGGCGCACGAACCGCACTCGATGCAGTCCATCATGCCGCATTCCACTGCGTTGTCCAGATCTTCCTTCTTGCCGTACAGGTTCATGTAGTTCGGCAGCAGGTGCATCGGGCAGACGCCCACGCACTTACCGCAGCGGATGCACTGCGGGTCGGCAACGCGCTTATCCTCTTCGCCGCAGAAAGCGAGGAAGGCGTTGGTGCCCTTGAGCACCGGAACCTCCAGCGAGAACTGGGCAACACCCATCATCGGGCCACCGGCGAGCAGCTTGTTCGGGGCTTCCTTGAAGCCGCCGCAAGCGTCGATCAGCTTTTCGATCGGCGTGCCGATGCGCGCCTCGAGGTTCTTCGGCTGGGCGATGGCCGAGCCGGAAACCGTAACGATACGGCGGATGACCGGCATACCGGTCGTGAAGCGGCGGTAAACCGCGCCCGCAGTGTCCACGTTGAACACAGCGCAGCCCGCGTCCGCCGGCAGCTTGCCCGAGGGGACTTCGCGGCCGGTGCAGGCGTTAATCAGCTGCTTTTCCGCGCCCTGCGGGTACTTACACTTCAGAGGATAGAGCTTCAGGCGCGGGTCGTCCGCGATCAGCTTTTCAATGCCCGGGAATACATCGGACTTGTTCTCCTCGATCGCGATGATCGCGTTCTGCACGCCCATGATGTCGGCCAGCATCTTCAGGCCGCCGATGACCTCCTCCGGCCGCTCGAGCAGCAGGCGGTGGTCGGAAGTTATGTACGGCTCACACTCCGCCGCGTTGATGATGACCGTGTCGCACTTGCCAATGCCCGACTGGATCTTGACATGGGTCGGGAAGGTCGCGCCGCCGTGGCCGACGATACCGGCCGAACGGATGCACTCGATGCGCTCCTCGTTGGTCATGGCCGCAAAGTCGTACGGATGCACGGACTCATGCGGGCGGTCCTCGCCGTCGTTTTCAATAATGATCGACAGGACCTTGCTGCCGTTCTGGTGCAGGCGCGGCTCGATCGCCTTTACCTTACCGGACACGGTCGCATGGACAGGAGCGCTGACGAAGCCGCCGGCTTCCGCGATGGGCTGTCCCAGATCCACGGTATCGCCGACCGATACGATCGGCTTGGCCGGGGCGCCGATGTGCATGGAAACCGGCAGGATCACCTGATCCGGCAATGCCAGCTTCTCGATCGGCTTGGTGTTTGTCGCGGCCTTGTAGCCCGGATCTGCATGAGTACCGGGGTGAATGCCGCCACGGAACGAATACACCATGTTTTTCACCTCTCTGTTTTTTTGCGCAAGAAGAGCGGCGCCGGCGTGGGCGCTGCTCCATCTTCATAAAGGGATTGTCAGGCTGTGCAAGCGCGCAGTCTTACAAAGTAGATTATACTGTTTTTTATACCTTGGAAGCAAGCCCAAAACGCAAAAAAATTCACAAATAATCCAAAAAAACTTTACAAGCCTTGATAAAGTCATGGGCATTTCTCTACTGCTTTTGTGAACAAAGCCGGTTTTCCTGCTTTTCCCATCTGTTACAGAATGTGTGCGGGCGCACGCAAAAGACCGGCGCCACAGGGGCGCCGGCCGCTTTATTCAATGCTTTTCCTTGGGTTTCTGGCAGTACATCTCGGTATAGGCCGTCGCGGCAGGGTCGCCGCGCGGGGGCGCGTCCTGCGTCCACGGCGGGATAGGTGCGACCGCTGCCGAATCGATATGCGCCGCGTCGTCATACGCCGGGAAAGCGCGGGGTTCCCGTTCGGGCTTGCGCTTGTCCTGCATGCTGTTCCCTCCTTATTATATAATTATACCGCTACGCGGCGCGCCATGAACTGCGCGGCCGTCTGGCACAGCTTGACCGTCACCTCGGTCGCGGTCATGTTCTCGTCCTCGCTGACGTAAGCTACGCAGCCGCTGACGTCGCCCTCTGCCAGAATGGGCACGGCGACGACCACGTGATATGCGTCCGAATCGGTCACGGTCAGCTCGCTGTCCCCATCCATACCGCACTCATAGACCGCGCGCTGCTCCATCAGCTGTTCCATGCCGGCGGACAGACGCTTTTCCAGCAGATCCTTCTTTGCGCCGCCCGCCGCTGCGATGACCGCGTCGCGGTCACAGATCGCACAGCTGAGCCCCGCGGTGCGTGCGAGTGCTTCCGCCAGCTCGCCCGCGACCGCGCCCAGTTCCCCCATCGGGGAATATTTTTTGAAGATGACCTCGCCGTCGCGGTCGGTGAAAATCTCGAGCGGGTCGCCCTCACGGATTCGCAGCGTGCGGCGGATCTCCTTCGGAATGACCACACGACCCAGGTCATCAATACGGCGTACAATGCCGGTTGCCTTCATTGACGCGTTCCCTCCCATACACAATTTCTGGTTGTACAGGTAGTATGACAGGAATTGCCCATATTATGCGACGCATGCCTTGGCAATTTTTTACGCATTTCGCCATGCCGGACAAAATTTTTACCGGTTTTCTCTTTACAGCACGCCGCTTTTTGTGCTACATTTTTATACAGCAACGCGAAAAAATATTCGTCCAACCCCGGAAAGAAGGAATCCCACATGCCATCCCTCGAGCAGATCCGCGCAACCTTTGCCGGCGACCGCTTCGCCACCGAAGCCGCCGGCTGCGAGATCCGGCTGGCCGAACCCGGCCATGCCATTTGCGCCATGAAGCTGCAGCCCCATCACCTCAACGCCGCCGGTACGCCGCAGGGCGGCGCGCTCTTCACGCTGGCAGACTTCGCCTTTGCCGTGGCGGTCAACGCTTTTGCGGAACACGTCACCGTCTCGCTGCAGCACGATATCACCTTCCTGTCCCCCGCCAAGGGCAGCGAGGTGCTGGCCGAGGCAACCTGCGTCCGCTCCGGCCGCTCGACCTGCTTCTATACGGTTGCGATTACCGACGATCTAGGCACGGCCGTTGCCCACATGACGGTCAACGGTTTTCAGACCCAGAAAAAGATTCCGTAAATTTTTGTGTTTCTTATTGACTTTAGTAGATAAAAGTGATAAAGTAGCGAGTGAATAGTAATAACGCGATGAAGGAACCAAGTACGTCCCGTCCCTCTGGCGCAGAGAGCTGCCGGCTGGTGTAAGGCAGCACAGACGCGGCGACGGAATACCTTCCGGAGCGGTCCGCTGAACAGTACAGTAAGCGGCAACGGGGGCGCCCGTTACAGCGCAGGGGGCTTTTTGGCCCTGCTGAGGCCGTCTTTGGCGGCAAATAGAGGTGGTACCACGGGTCATTCTCGTCCTCTGCATGATGCAGAGGGCGTTTTTTTATTCCCAAACCGCCGAAAAAAAAGGAGATACATATGGTCATTACGGATTTTCTGGAACGCAATGCACGGCTGTACGGCTCGGATATTGCGCTGGTTGAGATCAACCCTTCGGAAGAGCGCGACGCCGCCGTCACCTGGCGCGATTATAGCCTGATCGAGAGCGCACGCCCCGACGCGCCGTATCGCCGGGAAATGACGTGGAAGGATTTCGAGCGCAAGGCCAACCGCTTCGCCAACCTGCTGCTCAGCCGCGGGCTGGGTCGCGGGGCAAAGGTCGGCATCCTGCTGATGAACTGCCTCGAATGGCTGCCGCTGTATTTCGGCATCCTCAAGGCGGGCTGCGTCGCGGTGCCGATGAACTTCCGCTATTCGAGCGACGAGATCGAGTATTGCCTCGATCTGGCCGACGTCGAGGTACTTGTGTTCGGTCCGGAATTTACCTCCCGTATGGACCCGATCATTGATAAAATCACGGGCGTGAAGCTGCTGTTCTTTGTCGGGCGCGACGTGCCCGCCTACGCCGAGGACTGCTGCCGTCTGGTGGAGTTCTGCTCGTCGAGCGCGCCTCCGGTCGCGCTGACCAAGGAGGACGATGCGGCGATCTACTTCTCCTCCGGCACGACCGGCTTCCCCAAGGCCATCCTGCACAAGCACCGCTCGCTGCTCGGCTCGTGCCTGACCGAGCAGAAGCACCACGGCCAGACGCGCGACGATGTGTTCCTGTGCATCCCGCCGCTCTACCATACGGGCGCGAAAATGCACTGGTTCGGCTCGCTGGTTTCGGGCAGCAAGGCGGTCTTGCTGCGCGGCGTCAAGCCCGAATGGATTTTGCGCGCGGTCACCGAGGAAAAATGCACGATCGTCTGGCTGCTTGTCCCGTGGTGTCAGGATATCCTCGAGGCGATCGAATCCGGCCGCATCGACCTCGGCCACTACATGCTCGACCAGTGGCGGCTGATGCACATCGGCGCACAGCCCGTGCCGCAGAGCATGATCCACCGCTGGCTCAAAATCTTCCCGCACCACCAGTACGACACCAACTACGGCCTGTCCGAGTCGATCGGCCCGGGCTGCGTGCATCTGGGCGTCGAGAACGTCGACAAGGTCGGCGCAATCGGCAAGCCGGGCTACCAGTGGCAGGCCCGCATTGTCGACGAGCAGGGAGGCGACGTCAAACAGGGCGAGGTTGGCGAGCTGATCGTCAAGGGCCCGGGCGTTATGGTCTGCTATTATAAGAACCCCAAGGCCACAGCCGAAGTGCTGAAAGACGGCTGGCTCTATACGGGCGACATGGCGCGCACGGATGAGGACGGCTTTATCTATCTGGTCGACCGCAAGAAGGACGTTATCATCTCGGGCGGCGAGAACCTGTACCCCGTCCAGATCGAGGACTTCCTGCGCCACAACCCCAAGATCCACGATGTTGCCGTTATCGGCTTGCCCGACCAGCGTCTGGGCGAGATCGCCGCGGCGATCATCGAAGTGACCGAGGGCGAAACCTGCACCGAGGACGAGATCAACCAGTTCTGCAAGAAGCTGCCGCGCTACAAGCGCCCGCGCAAGGTCATCTTCGACCGCATCCCCAGAAACCCCACCGGCAAAATTGAAAAGCCGGTGCTGCGTGAAAAATACTGCGGTGCCCGTCTGGTCGAGGAGCAGACCACGCACTGACCCCCGCAAAAGAGAAATACAAGCAAACGAGGTATCCACCCATGTCCGATCTGCTGATTAAACTGTCCCTGCTGATCCTGTTCTTTGGCGTGATGATCGCCATCGGCCTGAGCTGCCGCCACCACGCCAACAACGTCGCGGGCTTCGTGCTCGGCGACCGCTCAGTCGGCCCGTGGCTGACCGCCTTCGCCTACGGCACGAGCTACTTCTCGGCCGTCGTCTTTGTCGGCTATGCCGGCCAGTTCGGCTGGAAATACGGCATCGCCGCAACGTGGGCGGGCATCGGCAACGCGATTTTAGGCTCGCTGCTCGCGTGGGCGGTGCTCGGCCGCCGCACCCGCGTCATGACCCAGCACCTGAACTCCGCGACCATGCCGCAGTTCTTTGCCGCGCGCTTCCAGAGCCGCGGCATGAAACTGGCGTCGTCCGCCATCATCTTTATTTTCCTCATCCCTTATACCGCTTCGCTCTATAACGGCCTGAGCCGCCTGTTCGGCATGGCCTTCCATATCGACTATGCGGTTTGCGTGATCGTCATGGCCGTGCTGACCGGTGTATACGTCATCGCGGGCGGCTATATGGCGACCGCCATCAACGACTTTATCCAAGGCATCATCATGATCGTCGGCATCTGCGCGGTGATCGGTGCGGTGCTGAAGGGACAAGGCGGCTTCCTCGCCGCGCTGGACAGCCTCGCCAAGGTGTCCGACCCCGCGACGAGCACGACCCCGGGCGTGTTCGCCTCCTTCTTCGGCCCCGACCCGGTCGGTCTGCTCGGCGTCGTGCTGCTGACCAGCCTCGGCACATGGGGCCTGCCGCAGATGGTGCAAAAATTCTACGCCATCCGCAGCGAAAAGGCGATCGACAAAGGCATGATTATTTCCACGCTGTTCGCCTTTGTCGTCGCGGGCGGCTGCTACTTCCTCGGCGGCTTCGGCCGGCTGTTCTCGACACCCGAGCTGGTCGCCGCAAACGGCTATGACTCCATCATCCCGTCCATGCTCGAGGGGCTTTCTTCGTTCCTGATCGCGGTCGTGGTCATTCTGGTGCTTTCGGCCTCGATGTCGACGCTGTCCTCGCTCGTGCTTGCGTCCAGCTCGACGCTGACGCTCGACTTCATCAAGGACACAATGGTAAAGGATATGCAGGAGAAACGGCAAGTGCAGGTCATGCGGCTGCTGATTGTGGTGTTCATTGCAATCTCGGTCGTTCTGGCACTCATCCAGTATAATTCGAGCGTCACCTTCATCGCGCAGCTGATGGGCGTCAGCTGGGGCGCGCTGGCAGGCGCGTTCCTCGCCCCTTTCCTGTACGGCCTGTACTGGAAGCGCACCTCCAAGGCTGCCTGCATCGTCTGCTTTGTCTTTTCAACGGTCGTGATGCTGGCGAACATTTTCGTCGGCTCGCATTTCCCGACGGTTTTGCAGTCCCCCATCAACGCGGGCGCGTTCTGCATGCTGGCAGGGCTGGTCATTGTGCCGGTCGTCAGCCTGCTGACCCCTGCGCCGGAGGAAAAACACATTGCGCAGGTCTTTTCCTGCTACGAGCGCACGGTCGTCGTCAAGGTCAAGGATTCGATCGGCGAACAGACCGACAACACACTGTAATCCCTCGCCCGCCGGTCCGGCGGCGGGCAAATCCACTTTTTCGGCAACCCTGCGGGACAAGACGCGGCATTTCGCCGTGCCTGATCGCATAAAACCTATTGCACAGGAGGAATGACAACATGAAAACGCTGATGCTGGGCAACGAAGCCGTTGCCCGCGGCCTCTATGAGGCAGGCTGCAGCTTTGTCTCCAGCTATCCCGGCACGCCGAGTACCGAGATCACCGAGGCCGCTGCCAAGTACCCCGAAATCTACGCCGAGTGGGCGCCCAACGAAAAGGTCGCGACCGAAGCGGCCTTCGGCGCGTCGCTCGCCGGCTGCCGCAGCTTCTGCGGCATGAAGCACGTCGGCCTGAACGTCGCGGCCGACCCGCTGTTCACCCTGTCCTACACGGGTGTTAACGGCGGCATGATTATCGGCGTGGCCGATGACGCGGGCATGCACTCGTCCCAGAACGAGCAGGACTCCCGCCACTACGCGAAAGCATCCAAAATCCCCATGCTCGAACCGGCGAACTCCGCCGAAGCCCTCGCCTTTACCAAGCTGGCCTTTGAGCTGTCCGAGCAATACGACACGCCCGTGCTGCTCAAGATGTGCACCCGTGTATCGCACTCGCAGAGCGTCGTCGAGACGGGCGAGCGCCCCGAGCGCCCCGCCAAGCCCTATGAGAAGAACGGCGCGAAGTACATCATGATGCCGGGCAACGCCAAGCGCCGCCACCCGGTCGTCGAGCAGCGCACCGCCGACCTGACCGCATGGGCGGAGACCGCCGATGTCAACCGCATTGAGGACGGCACGGACAAGTCGATGGGCATTATCACCTCGTCGACCAGCTACCAGTACGTCAAGGAGGTCTGCGGCGACAAGTACCCGGTGCTCAAGCTGGGCATGATCTGGCCGATGCCGGTGCAGAAAATCCGCGACTTTGCGGCAGGCGTCGACAAGCTGGTTGTCGTCGAAGAGCTGGACGGCTTTATCGAAGACCACTGCCACAACCTCGGTCTTGACCCGCTCGGCAAGGACGCGTTCTCCTGCATCGACGAGCTGAGCCAGAACCTCGTCGCGGCAAAGCTGGGCGCTGTGCCGGATATGGGCGCAAAGCTGGAGGAGAATATCCCCGCCCGTCCGCCGGTTATGTGCGCGGGCTGCCCGCACCGCGGCCTGTTCTACACGCTCGCGAAGAACAAGATCACGGTTTTGGGCGACATCGGCTGCTATACGCTGGGCGCTGTGCCCCCGCTCTCCGCGCTGGATTCCACGCTCTGCATGGGCGCATCGGTCTCCGGCCTGCATGGCTTCCTGAAGGGCGGCGGCGACGCCCGCAAGTCGGTTGCCGTTATCGGTGATTCGACCTTCATGCACTCGGGTATCACCGGCCTTGTCAATATCGCCTATAACGAGTCGAACGCGACCGTTATCATCCTCGACAACTCGATCACCGGCATGACCGGCCATCAGCAGAACCCGACGACCGGCTTCAACCTCAAGGGCGACCCCTGCACAAAGATCGACCTCGAGACGCTGTGCCGCGCGGTCGGCATCAACCGCGTGCGCGTGGTCGACCCGTACGACCTCGACGCCTGCGACAAGGTCATCAAGGAAGAGCTGGCCGCGGATGAGCCTTCGGTCATCATCGCCCGCCGTCCGTGCGCGCTTCTCAAATACGTCAAGCACAAAAAGCCGCTCGTGGTCGACGCGACCAAGTGCATGAGCTGCAAGATGTGCATGAAGATCGGCTGCCCGGCCATTTCGATGACCAGCGGCAAGGCCGAGATCGACAATACGCTGTGCACCGGCTGCGGTGTCTGCGAACAGCTTTGCAAATTCGACGCCCTGCACGCGCCCAAGGAGGACTGAACATGGAAACGAAAAACATCATGATCGTCGGCGTCGGCGGACAGGGCAGCCTGCTGGCCTCTAAGCTGCTCGGCCGCCTGCTGCTGACCCGCGGCTATGACATCAAGGTCTCCGAGGTACACGGCATGAGCCAGCGCGGCGGCAGCGTCGTCACCTATGTCCGCTTCGGCGACAAGGTCTACTCCCCTGTTATTGACAAGGGCGAGGCCGACTTTATCGTGTCCTTCGAGCTGCTCGAAGCCGCCCGCTGGACGGAATACCTGAAAAAAGGCGGCAAGGTCGTCGTCAACACCCAGAAGATCAACCCGATGCCGGTCATCACCGGCGCTGCCGCCTATCCGGAGAACCTCGTCGAGAAGATGCAGGCCGCCGGTGTGGACGTCGACGCGTTCGACGCGCTCGGCCTCGCCGAGCAAGCGGGTTCGTCAAAGGCGGTCAACATCGTGCTGATGGGCCACCTGTCTAATTATTTCGATTTCTCCGAGGAAGAGTGGCTGACCGCGCTTGAGCAGAGCGTGCCCGCCAAATTCCTCGAACTCAACCGCCGCGCCTTCCAGCTGGGCCGCAACGGCTGACATTTCCCCTTGTGTAAAATCCCCCGCCGCGCTGCGGGTCTGAAAGGAACCGAATTGCCAATGGAACGCTATTATCAGCCTGAAATCGAGTGCGCCAGCCGGGAGCAGATCCTGGCATGGCAGAACGAGCGCCTGGTCAAGCAGGTGCGCAACGTATGGGACAATGTGCCCTACTACCGCAAAAAGATGGAAGAGAAGGGTCTGACGCCGGATGATATCAAGGGCGTGGAAGACCTGCACAAGCTGCCCTTCGTCACCAAGGACGACCTGCGTAAAGCCTACCCGTACGGTCTGGTCGCGCGCCCGCTCAAGGACTGCGTGCGCATCCAGTCGACCTCGGGCACGACCGGCAAGCGCGTCGTCGCCTTCTACACCCAGCACGACATCGACCTATGGGAGGACTGCTGCGCGCGCGCGATCGTCGCGGCGGGCGGCACGGATGAGGACGTTTGCCAGGTGTCCTACGGCTACGGCCTGTTCACCGGCGGCCCCGGCCTGAACGGCGGCAGCCATAAGGTCGGCTGCCTGACCATCCCGACCTCGTCCGGCAACACCGAGCGCCAGATCATGTTCATCAAGGATCTGAACGCGACGATTCTGTGCTGCACCCCGTCCTACGCCGCTTACCTCGGCGAGACGATGAAGGAAATGGGCATGAGCCCCGAGGATATCCCGCTCAAGGCCGGTATCTTCGGCGCGGAGGCATGGAGCGAGGAAATGCGTCAGGATATCCAGAACACGCTGGGCATCAAGGCATATGATATTTACGGTCTGACCGAACTGTCCGGCCCGGGCGTCAGCTTCGAGTGCTCGGCACAGTCCGGCATGCATATCAACGAAGACCACTTCATTGCTGAGATCATCGATCCCGAGACCGGCGAAGTGCTGCCCGAGGGCACGC
>DXDE01000002.1 GCA_019115615.1 Candidatus Agathobaculum merdavium | reverse complement strand
AAACCGCGTTTTGTATACCTTTACGGAGGAAGAACTGCAGGCTATCTGCGATCATGTTGAAAGCTATATTCGCGACCACGGCATGACCGAGGTACAGATTTGGCAGATGCACAACATTGTCGAGGCTGCTCTCGAAGCCGTGCGTCCCGAGGTCGCTAAGAGCTATCGCGATTACCGCAACTACAAGCAGGATTTTGTCGGCATGCTGGACAGCGTGTATAAAAAGAGCCAGTCGATCATGTATATCGGCGACAAGGAGAACTCCAATACGGATTCCGCGCTTGTATCCACCAAGCGCAGCCTGATCTTCAACCAGCTCAACAAGGAGCTGTATCAGAAATTTTTCATGAATACTGAGGAATTACAGGCTTGCCGGGACGGCTATATCTATGTGCATGACATGTCTGCGCGCCGCGATACGATGAACTGCTGCCTGTTTGATGTGCAGCATGTGCTCGAAGGCGGCTTCGAGATGGGCAACTTGTGGTACAACGAGCCAAAGACGCTGAACGTCGCGTTCGATGTCATCGGTGATATTGTGCTATCGGCGGCCAGCCAGCAGTACGGCGGCTTTACTGTACCGTCGGTCGACTTGCTACTCGAGCCGTATGCCGAGCGCAGCTACAAAATGCTGACCGAGAAGTACACCCGTCTGGGCTTGGATGCGGAGACGGTCGAAAAAGAGGTCATGGCGGATATCCTCAACGACTTCGAGCAGGGCTTCCAGGGCTGGGAGTACAAGTTCAATACGGTTGCGTCCAGCCGCGGCGACTATCCGTTCATCACCATGACGATGGGTACCGGCACCGGCCGCTTTGCCAAGCTCGCGTCGATCACGATGCTCAATGTCCGCCGCAAGGGACAAGGCAAGAAGGGACAGAAAAAGCCCGTACTGTTCCCGAAAATCGTGTTCCTGTATGACGAGAATCTGCATGGGCCGGGCAAGGAATTGGAGGACGTGTTCGAGGCGGGTATTCTCTGCTCGTCCAAGGCGATGTATCCGGACTGGCTCAGCCTGACGGGCGAGGGCTATGTTCCTTCCATGTATAAAAAGTATGGCGCGATCATCAGCCCGATGGGCTGCCGTGCGTTCCTGTCACCGTGGTATGAACGCGGTGGCATGGAGCCGGCGGATGATGAGGACAAGCCTGTATTTATCGGCCGCTGGAACATTGGCGCGGTGTCGCTGCACCTGCCGATGATCTATGCCAAGGCGCAGCAGGAAAACCGCGACTTCCATGAGGTGCTTGATTATTACCTTGAACTGATTCGTCGTCTGCATATCCGCACCTATGCGTATCTCGGTGAGATGCGCGCATCCACCAATCCGCTGGCATATTGCGAAGGTGGTTTTTACGGTGGTCATCTCAAACCATCCGACAAGATCAAGCCGATCATGAAAACCGCGACGGCATCTTTCGGTATCACCGCGCTCAACGAATTGCAGCGGCTGTATAATGGCAAGTCGCTCGTTGAGGATGGACAGTTTGCGCTTGATACGCTGCAATATATCAACGAAAAGGTTGCGCAGTTCAAAAAAGAGGATGGCAATCTGTATGCCATCTACGGCACGCCCGCAGAAAGCCTGTGCGGCTTGCAGGTTGAGCAGTTCCGTCGCAAGTACGGTATCATCGAGGGCGTGTCCGATCGTCCGTATGTCTCCAACAGCTTCCATTGCCATGTGTCCGAGGATCTTACGCCGATCCAAAAGCAGGATCTGGAGGGCCGGTTCTGGAACCTGTGCAATGGCGGTAAGATCCAGTATGTCAAATATCCGATCGACTATAATCTCGAAGCGATTCGTGCGCTCGTGCGCCGCGCAATGAAGCTGGGATATTACGAAGGCGTGAACCTGTCGCTGTCTTACTGTGATGATTGTGGGCACGAGGAACTTGCAATGGACGTTTGCCCGAAGTGCGGCAGTCGCAACCTGACCAAAATCGACCGAATGAATGGCTACCTGTCCTATTCGCGTGTGAAGGGCGACACCCGTCTGAACGACGCCAAAATGGCTGAGATCGCAGAAAGGAAAAGCATGTAAATGCGTTATCACGACATCACAAAGGATGATATGAAAAACGGCGAGGGACTGCGCGTCGTACTCTGGGTTGCGGGCTGTGGACATGCCTGCCCGGGTTGCCACAATCCGATCACATGGGATGCGGACGGTGGTCTGCCCTTTGACCGGGAGGCAGAAGACGAACTGTTCGAAGCACTCGCGCCGGAGTATATTGCCGGACTGACGCTGTCCGGCGGTGATCCGCTGTTCCCGGCCAACCGGTCGGATATAGCTGTTCTGTGTGCGCGTGTGCGGCAGCGCTTGCCAGACAAGACCATTTGGTTGTATACTGGTTATGCGTGGGAAGAGATCGAAGACCTCCCGTTGCTGGATAATGTTGACGTTGTAGTGGACGGCCGGTTTATACAGGCGCAGGCCGATCCGCTGCTGCACTGGCGGGGCAGCGCCAATCAGCGCGTGATTGACGTGCAGAAAACACGCGCATCACATACGATCGTCCTGCTGGATCAAAATTAAGATAAAGAAGGATGGAAATTATGCAGAAGGTAGCGAAATTTCATAAGGTATCGGAAAAACAGTTCACTACGGACTGGTGCAATGCGACAGGGTGTAGCGTCAGTGACGCTAAGGCGGTTTACCAGAAGATCCGCATGCCGCGCCGTGCAACCGTAGGCTCGGCAGGATATGACTTTTTTGCGCCCGAGGCCTTTTCGCTCGTTCCGCATGAAACCATTCTGATCCCGACCGGTGTGCGTGTCGAGATTTCGGACGGTTGGGTTCTGCAGTTGTATCCGCGCTCTGGACTGGGTTTCAAGTACCGTTTGCAGATGGACAACACGGTTGGTATCATTGACAGCGATTATTACTTTGCTGAGAACGAAGGCCATATCTTTGTTAAGATGACTAATTGCAACCGGCAGGGAAGAACGCTTGCGGTAAGCGCGGGCGAGGGCTTTGCGCAGGGTATTTTCCTGCCGTTTGGCATCACAGAGGATGATGATGCAGACGGCCAGCGCGTGGGTGGCTTTGGCAGCACGACGAAGAAATAAAAAGACTGTCCGACTACGATAAGGTCTATGCGGACAGCGTGCATATTGTGTAATATAGCAATACCCCCTGATGCAATGATTTGCATCAGGGGGTATGTTGTCTATTTGTATTCTATTCTGCTATTGGGAGATAGGCTCGGTGATGACATGGCAGCCATGTGTATTGACGCTCACCAAGGGGTCAGTTCCAAATACAAATTCTTGTATTGCTTTGCCGAGTTTTCCCAAGAGACATCCTTGGCCATATCGCGCTGGACAACCTCATCCCAGTGATAGCGGTTGTTGAAGTAAACGGTTTTCGCGCGGTTGATGGCATCGAGCAGTAAGCCGGATTCATAGCGGTCGAAGGTGAAGCCGTTGCCGTCACCGCTGAATTCATTATAAGGTTCAACCGTATCCTTCAGGCCGCCGGTTTCGCGGACAATGGGCAGTGTGCCATAGTGCATGGCGTTGAGCTGGGTCAGGCCGCAAGGCTCAAAGCGGGAGGGAACGAGCAGTGCATCCGCGCCCGCGTAGATGCGGTGTGCACGGGATTCATCATACTGGATACAAGCGCAGAACGTACCGCGGTAAGTATCTTCATAGTAGCGGAACGCATCTTCGTATTGCTTGTCGCCTGTGCCCAGCACAACGATTTGGGTGTTGCCGTCCAGCACCTGCGGAATGATGGCGTTGACCAGATCGAGGCCTTTCTGGTTGGTCAGTCGGGAGATCAGGCCGATGACAAACTTGCCTTCGTCCTGCTCCAAACCGAGTTCCTTTTGCAGAGCCAGTTTATTTTCCATCTTGTGATCAAGAACGTTGCCCAGACCATAATTGACTGCCAGAGCGGGGTCGGTTTCCGGATTCCACATGCCGTAGTCGATACCGTTGACGATGCCGCGCAGCTTGCCGCTGTGGTAGCGCAGGTGGTTTTCCAGTGTCTCGCCATATTCGCTGGTCTGGATTTCCCACGCATAGGTGCCGCTGACGGTGGTGATGCGGTCTGCATAGGCAAGACCGCCTTTGAGCATGTTGGCATTGACATAATCCTGCTGGAGTGCGCCCATACCGAATACTTCATCGGGTAGGCCGGACCAGCATTGGATAGTCGGAATATTGTAAATGCCCTGGAAGCGCAGGTTATGGATCGTGATAACAGATTTAGCGCGGCCGACCGGAGAATCCTTGAACAGTGTGCGCAGGCAAACCGGTACAAGACCCGCCTGCCAGTCGTGGCAATGGATGATGTCCGGAATCCAGTCCATGTAGTTCAGCGCAGCCAGCGCAGCCTTGCTGAAGAAGCAATACTTCGGGATGTCGTCAACCAGATTGGTATAGGGTTTGCCCCAAGAGAAGAAGTCCTGATTGTCGATGAAGTCATACACTACGCCATCGCAGATGTACTCCATGATGCCCACATAGTACTCACGGCCGGTTCTCCCCAAATCCATGTAAAATTCGCCGCGGTAGACCATCTTGTCCTGATACTGCTGGGGGATGCAGGCATAGCGCGGCAGGATGACACGAACGTCACAGTTGAGGCGTACCAGTTCGCGCGGTAGGGCATACATGACGTCACCCAAACCGCCGGTCTTGACAAAGGGATGGCATTCCGAGCCGATGAACGCCACACTTCTGCGGGGCAGGTCGGACATTACATTCACGGTGTTAGCCTCCTCTACAATAGATGCAGCTTTGGGAGCCTCGGTTGTCTTTTTCGCAGTGGTCGTCTTTTTCTTTGTAGTGGTTGTTTTCTTCTCGGCGGACGCAGTTTTCTTTTCAGCGGATGCAGCCTTCTTAGCGGCAGTTACCTTCTTTTCAGCTGCGGCCTTCTTTTCAGCTGCGGCCTTCTTTGTGGCAGCAGTGGCTTTTTTCGTGGCAGATGCCGTTTTCTTGCGGGTTGCAGCCTTCTTTACAGCGGGTTTGGCCTGTTCAGCAACAGGCGCAGCATCAGTCGCTTTTTCGGTAACGGACGCTGCTTTTTCCGGT
This sequence comes from Candidatus Agathobaculum merdavium, assembly GCA_019115615.1. Lineage (GTDB taxonomy): Bacteria > Bacillota > Clostridia > Oscillospirales > Butyricicoccaceae > Agathobaculum > Agathobaculum merdavium. The sequence continues at coordinate 6,360 of DXDE01000002.1, read as the reverse complement.
GTTTCTGGAATAGGCGCCGATTTTTCTGCCGGTACATCCGCCACAGAGGCTGCTTTGGTTTCTGCAGCCGGAGCGGCAGCCGCTGCCTCTTTCAAAGGATCCGCTTTTTTCCGTGCCATAATGAACCTTCCTTTCACGATCTATGATGATAGGGGACATGCTCAATATTATTGGGAAATCAGTCTGGCGGGTGCGAATCGTGTAGATCATCACGACGGTGGGATGCGCCCGCTTCGCTTTTCTATATTATAGCAATGATTGCGCCGCGAGACAAGGAAACTGTGAGAAAAAGGATGGATTCATCGCGCACAGTTGGAACATGTAAGCAACCGTTGCTGGCTGGAAAAAAGTACGTATCCCAAAATGCGAACAAATGTTTGCTTTTGCGATGGGGATGTGATATACTGAAAGCACATAGGAAATGGGAAGGGGGCAGCAGCATGCAGGCAGAGACATGTCCCACGCGCATGTATCTTGCGATCGATTTGAAATCCTTCTATGCATCGGTCGAATGTGTCGAGCGTGGACTGGATCCACTGACAACCAATCTGGTCGTAGCGGACACCAGCCGCACGGAAAAGACGATTTGCCTTGCAGTTTCGCCCTCGCTTAAGGCACACGGTATTGCAGGACGGGCACGTCTGTTTGAGGTAATCCAACGGTTGGATGAGGTCAACCGGCAGCGGCAATATCGCGCGCCCGGACACCAACTGACCGGCAAGTCATGGGATGATACTGCGCTGCGGCGTGACCCGGCGCTTGCAGTGGATTTTCTGACTGCGGTGCCAAAGATGGCGCATTATATCGCGTGGAGTACACGGATTTATGAGATTTATCTGAAATACATTGCGCCCGAGGATATTCATGTTTATTCGATCGACGAGGTGTTTATCGATGCGACCACCTATTTGCCGCATTATGGGGTAACAGCACGGGAGTTGGCCGCGCGCATCGTGCGCGATATTGTGCGGACGACTGGCCTGACAGCCACGGCAGGTGTTGGTACAAACCTGTATCTGGCCAAGGTAGCAATGGATATTGTTGCTAAGCATACCGCGCCGGACAAAGACGGCATCCGCATCGCGCAGCTTGATGAACAGACTTACAGGGAACAGCTGTGGACGCATCGACCGCTGACCGATTTCTGGCGGGTCGGGCGTGGCTACGCCCGCAAGCTGGAGCAGCGTGGATTGTATACCATGGGCGATATCGCGCGGTGTTCACTGGGTGCGCCGCAGGATTATTATAACGAGGAACTGCTGTACCGTTTGTTCGGTGTGAACGCTGAACTGCTGATCGACCACGCATGGGGTGTGGAATCCTGCACGATGGCGGAGATCAAAGCATACCGCCCAGCGGAAAAGAGTGTTGTGTCCGGGCAGGTATTGCAGGAACCGTATTCGTTTGCGGATGCGCGGCTGGTACTGCGCGAGATGGTAGACCTGCTGGCGCTTGATCTGGTCGAAAAGCATTTGATGACCGATCAGGTTGTGCTGACTGTGGGCTATGACCGTGTAAGCCTAACCGATCCTGAACGGCGCGCACAGTATCATGGCCCGATTGTGACCGATCATTATGGCCGCACTGTGCCAAAGCACGCGCATGGTACGGCAAGTCTTGGTGAACATACCAACTCGGCGCGACGGCTGACAGAAGCGGTGCTGGAGTCGTACGATCATGCGGTGCAGCCTGCCTTGCTCGTGCGGCGGCTGTCTCTGTCAGCCAACCATTTACGGGATGCAGATGAAGCGATGGCAAGCAGGCCGCAGTATGAACAGCTCGACCTGTTCACGGACTATGCCGTGCGACAGCAAAAGGAGAGGGAGCAGGCTGTTGCGTTAGCGCGGGAGCAGCAGATGCAGCAGGCAATTTTGTCCATAAAGCGCAAGTTCGGGAAAAACGCCATCCTAAAGGGCATGGATTTACAGGAAGCTGCGACGACACGTGCGCGTAACGGTCAGATCGGAGGTCACAAGGCATGAATAGGGAACAGATACAGAAGACGTATGCCGACTTGCTCGGACGACAGCGGCCGGTTTCTGTACGGCATCCACCTATGCCGCGGCTCAGCCGTGCGGCACAGTTTGCGCCTTTTGCTGCGCTGACCGGGCACAGTGATGCGGTCTCAGAGACTGCGCGGCTGACACAGACGCGCCCGGAGCTGGATGAAGGCGTGATTGCAGAACTGAACATACGCATCGGTCAACTGCGGGAACGACTGGCCGAGCGCCCGGCGGTTGAGATCACGTATTTTGTGCCGGACAGCAAAAAAACGGGGGGCGCTTATGTAACGGTACGCGGCCGGGTGTGTAAGGTACGGGAGCTTGAGAAGCAACTTGTGCTTGCAGATGACGCGATTATACCGATTGAACAAATTTTGGCGCTGCGATTGCTGTGACAAAAAAACGGCTGTGTTTGCAGCCGTTTTCTGTTACTCAAAGTAAAATAGGTCTTCAAATTTTTTATCCAGCGCAATACACAGGATCAGCGCAAGCTTGGCTGTGGGATTAAACTGTCCGGTTTCGATTGAGCTGATGGTATTGCGCGACACACCGACCAATTCAGCAAGCTGCGCTTGTGACAGCTTTTTCTCGCTGCGCGCTTCTTTCAAACGGTTGTGTAAAATCAGTTTGTCGTTCATTGCTCACCCCACCACACGCATTACATAGGTGATGAGGTTGGCGATAGAAAGGAAACCACCAGCAATAGCGGTCACCAACAGCGTTTTATCTTTGCTGAACCGGTAGCGGGGATAGGATTCGGCCGCAACATAAGACCAAAAAACGGCGGCCAGTGAATCGTTTGATTGTCCGTTGCACATGTTGAAAATCAAGAGAAAAACCAAGACGATCAGAAATGAGACAATGCCGATTTCTCTACCCTTGTTTTCTGCATTTTTTTTGCCTTCATCATTATTTTCTTTGCGACTCTTTGCTAAAATTTCTTCTTTGTTCATGAAAAGTACCTCTCTATCTCTATCCTTCTTGTGCCAAGTATTCTTTGCGCTCCTAGTATACCATACCAAGTAAACTTGTCAAGAGGATTTGCAAAGTTTTCTTTGCAGAATATACGGAAGAGAAAAATAGGACGCAAAATCTGTTTATCACTGAGGATGTCGTATTGTTTCCGGAAGAGGAAAAGGGTATAATATAGTCTGCTGGTGGGCGATTGTTCGTCCATAAATCGAAAAAGGAGGAATGTTCCTTGCAGATAGAGAAAACCTTGCATACGCTGTGCGCGCTGCCGGCGGTGAGCGGGTTTGAAGAACAGGCGGCGCAGGCTGTTGCTGACTTGCTGCGTCCGCTGTGCGATACGGTGGAAGTGGATCACAACGGCAACGTGTTGGGTTATAAGAGTTGCGGCCGCAAGTACGCAAAAACCGTGCTGCTGGATGCGCACCTTGACCAGATTGGCTTTGTTGTTACCGAGGTGCTGGACGGCGGCTTTTTGCGCTTTGCACCGGTCGGCGGCGTCGATCCGCGCATGCTGCTCGCTACCGAAGTGACTATTCTGGCGGATGAGCCGCTGTACGGCGTGGTCAGCTGTATGCCGCCGCACCTGTTGAAAGCAGGCGAGCAGGATAAGGCGGTGCCGATCGACCAGATGCTGATCGATACCGGTCTGGAAAATGCCAAAGAGAAAATCCGCGTCGGCATGCCAATCGTGTTTGCGCAGCGGCCGGTGAAGCTGCTTGGCGGGCAGGTGTGCAGCAAATGTCTGGACGACTGCGCGGGCGTGGCTGCGATTCTGCTTGCACTGGAAAAGCTGAAAAAGCACAAAAAACGCCGCTGCAATGTCACGGTGCTTATCAGCGCGCAGGAAGAGGTCACCGGACTCGGCGCGCAGACTGGTGCGTTTGCGGTGCAGCCGGAATATGCCATTGCGGTGGATGTGACACATGGTAAAACGCCCGATGGCCCGTCAGACGGCGTGTTCGAGCTGGGAAGCGGCCCAGCTATCGGTGTGGGTCCGAATTTGCACCGCGGGCTGACCAAGCGGCTGGTCAAAACCGCAAAAGCCAATGATATCGACTATTCGCTTGAGGTCATGGAGGGTAACACGGGCACAAACGCGTGGACCATGCAGATCGTCGCGCATGGCATTGCGACTGCGCTGTTGTCCATCCCGGAGAAATACATGCACACGCCGGTCGAGGTGGTCAAAACGTCTGATGTGGAGGACGTGGCGGAGTTGATGTATCGGTTCCTGTGCGACTTTGACGGGGAGGTGGAAGCATGACCGAACTGCTGAAAACGCTGTGTGCGCTGCCCGGTCCGTCGGGCTGCGAGGACGCAGTGCGCGAGTTTGTGCTCAAAAAGGCAAAGCCCCTTGCAGATGATATCCGCACGGACGCCATTGGCAATGTAATGGTCTTTCGCAAGGGGAAAAAGGCACTCGATCGACCGGTCGCTGTGTGCGCGCACATGGATGAGGTCGGCGTCATTGTCAAAAAAATCACCGAGGATGGCATGCTCAAATTCGGTTTTGTCGGCGGGGTGGACCCGCGCGTCGTGATCGGCAAGGGTGTGCGGTTTGGCGACACGCGCGGCGTCATCGGCATCAAGGCGGTGCATTTGACGACCGCTGCCGAGCGGCGCACCATGCCCAAGACCAAGGATTTGTATATCGATATCGGCGCGACCAGCCGTGCGGCAGCGGAAGCCAAGGTGTCGCTGGGTGACTATGGTGTGTTCGATTCGGATATTGTTCTGTTTGGCGACGGTCTCATTAAAGCCAAAGCGATCGATGACCGCATTGGCTGTGCGGCGCTGCTGACGCTGCTCGAGGAGCAGCCTCCGGTCGATACTTGGTTCTGCTTCACGGTGCAGGAGGAAACTGGCCTGCGCGGCGCGGCGAGCATGGCTTACGCGCTCGATCCCGGTTTTGCGCTGGTCATCGAGGGCACAACCGCTGCCGATTTGGCTGAGGTGACAGACGGCAAGGCGGTTTGTCGCGTGCGCGGCGGCGCGGTTATTCCGTTTATGGACGGCGCGACGATTTATGATGCATCGCTGTTTGAGCTGCTGCGCGATGCATGCATCCAGCGTGGCATTCCGTGGCAGACCAAGACGCGCATTTCCGGCGGCACGGATGCAGGCCGCATCCATAAGAGCCGGGCGGGCGTGCGCGTGTGTGCCGTAGCCGCGCCCGTGCGCTATATCCATTCGCCGTCGAGCGTAGCGGCACTGAGCGACTGTGAGGCGGTCTTGCAGGCTGCGCGTGCATTTCTGGAGGAACTGGGAGGAGAAACCGAATGAGCAAGGTTTTTGATTTATGGAACGAGGTCGGCGGCGCGTTCGGCCCGTCCGGTCGCGAGGATGCCGTGCGCGAAGCGATCGCGGCCATCGCGGGCGAATATATCGATGATATTACCACGGATGCACTGGGCAATCTGATCTGCCGCATAAAGGGCAGCGGCAAAAAGGTGCTGTTCGCTGCGCACATGGATTCCACCGGCGTAGTCGCGACCTACATTGATGAAAAGGGGTTCATTCGCTTTTCGCAGGTTGGCGGTTTGTTCAAGGGCGATCTGATTAATATTGTGGTGCGGTTTGCAAACGGTACGCGCGGCGTGATTTCCTATGAGGAGAAAACGCCGTTCAAGGATCTGACGCTGGACAACCTGTTCATCGACATCGGCGCAAAGGATCGCGCGGATGCGGAAAAACAGGTGCAGGTGGGCGATTTCGCGGTGTTTGAAGCGCCGCGCTTTGAGCAGAACGGTGTGCTGTGCGGTCCGTATCTGGACAACCGCATCGGCTGCGTGACGCTGCTGCGCGCGATGGAGCAGGTAGGGGAGACGGACAACGACTTGTACTTTGTGTTCACGGCGCAGGAGGAAGTCGGTCTGCGCGGCGCTGGTGCGGCGGCATTTGCGGTTGAGCCGGATGTTGCCATTGCGGTAGACGTAACCGATACGGGAGACCTGCCCGAGCGTAAAACACCGATGGCGGTCGATATGGGCAAGGGTCCGGCGATCAAGGTGATGGACCGCTCGGTGATCTGCACGCCAGCGGTCTGCGCGGCGCTCGAGCAGGCGGCTCACGACTGCGGTATTGCAACCCAACGTGAGATTTTGCAGTGCGGCGGTACGGATACGGCAGCGCTGCAAAAAGCGCGTGCGGGTGTGCAGGCCGGTGCAGTGTCGATTCCGACACGCTATATCCATTCTCCGAGTGAGATGTGCGCAGTCGATGATGTTGAAAATGCTGCTAAGCTGTTGGCGCGCTTTGCGGCATCGTTTGGAGCATAGAATTTGTAAAAAACAGTATCTGACCGGATGGGATAGCAGAATGGTTCGTATCCTGTCCGGTTAGGTACTGGATATTTTCGGCTTTTTCGCAGATTTTCCTTGACAAG
>DXDE01000024.1 GCA_019115615.1 Candidatus Agathobaculum merdavium | reverse complement strand
ATGAAGTTTGTAGGTTTCGCAATCCTGATGAAGGTTATGATGTCCAACGAGATGTGGGGCTTCCTGCTGGCCGGCTTTGCTATGGCTCTGCTGTGCAGCGCTAATGCTTCCACCTCTGGCGCGACCCTCATCCTGTGCGCATTCGTAGGCGCTGCGATCGCAATCTATGACTTCTCGATCAATACCAAGATCAAGGCGAACGCTGGCGCTGGCAACATGGGAGGTGACTCGGATGGCATATAATATTCCCGAGAAGTATCAGGATCTGGCACCTGCACCGCAGGTTGACAAGGCGACCCTGAATAAGATGGTATGGCTGTCCTGCTTCCTGCAGGCGTCCTTCAACTACGAGAGAATGCAGGCTTGTGGCTGGCTGTGGGGCATGCTCCCGGGCCTTCAGAAGATCCACACCAACAAGGAAGACCTCAAGGCTTCCATGGCACATAACCTGGACTTCCTGAACACCCACCCGTTCCTCGTAACGTTCGTAATGGGCATCGTGCTTTCGCTTGAGCAGAACAAGGCTGATACCCAGACGATCCGTTCTGTACGTATTTCCGCTGCCGGCCCGCTTGGCGGTATCGGCGACGCACTGTTCTGGCTGACGCTGGTTCCGATCACCGCTGGCCTGACTGCGAACATCGCACTGCAGGGCAACATCCTCGGCGCGATCATGTTCCTGATTATCTTTAACGCAGTACAGTTTGCTGTTCGTTTCGGCCTGATGTACTGGTCTTATGGCCTTGGTACTAAGGCGGTTACCATGCTGACCTCGAGCGCGAAGGAGTTCACCCGTGCGGCGTCCATCCTCGGCGTATTCGTAGTTGGTGGCCTGATCGCGAACTACGGCGGCACCACCGTCCGTATGATCGTTGGCGACACCCAGATCAACATTCAGGGTCTGCTGGACGGCATTCTGCCCAAGCTGATCCCGCTGCTGATCACCCTTGGCCTGTATGTCCTGATCAAGAAGGGTTGGACGCCGGTTAAGTGCATCCTGCTCATCCTGGTTTGCGGTATCGTTGGCTGTGCATTCGGCATCTGGACTGGTAACTCCCAGGCTATGGATGCAGACGGCAACACCATCCCCGGCGGCTACACCCCGCTGGTTGAGTGGTACGACTATCCGGAGCCGGCACCGGCTGAAAAGACCGGTCAGCAGGCTTGGGATGCTCTGACCTCGGTTGTAACCGAGTTGCAGGATGGCGGCATTGCGGTTACCATGCCCGAATAAAATCGAACAGCTTAGCAGAGCATAGTTTCTGTTGAGGAAAGCAATAGGGGGAGATGGCGATTGGATCATTTCCCCCTATTGATTGAATGGAAGGAAATCAGGTGTTTGTGTGAGTGGAGTTACAGCGGCAGTCATTTTTCTGCTGTTTGCAGGGTATTTGGGCTTCCAGATTTTTAAAAATTTTCAGCTCCGTCAGCTGAATACAGGGCTGAAAACAAAGGATTACGAAACAGTGGAAAAACTGGCTGATATGTCGATGTCCCGCAAGGTGCTGGGTGAATATACCTGCGACTTATATAAGCTGCGTGCATTATATCTGTCTCAGGATACGGTCCGCTTTGAGGACATGCTGCAGCATATGATTGCAGCAACTTACAAGAATCCGGCGGATAAGAAAAGCTTTCTCGAGCAGTACTTCCACACCTTCTTGCTCAAGGAGAACCGGAAGTATGCTGACTGGCTTCTGGAAGCGATCCGAAAAACCGGTGATGAGAAGCTCGCACGGTACACCGGACAGGCGTATGAAGTTATCTTTGACCGGCGCACCGATCTGATCGACGAAATGAATGCGCAGATCGATGCCAAGCAGTATTATGGTTTCCCCCTTGGCGTAGTGCTGTTTATGATTGCAAAGCAGTATGAGTATCTCGGCGATGAGGAGAACGCCGGTACGTTTTACCGCAGTGCAAAGGTCTGCTTCCATCCCAAGGCCCTTTATATCCCGGTGATTCGGGAAAACCTGAAGCGGTTGGGCCAGCCGGAGGATATTCAAGAGGGGATGCGTGCGCAGGCACGCCGCCGTTAACAAGCACACGATGGAGAATAGGAGAAGAACAATGATTGGATTACTGGTTACTGGACATGCAAATTTCGGCTCCGGCCTGACCAGCTCGCTGAACCTGATCGCGGGCGAACAGGAAGCTTATAAGTACGTGGATTTTCTGCCTGAGTACAGCCTTGAGGATCTGTCCCGCGAGCTGACCAAGGCGATGGACGAGCTTAAGGACTGTGAAGGCATCCTGGTATTCTCCGATCTGCCGGGCGGAACCCCGTTCAAGACGGCGGTTGAAGTTGGTTTCCCGCGCGGTAATGTAAATGTTATTGCAGGTACGAACCTGCCGATGATGGTAGAGATTGCAATGTCCCGCAAGTTTATTGATGATCTGGACATGCTGACCCAGACGGCGCTTGATACCGGCAAGGAACAGGTTGTTAAATATGAGTTCAAGAAGGTAGAGCAGCAGGAGTCGGACGACGGTATCTGATCCGTTACGTTTTGCGCAAAGCCTTTGTCAGATAAACCATTTTCGGAGCATGACCTGCCGTCCCTTAGGCGCGCAGGCCCGAAAGGAGTAAAGAAATAAAATGAACAAGATTTTTGACGTAACTGCGGATAAGATGCAGGAAACCATGTCGACCTTCACGCTGAACGAGATTTATCAGCAGCCGGCAACATGGAAGAAGACCTGCGATCAGATTAAGGCGAATAAGGATGAGCTGAAGAAGTTTATCGATCAGGTCATCACCTGCGACGACTTTGATGTTATCCTGACCGGCGCAGGCACCAGCGAGTTCGTCGGCAATGCGCTGTTCCCGGCGCTGACCGGCCTGCTGGGCTACAAGGTCAAGTCCTATGGCACGACCGATCTGGTTGCGACCCCGGAAGCTTATCTGTCCCGCACTAAGCCCACGCTGTTGATCAGCTTTGGCCGTTCGGGCAACTCGCCGGAGTCTGTCGGTGCGATCGACGTAGCTGAGGTTGTTTGCGACAAAATCTACCACCTGTTCGTCACCTGCAACAAGGAAGGTGCTCTGTCCAAGCGTGCAGCAACCACCGGCAACTGCTACGCGATTAACCTGACCGATGAGACCCATGACCAGAGCTTCGCGATGACTTCGAGCTTCTCGAACATGTATCTGGCAACTTATCTGTGCTTCCACCTTGACGAGCTGGACGAGACCATCGCTAAGGTTGAGAAGATCATGGCAGCTGGCCAGAGCTTCCTCGACGACAAGTACGGCATCGCGCAGAAGATTGTTGCGGAGTATGACTTCAACCGTATCGTTTATCTGGGCAGCAACTGCCTGAAGGGCATTGCGCAGGAGTCCGCGCTGAAGATGCTCGAGCTGACCGCGGGCCGCGTTGTCACCATGTATGACACCCCGCTTGGCTTCCGTCATGGCCCGAAGTCCATCATTGACGACAACACCATCACGGTTGTTTACCTGAGCGACAATGCTTACACCCGTCAGTATGAGGTCGACCTGATCAAGGAGATGAGCGGCCAGCGCAAGGGCAACAAGATCGTTGCAGTTTCCAGCCATGCGGATGACGCAGTCGCTGCGCTGGTAGACTATATGGTTGTTTATGATCTGGCTGGCGAGACCGAGAGCGTACTGCTCGGCCTGGACGACATCCTGTTTGCGCAGACGCTTGCTGTCCTCAAGTCGCTGTCCATGGGTATCACGCCGGATAATCCGTGCCCGACCGGTGAGGTTAACCGTGTTGTTAAGGGCGTTACCCTGTATCCGTATACCAGAGCGTAAACGGCAGTATCCAATTATGTATATGGCTGTCGCGCCTGTGCGGCGGGACAGCCATATCGGAAACCCGTCATGCGGCGCGGGGATAGAAAAGGGGCGGCCGCAGCCGCCCCTTTTCCTGTTTCCGCCGCAGCCGGCGGGCAAACCATCAACTAAGGAGTTTTCAGCAATATGAATTGGGAAGTTATCCTGTGGACCTGCGGTACTGTGGCAATCCTTCTGATCGCTGCTGCGCTGGTCATTTCCATTATGTCTGCGCGCAACATGCGTAAAAGCCGTGACCGTATGGCGCAGCTGCAGACCGATATCAAGGTCGGCGCGGACATTATGTTCGGCGGCGGCATTTACGGCAAGATCGTTAAGATCAAGGACGACCTGATCGATGTCGAAGTCAGCAAGGGCGTCGTGATCCAGATTTCGCGTTACGCGATCCAGTCCGCAGAATAAAAGGTTTTTCTGTCAGCCGGTTTCACTTTCCTTGGCGTATTCGCTGGGGGAGAGATCAAAGTATTTCTTAAACAGGCGGGAAAAATAGTGGATTGAACTGAAGCCGAGCATATCCGCAATCTCACTGATCGTGTACTGGTTCTCGCGGATCAGCTCCTTGCTCTTTTGCAGCTTAAGGCTCAGCAAATAGCTTTTCGGGGAGTTGTGCAGATACAGCTTGAAAAGCGATTGCAGCGAGGTGCGCGACAGAAAGAATTTATGGCAGATCTGTTCGATCGTGATTGGCTCGGTTACCTTTTCATCCATATAGGCGAGGATCTGCTGCAGCAGTTCATTCTGGAAATTCTGGTTTGGACCGATGCGCAGCTGACTGCGTTCCCCGTCAAGCTCGCTGCAAAGCAGTGTCAATCTGGTGATGACCTCCTGCAGATGGCATAGCATGAGGGTGCGCGCATGCGGCTGGTGCATTGCATTGTCCTCGATGATCTTGTAGAGCGTGTCACGCAAGCCGTTGGTACAATGAAATATCTGTCCCAGCAGAAGATCTCCTTTATCGAGATCCATGTCAAAGACAACAGATAAATAGCTGCTGCCACTGTTTTTGGTTAGTTTCTTGGCATGCTCGCTGTCAGGACCATACAGGATTAGATCACCTGCAGCAAGCGTATATTTCACATCGGCCAAACCGATGGTCAATGTCCCGCTGTGGACATAGAAAAGCTCAAAACAGTCGTGCCCGGCACGGTTTAAGCAAAAGGCTGGTTCCTCTGCTGCGTAGTAATGATCGAAGATCTCAAGGATATTGAAATGCGCGGGAACCGGCTGGAGCGTAAACGGTTTTGGCATGTCTACTTTGGTAAACCGTGTGTCCGGCGTGAGCAGACAATAAGCCGCCTCGTCTGAGGCGGGGAGGATATTGAAGTAAACGCCGGGATTGACCTTGAGATATAGGTGGATGTTGAAGGTTTTCAGTGCAGCAGGATCGGGCTGTGTGCCGATTATAATGGAGGCAAGCCCGCTGACCAACTCGATGTATACCTCGCAGGGAAAACAGAAAAGCTGTTCCGCTGTCTTGGTGTGCGTCAAAAACTGCATACAGGCAAGATGGCTTTCCTCCAGATCGATCGGTTCGTAGTAAACCGAGCCGAACTCGAGAAAACTGTCATATATTGCTTGATTGTTCATGGCGTATCCCCTAATGTTTTCGCATTTGCATATCTTTGTGCATGTACAAATTCACTCCAATATTTTATTATATTTTGCGCACGATTGCAAGCATAGCGCTGTGATATCAATAGAATATTTATGATTTGGAACCAAATGCGGCTGGAGGAAAAGCCTGGGACTTATCGGGAGAGCAGGAGGTAAGGTAAAAATGATTATCCAAAGTAAAAAGGTTTGGCTGGCCGATCAGTTCGTCGCAGCGCAGATCGAGTTTGAGGATGGCAAGATCACGGCCGTCTATCCGTACGGCACCAAGCCGGCCGATAAGGATTACGGCAGCGAACGTATCCTGCCGGGCTTTATCGACGTACACTGTCATGGTGCGTTTGGCTTTGATACCAACGATGCGGAGGAAGAGGGTCTGCGCTATTGGGTGCGCAACATCGTATCCGAGGGTGTGACCGCGCTGCTGCCGACTACGATCACCCAGAGCGAGCAGGTTCTGACCGCGGCGCTCAAGAATATTGCCAAGGTCGTAGCGGATGGTTACGAAGGCGCAGAAATCCTTGGCGCGCATTTCGAGGGTCCGTACCTTGATATGGTTTATAAGGGAGCACAGCCCGAACAGCATATCGTCAAGCCGACGGTTGAGCAGTTCAAGAAGTATCAGGAAGCTGCAAACGGCCTGATTAAGTATATCACCATGGCGACCGAAACCGATGAGGATTTTGCCCTGACCCGTTACTGTGGGGAGCATGGCGTTGTGGTCAGCATCGGCCATTCGGCGGCGACCTACGATCAGGCGGTTATGGCGTGGGCGCACGGCGCGCGCACGATGACCCATGTCTATAATGGCATGACCCCGTTCAACCACCGTGCAAACGGTCTGGTCGGCGCGGCATACCGTATCCGCAGCATGTATGGCGAGATCATCTGCGATGGCAACCATTCGACGCCTGCGGCCCTCAATCAGTTCTTCCATGAGAAGGGCCCGGACTACGGCGTGCTGGTTACTGATGCGCTGATGGCTAAGGGCAAGCCGGTCGGCTCCAAGTTCCTGTTCGGCGGCAATGAGATTGAGATCTATCCGGACGGCAGTGCACATCTGACCTCGACCGGCGGTCTGGCTGGTTCGACGCTGTGCGTCAATAAGGGTCTGCGCATCCTGATTGAAGAAGCACAGGTGCCGGTCAGCACGGCAATCAATGCCTGCACCAAGAACCCGGCGGCCTGCCTCGGCATCTCCGACCGCAAGGGCGAGATCAAGGTTGGCCTGGACGCCGATCTGGTCGTGCTCGATCGCGACTATAATGTACTGCAGACCTATTGCAAGGGTAAAGGAATGTTAGATGAGTAAGAAACAGCAAATCCCCAACACACAGCTGTCGGGTCGTAATATCTATACGGATAAGAAAAAGCGCGTCATTTACTATGATTGGCTGACCAAGCAGGGCTATCTGGTGGAAAAGAAATTTGAGGGTCCGGTGCTGTTCTATCAGAACCGTGTCGTGATCATTCTGTTCATCGCGATCCTGTGTGCCGGCACATTCCTGACGTGGCAGCAGGCAACGCTCGCTGGCATCGCGCTGCTCGCGGTGGTCGAGATCTATTATCGCAGAAAGCTGTTCCGGAGCCTCGAGGTTGTGACAGATGTAGATTTCGGTCGCCGCCTGACCCCGCTGCAGTCGATTGTGGAACGCAAGAACAAGGAAAAGGTCATTGCGCTGATCGTGCTTTGGGCAGCGTTCGCAATCCTGTTCCCGCTTAACGCGTATATGGAGCAGTATTCTCTGCCGCTGATGATCTTCAGTGTGGGATTGTCTATCGTCGGCATCTATTTCTGCGTGCTGCATATCATTGCGCTGACCCGCATGAAGTGACAAAATAAAAACCCATCGCGCCCGCGATGGGTTTTTATACAAATTTGTTTTACGCCTTGCCAGCTGAGCCGCAGACGGCGATTTTCGCCTTGACGGTTTCGACGACATTGGCAATGCCTGCCTTGCCGTACTTTTTCGGGTCAAAGACGTTCGGGTCCTGCTGCAGATAGGCCTTGACGCCGTCGCTGTACGCGATGCGCAGCTCGGTAGCAAAATTGACCTTGCAGATGCCGAGCTCTATGGCCTGACGTACTGCGTCGTCCGGCACACCGGAAGCGCCGTGCAGCACCAGCGGGATGGAGACTACCTTGCGGATCTCGCGGAGCAGGTCGAATTCCAACTTGGGCGTGCCCTTGTAAAGGCCATGTGCCGTGCCGATCGCAACAGCAAGCGAATTTACGCCTGTGCGCTCGACGAATTCCTTGGCCTGCTGGGGGTCGGTGAACGGGTTGCCGTCGCCGCCCTCGAGGTCGTCCTCCTTGCCGCCGACCTTACCCAGTTCAGCCTCGACGCTGATATGCGAGGGCGCGCAGGCATCGACAACGCGGCGGGTAACCGCAATGTTGTCCTCAAAGGACTCGTGCGAGCCGTCGATCATGATCGACGTATAGCCGGTGCGCAGCGCCTGCATGGCAAGGTCGAAGCTTTCGCCGTGGTCGAGGTGCATCGCGACCGGGACGGTCGCACGCTCGGCTGCGACGCGTACCATCGCAAGATAGTAGTCAAGACCGGCGTACTTGACAGTGGAAGGTGTGGTCTGCATGATGACCGGAGCGCGCAGTTCTTCAGCTGCGCGGACGACCGCCATGACCATTTCCATGTTTTCCACGTTGAACGCGCCGACGGCGTAATGGCCGGCCTGTGCGTCCGCAAACATTTTTTCTGTTGTTACCAAAGGCATAAGAAACCCTCTCTTTCTCCTGCTGTTGCAGCGTGTTTTGCTGCCCTTATTGTATCACAGGGGAGAGGGGTTGAAAAGCCTTGCTGGGAGAAATACGCGCGGTACAGCGGGACACGGCAAAAATGCAAAACATTGTTTGATAAGGCCAAAGCCTTTGGGCCGCGGCTGTGGTATGATCAGGGCAGAAGAACGGAATCGGTTCCGCGGGGCTGCCCGCAAGAAAAGAGAGGAGAATGCAAAATGAATCAGAATCCGCTGAAGAAGCTGGTTGAACTGCAGAAGCAGGGCAAGAGTGTGGGCATCTACTCGGTCTGCTCGGCCAATGGTTATGTTATCGAGGCGGCGCTCAAGCGCGGCCTGTCGGATGGTTCATGCGTGCTGATCGAATCGACTGCCAACCAGTGCGACCAGAACGGCGGCTACACCGGTATGAAGCCGATGGATTTCAAGCAGTTCGTGCTGGGCGTGGCTGACAAGGTCGGCTTTGACAAGTCCAAGCTGTTCCTCGGCGGCGACCACCTCGGCCCGCTGACCTTCGCGGGCGAGCCGGAAGCGGAAGCGATGGCCGACGCGGAGGAGCTGATCCGTCACTATGTCGGCGCGGGCTTTACCAAGATTCACATCGATACCAGCATGAAGGTTGCAGACGACGATCCGAACACCCGTCTGAGCGATGAGACGATCGCCCGCCGCGGTGCGCGTCTGGCGCGTGTGGCGGAGGAGACCTACCACAAGCTGCTTGAAACCGATCCGGACGCAATCGCACCGGTTTACATCGTCGGCAGCGAGGTGCCGATTCCGGGCGGTCAGGTTGGCGCGGATCAGGGCGTGCAGGTCACCCGCGTAGAGGACTTCAAGAACACGGTCGCGACCTTTGAGAGCGCGTTCCGCAAGGAAGGTCTGGACGAGGCTTGGAACAACGTCATCGCGGTTGTTGTACAGCCGGGCGTCGAAGAGAAGGACAGCGGCTGCACCGAGTACGACCGCGCCAAGGCAGCCGAGCTGATGGCGTCGATCAAGGACTTCCCGAACCTCGTGTTTGAAGGCCACTCGACCGACTACCAGACCAAGATCAAGCTGCGTGAGCTGGTAGAGGACGGTGTGGGCATCCTCAAGGTCGGCCCGGCGCTGACGTTTGCAATGCGCGAAGGCATGTTTGCGCTGGCGTATATCGAGCAGGAGCTGCTCTACGGCACGGATATTGAACCGAGCCACTTTATTGAAGCGCTGGATGAGGCGATGCTTGCTGACGATAAGCACTGGAAGAAGCACTATCAGGGCACCGAGCTGGAGATTCGCATGAAGCGCAAGTTCTCGTTCTCCGACCGCTGCCGTTACTATATGCCGACCCCGGGCGTTGAGGCGGCCAAGGAGCGCCTGATCGGCAATCTACGCAAGCTGGGCACCCCGCTGAACCTGCTCAGCCAGTTCATGCCGATCCAGTACACCAAGGTGCGCGAGGGTCTGCTTGAGAACGACCCGGTCGCGCTGGTCGAGGACCGCATCATCAATACGATGGACGAATATCTGTACGCGACCCATCAGAAGGAACTGATGTAAATACAGGCGTAAAAAAGGACGGCGAAAGCCGTCCTTTTTTCATTCCCATTTTGCCCAAACGTCCGGCTGATAGCCGACCGTGGCCTGGCGTCCGTTGCGCACAATGGGCGTTTTGAGCAGCGTACCGTCCTCGAAGAGCTTTTCCTTTTTGTCCTCGTCATAAGCAAGGTAGGCGAGGGATGCGTAACCCTTGCTTTTTTCATCCAACACCGCTTCCAGTCCGCCGACGGCTTTCAGAACGCTGTCCAGCTCGCCGCGCGACATGCCCTTTTGCGCAAGATCGATCATCTGGAACTTGATGCCGCGCTCTTTGAACCAGCGCTGCGCCTTTTTGGTGTCAAAGCATTTGTTCTTGCCGAAAATCTGAATGTTCATTGTGTCCGTCTCCTTTGCACCCAGTATAGCAAAGCATGTGACGGGGTGCAAGGGAAAATACTACTGATCGGCGCGGCGTGGCAGGCGCAGTACACCGTAGGAGCGCGAGACAGGCAGCAGAAGAACACAGGCCAGCGCGGCGCAGCGTCCTAACTCACACAGCAGCAGCGGCACGGCAAAGAACACTTCGCCGTGGCGCGCAAAGTCGCCGACCGCAGCCAGTCCGGCGGCAGAGAAGTTTGGATAGGGTAGCAGGGCAGCGGTGTGTGCACCGAGCAGCAAAACCGTGCGCAGCGTGAGCAGTGCAAATAGCGCGCCGCCTGCAGACAGGCCGCGCGCTGCTGCGGAGGATAACCCTTTCGGTAGGGAGAGCGCCAATACAAGCGCTGCAGGCAGCAGACGCATTAGGATACGGCCGGTTTCCTGCAGCAGGCTGCTGTCCGGCTGTACCCAATATGCGACTTCCCACTGGGAGATGGTCAGCATGCCGCTGATCACAACCACGGCGCCTGCCAGCCATGCGACTGGCAGCGTCCACATGGCGCAGCGGTTGAGCCCGGTCGTGGCAACAAGCAGCGTGCATATGGTCAGCAGCAGGATCAGGCTCCACAGCGGCCGATCCGGGAACACCGTGCTTTGCAGGAACAGCCCCATGCGGGCGAGCGACGCAGCGATCGGCCAGAGCGCAAGCGCCGCGAGGATCCATTGCAATGCGCGTACGCGCTGCCAGATAGGGGCGAGGCGTGCCGCACCCGCGCAAACCAGCGCGCAGATCAGGCTGGCCAGTGCTGCGGCATACACGGTCTGTCCGGTCGCGGGGGCGTATAGGATCTCACTGAGCGGTAGGAGCGCAAACAGTGCTGCGCCCCAGCGCGGGAACAGGTGTTCACGCATGGGTGTCACCTCCGATCTCATCGCCATCAAGGAAGCAGGACAGGCGCTCATTTGCAAAGACCGCGGTGCCGGCAGGTGCGGTCTGGCCGAATTCGTCCAGCCGCAGGGCGGGCAAGATGGCAGAACCGTCCGCATGCAGCACCTCGGCTATCCGGTAGAGTGGCATGTCGGGCAGCGTTCCCTGCTGCGCGGCACGGTCGAGCAGTTCACTGAGCGCATAAACTTCGTCATCGGCCTGTAGCATTTCGGTTGCCGCGCCGTCGCGCACGACCGCGACGCGCAGGCTGAGCCGCACATCGTTTTCTGTGCACAAATAGTCCGCCAGCGGCAGGATGCTTTCGTCCGCGACTTTCTCGCTGATCAGCAGCACCTGCGCGTGGCTCAAGTACAGTTCACCGGGCAGCACATTGCTGAGGTTTGTCAGCAGCGAAGGAAGATCTTCGCCGGTTGCGGAGAGGTAAGCGGGTGCGGCTGCGTCATCCAAGCTGTCCTGCCGGACAACTTCCGCAGTCAGGCGGTAAACGCCGTCTGTTTCGTCAAGCGCAAGCGCAGAGACCGGCGAGACCTCACGCGCGCAGCCGCACAGCATAAGCGGCAGGAGCAGCAATAATCCGGTCAATTTCAAGGTTTGTCCCCCTTTGACAAATTCCGTTTGACCGCAAAGCGGTCATGCCGCATAAAGAACCACGGTGCACGCAGCCATGCGTCTTCCTGTTCCGCCTGTACGCGCGGCACAAGATTGAGCAGATAGGGTACCGAGCATGAGTGCATGCGGCACAGCCAGGCCAGCACAAGCGCCAGCGCCAGCCCAACGCCGTATAATCCGTAGGCCGCGCCCGCAGCCAGCAGTGCAAAGCGCAGCCACAGTGAGGCGGTCTGCAATTTTGGCGCCATCAGGCCGGTCACGCCTGCGATTGCGATCACGATGACCGTGGGCGCAGCAGCAAAGCGCGCGGAGACCGCCGCCTGTCCGAGCACCAGACCGCCGACGATGCTCATGGTTTGACCCATGGCGCCCGGCGTGCGCGCGCCGGCTTCCTTGAGCGCTTCCAGCACGAGCAGCAGCAGAAAGGTCTCCCAGCCGATCGGCAGCGGCACGCCTCGCTGTGCGGCGGAGATGGCAAACAGCAGCCGTGCGGGCACCAGCTCGCGGTGATAGAGCAGCAGCGCGGCATAGACCGCCGGAAAAGTGATCGTGCATACAAAGCCGAGTGTGCGCAGCACGCGCGAGAGGTTGGCCTGCAGGAAGCTGATATAATAGTCGTCGTTGGACTGGAAGCACTCCTGAAACAGGAAGGGGGCGGTCAGCACGACCGGACTGCCATCCACCACGATCGCGCAACGTCCCTCGACTAGACGTGCCGCAACTACATCCGGACGCTCGGTCGTGCCGAGCGTAGGGAAGGGGGAAAAACGATGGTCACGGATACGCTCGGCCAGATAATTGGCATCGAGCACACTGTCAATGTCGAGTGCCTCCAGCTTGCGGCGCAGGTGCCGGATCAGTTTTTTTTCGCACACGCCGTCCAGATAGCACAGGCAGACAATGGTGTTGGTACGGCTGCCGATGCGCAGAAAGGTGAATTTGAGGCGCTTGTCATTCAATCGCCGCCGAATCAGTGCAAGGTTAGGCATAAAGCACTCGGTGAACCCCTCGCGCGGGCCGGACAGCACGCGCTCGTTTTCCGGTTCGGACGCGCTGCGCAAAGAAAAGCCCTTGGTGTTGACCACGACCGGCCGGGCGTCTCCTGCGGTGAACACCACGGTGTCGCCATACAGGAAGGAGGCAAACATTTTGGAGGAATCGGTCTCGACCCGGCTGTCGTTAATCTGCAGGATGGTTTGGCACAGTGTATCGGCTGAGGCGCGCGGCAGGTCGGAGCAGACGATCGGACGGATGACGCTTTGGTTGATTGCGATGTTGTTGACCATGCCGTCAAAAAAGAATACCGCGCAGTCCAGCCCGGCATGCCCGACCGCGCGCCGGGTCACGAACGTATTGTCCCCCTGAAAGAGCGACTGCATCAGCTGGATATTGCTTTCCAGATCGGCGGAAAAAGTGATCGTGTCCATGGTTTCACCCCTTATCAGGGGTATTTTGCGCAGGACAGACAGGATTATACATCGTTGAGGTCGTCTGCCAGCGTCTGGCCGAACAAACGGATAGCGGCGAGTGCTTCGGGCAGCGTATTGCCGGACGAACCGACCTCCACCAGCATCGAGCCGGTACGCACATGCTGGTTAAAACGCTGTGTGCGCAGATTGACCGGCCGCATCAAGCCGGGATAGGCGCGGTTGAGTTCATATTGCAGGCCGGTGACATAATTGAGATTGTCGCGCCAGTCCGGGTGCGTTAGGCCACCGTCATCCGTGCCGACGACAAACATCAGCTGCGCCATTTCCTGCCCGTCAATCGTACAGGAGGTTTTGTAGGCCTGCCCGTCGTCGGTCAGGATCGAGTCGCGGTGCAGGTCGATCACGACCTGAATAGACGGATATTCGTCCACCGCCTGTTCGATCGCTGCGAGCGAACGGTCGTAAGAACCGGAATAGGCGGGGGAGTCGAAAATATCACGAATATGTAGGGTTTCCACGCCGTTTTCTTCGAGTACACTCTGCAACTCGTCGCCCACGCGCACAACATTATAGCGTGTGTCGGTCGTGCGCTCGTTTTCGGTCGGCGTGTAGGGGAAGGAGGCGTCCGGCGTGTAGCTCTCACTTCCGTGTGTATGCACGATCAGCACCTGCGGGCCGTCACCGCTGACATGGATTGTCGTGTCCGATGCCAGGCAGGACGCGACATCCACTTCGTACGAGGTTTCGTTGTTGATCGTGATGGTCGCGGCCTTGTCGGCAGCGTCCAGCACAGGGTTATCATTTTCTTCGGCAAGCGGGATGTAGGTGCTTTCAGACAGCGGATCGTCGGCATCTTCGTTTCGCGCGGCAGCCGCCGTGCGCGGCACGTAGACCGAAGCTTGCGCATCAGACAGTCCCAGTTCGAGCGAAACAGCGCGCCGGACGAACGAACTGCTGCCCGCAAGATTGTCAACAAGCCGCTGCGCGGCCTCTTCTCCGCCTGCGCGCGCGAGCCCGAGCAGCCCGACGGCGCAGCACAGCATAACGGCGGCGGGCCGGCTGATGCCGCGCCGCCGCCGGTGAATTGGTTTGTGCCGTCTCATGCCGCCACCTCCCTTGCATTTGTTCTATCATACGCCCGTCCGTGCGCGAGTATGACCGAAAGCTGCGGCTGCAGTCAGGATAGATAGAGGTCGATATCGCTGACCGTCAGATGTGGATGCAGCGCCATGTTGACCGCATAGCCGATGACACGTGCAATATCCGCGACTTCGCGGTCGATATCGCGCGTGGTCACCATGACAGGGAGGGAAAGGTCGTCGAGTGCCTCGCACGATGGGCTGCCGAGCTGCGCGGCAATTTCGTGGGCGAGTGTCGCGCCGTCGACCACGGTCGGTACACCGATGGCAATGACCGGCACACCGAGTGTCTGCTGATTTAATGCTGCGCGTGCATTGCCCACGCCTGCGCCCGGTGTGATGCCAGTGTCAGCAAGCTGGATGGTACGCAAGAGACGGGAGAGCCGACCGGCGGCAAGCGCATCAATGGCGAGCACTGCTGCGGGCTTGACGCGGTCGAGTACGCCGCAGATGACCTCGCCGGTCTCTACACCGGTTTGGCCGAGTACGCCGGGGGCAAGCGCGGATACTGGCCGCCACGAAGCAAATACGTCGGGTACCTGTTCCACCAGATGGCGTGTGGCGATCACATGGTCGGCAGCCTGCGGGCCGACCGCGTCAGGGGTTATCATACGGTTGCCGAGCCCGGCCACCAAAACCGGGCCGGATGCAGCGCTGTCCGGCATCAATTCCCGCAGCATGGTGCCCAGGGCGCGGCAGGCGCGTGGGAAGGCGTCCTCTTCGCGCCGCACAAGCGCATCCAGTTCAAGTGTGACATACCGGCCGCAGGGCTTGCCGATTTCACGCGCAGCCGCTTCGCTCAGAATATCCACCTCACGCACAGAAAAGCCTTCGATCGAGCGTTCGGTCTGCTTCACCTGCTGCAAATGCGCGGCGTGGGACAGATTTTCTACCGCTTCCACCGCCAGATCCGTACGAAATGCCATAAACATACCCTCCTTTTCGCATATTTTGTGGCGCGTCGGATTTTTTATACAATTTCGTGGAAAAAAGGCTTGCATTTTGGAGAAAGGGATGGTAGAATAGAAACACTGACGAATAGA
>DXDE01000023.1 GCA_019115615.1 Candidatus Agathobaculum merdavium | reverse complement strand
TCGCTTTTCGCTGCATTTTCGATGGCGATAAAACGATCGCGCACGTCCTGCGCAAGCTTATCGCCGTCAACACTGCCGGACGGGATATTACCCATCACAGCGGCATCCAGCTGCGCCTGCACATTTTCGACCGCCGCCTGCACATTGTCCGCGGGTACACCCGCCGTGCGCTGGAAGCCGAGGCCGGCTGCAGCGCTTGTGCCGCTCGTCGCTTCGGTCAGCGCGTCGCACAAGCCGTTGTGTGCCTGACGCAGTTGTTCCGGACTGCTATCGAAGTAGGCTTTCAGCTCGTCTGGCTGCATGTTGGGTTGGTCGGGCAGGCTGGCAATGCGCTTTTCATAGGTGTCCTGCTTGTTTGCACTGAAATCCATCTATTTTCCTCCTTGCCTGAGATGATGCCCCGCGCCGTTTTCCGGCGTAGGGCGCTTTTGGGAAAACAAGCAAGGCCAAGAATAGGGGGCGCGGGCGTAAAGTGCAAGGTTAAATAATAGTAACGTGCAGGCAGGGGATATTTTTTGACTTTCCTACAAGCTGTGCATACGATTGCTTTGGTTGTGCGCTATGCAGCGCTATGGTATACTATAAAAGGAAAGAAATTGATGTGTCCGATTGCAATGATTGCACAAAAGGGCAATCAATTAACAGGAGTGTGCCTATGGCTATTTTGATTACGGGCGGCGCGGGGTATGTCGGTTCGCATGCCGTGCATGCCTTAGCAGCCTGCGGATATAAGCTGGCTGTGGTGGATAATTTGAGCACGGGTTTTCGGGCAGCGGTGCCGGAAGACGTGCATTTTTACGAAGGGGATATCCGCGATCGGGTGTTTCTGGACGGTGTTTTCGCGGCGGAGCCGGTCGAGGGGGTCATCCATTTTGCTGCGTCTTCACAGGTGGGGGAGAGCATGGTGCACCCGCTGCGGTACTATGACAACAATCTCGGCGGCACACGGGTGCTGCTCGAGAGTATGCTGGCGCACGGCGTAAAAACGATCGTATTTTCCTCGAGTGCGGCGGTGTACGGCGAGCCGCAGCAAGTGCCGATCCGCGAAACCGATCCAACCAATCCGACCAACTGCTATGGTGAGACCAAACTCGCGATGGAGCGTATGATGCACTGGGCGGAGGCAGCACACGGCCTGCGCTATGTGGCGCTGCGGTATTTTAATGCTTGCGGCGCACGGATGGAGGGAGGCATCGGCGAGGCACATGATCCGGAAACCCATTTGATTCCGCTCATTTTGCAGGTAGCGAATGGTCAGAGACCACAGATCGCGGTGTTCGGTACGGATTATCCAACGCCGGATGGCACTTGCGTGCGGGATTACGTGCATGTCGACGATTTGGCGCAGGCGCACCGGCTGGCACTCGAATACCTGCTGCACGGTGGCAAGAGCCAGTGCATCAATCTGGGCAGCGGCAGCGGCTTTTCTGTGCGGGAGATGATCGATGCGGTGCGTCGCATCACCGGACATGCAATTCCGGTATCCGAGCAGCCGCGCCGCGCAGGTGACCCAGCGGTGCTGGTCGCTTCGATTGAAAAGGCAGCCGCCGTGCTTGGCTGGCAGCCGCAGTGCAGCGATCTGGAGCAAGTGATCGCCAGCGCGTGGGCATGGCACCGCACACATCCCAATGGATATAGGGAATAAAAAAACAGCGCGGCGGGCATTTTGCCCGCCGCGCTGTCTGTTTCAGTGCAGCTTTTCGCTGTTGGTAAAGCGGAAAATCGTCATAAATAGGATTTTGATGTCGAACAGCAGCGTCCAGTTCTCGATATAATAGATATCGTGCTCGATGCGTCCTTGAATGGACGTGTCGCCGCGGAAGCCGTTGACCTGTGCCCAGCCGGTGATACCCGGCCGCACCTGATGCTTGACCATATAGAGCGGCACGCTCTCCTTGAATTGATTGACGAAGAAGGGCAGTTCGGGCCGTGGCCCGACCAGGCTCATGTCACCTTTGAGAACGTTGAAGAACTGCGGCAGCTCGTCGATCGAGAATTTGCGGATGAACGCACCGAATTTGGTTTTGCGCGGGTCGCTGTTGGTGCTCCAACCGGTTGTCTGCTTGTCGTTGACCCGCATGGAGCGGAATTTATACATATAAAACGGCTTTTTGCCCAGACCGACGCGTTCCTGCTTAAACAGGATCGGA
Organism: Candidatus Agathobaculum merdavium; assembly: GCA_019115615.1. Lineage (GTDB taxonomy): Bacteria > Bacillota > Clostridia > Oscillospirales > Butyricicoccaceae > Agathobaculum > Agathobaculum merdavium. The sequence goes on along the minus strand of DXDE01000023.1, from coordinate 27,987 downwards.
CCGGGAGAGGACAGCTTCACGCCAACCGCCGCAAACAGCATCAGCGGAGAGGTCAGGACGATCAGCATGAGCGAGCCGACGATATCCATTGTCCGCTTGAGGAAGGCGTTGCCAATGTTGTCAAGTGGGATGCGGCGGATGTTGACCAGCGATACGCTGCCGACCTCATCAAATACCGGATGGGAGGGCATATACTTGTTGTAGAATGGAATCAGGGAGACTTTGACGCCATTCTTTTCGCTATTCGCAATGATACTGGGCAGATAGGGATATTCTTCGGCTTCCAGTGCGATGACCACCTCATCCGGATTGATACGAGCCAGTACCTTAGAGATGGCCTCGTAGGTGCCGAGATAGGACAGGCCGGACAAACAGTCATGCGGCGCGAGGTAAGAATCAATGCAGTAGCCCAGCGAACGGTCGTGCGCAATCGCCTCACAGTAGGCGCGCGCCTGTTCGCCGCAGCCGACCAGCAGCACATGCTTGAGATTGTAACCTTTGTCGCGAAAGGCACGCAGGATGCGCCGCAGCATCCAACGCTTGAGTGCGACTGCAATCGTTGCCAGCCCAAAGAAAATCAGCAGCGTCCAGCGCGACAAATGGAATTCCTTATATATAAAGAAGACCGCCAGCAACAGCAGGAACAGGATAGCATTGCAGCGCAGCAGCAGGCTGAACTCGGTTAGGAAGTTCTTGGAGCGGAATGAGTCATACAGTCCCATCAAACCGTACAGCAGCCAGAACAGCGGTGCCATGTACAGGACAGTATATATATAATAAGGTAAGCCGATGTGGCCGGGTTCACCGGCGAAGAGCACAAAACGGATCGCGTATGCAGCAATCATGCAGGGGAACAGGATAAGCACATCGGTCAATCCGTTGAGCTGGTTGAGGGTTCGTTGATTTTCTTTAATCAAGTGACGTGCCTCCTGACACACCAAATTTGTAAAATCGACATAGATCGCAACTATCATATCATAGTTTGCAGGAAATTTCCACCGTATTCCCGTTTGACTTGACAAAAGTGATGGTTTGGGGTAATATTCCAATAGGAAAGTATGCGCGGGCGGAAAAGGTCGCCTGCGTTTTTTATTGAAAGTATGTGTATATCGCATGGGTTCTAATAAGAAAATTCTCTATATCGCGTCCACATTCGGGCATCTGGCGTCGTTTCATCGGCCATACCTGCAGTGGTTTGCGCGGCAGGGCTGCGAAGTGCATGCAGCGGCGGGAGGCGAGACATGCCAGCTCGAAGGCGTCAGCCGCCTGATCCAGCTGTCATTGGAAAAAAGCATGTTTTCGCCGCGCAATCTTGCGGCTACACGCATGCTGCGCCGTCTGATCCGGCAAGAACAATATGATTTTGTCAGCCTGCACACGTCGCTTGCGGCGTTTTTTGCCCGGCTTGCGGTGGTGCCGCCAATGGCGCATCGCCCTGTGGTGATGAATACGGTGCATGGGTACCTGTTTGATAATGACACACCGTCTGCCAAGCGACAGCTGCTGCTATCCGCGGAACGACTGACGGCACCGGTCACCGATTGGCTACTGACTATGAACCGGCAGGATGAGGACATTGCGCAGCGGTATCATTTGGGACGGCAATGCCGCGCTACACGTGGTATGGGCGTGGATATGGCGCGTTTTGTCCCGCCGGACGAGGGGCAGCGGGCGCAGGCGCGCGCGCAGCTTGGATTGGACGCGGATGCGCTGGTGCTGGTGTATGCGGCGGAGTTTTCCGCACGCAAAAGCCAGAAAACCTTGATCGAAGCGGTGCCGCACCTGCCGGAAAATACGATGTTGCTGCTGCCCGGCCGTGGTGCGCTGCTCGAGGATTGCAAGGCGCTTGCCGAACGGCTTGGTGTGCAGGGGCGTGTGCGTTTCCCTGGCTTTATTCGGGACATGCTGCCCTATTATCAGGCAGCCGACCTATGCGTGTCAGCCAGCCGCATTGAGGGACTGCCCTTCAACGTCATGGAAGCAATGGCTTGCGGCCTGCCGGTCGTGGCCACGCGCGTCAAGGGACACGAAGATTTGGTCGAACCGGACAAAACCGGCCTGCTGTTCCCGTACGGCGATGCGGCTGCGTTCGCCGATGCGGTACAACGTCTGTCCGATCCATCGCGCCGCCTTGCCATGGGGCAGGCTGCCTGTCAGGCAGTGCAGCGCTATGATATCCGGCCGGTGTTCGAAGAATTGACAACACTATACCGGCAGGCTGCCGGTCTGGCAGATGGAACGACTTAGAGTTAGCAGATTACGCCGCCAGCTTTCGGCGACGATACCATGGAGGTTATTGCAATGAGTCAAAAGAAAGTTCAGGCAGCCCCCAGAGTGCCTTGGGGGCTGTACATCACCGCAGCGATTGCCTTGTTTGTTGCGTTATGCTTTACCAACAACGGCAGCTATTATACCCAGAAGGTAGTCGGCTTGATCGGCGCTGCGGGCATCCTGTGCATGCTGGCGTTTGCGGATAAGCAGCGTGTCAAGCGTTTGCTGACGCCGCCGGCGTTTGCGGTGTTCGCTTATATGCTGCTGGCGGGCATTTCTACGCTGTATGCCAAGTCGGGCAAATTTGCGATTGCGGAGTTTGCCTGCCTGCTGACTGCGTTTGCCGGTTATGTTGCGATCGTGCTGTTTTCCAAGGAGAGCAAGGTATCCTTCCGGCGTGTCGCAGCTGTGCTGGCCTGTGCGGCGGCGCCGGTTGGCATCTTGTCGATCGATGCGGCTTCGAGCAATATCCTGATGCGGCCGTTCCGTGCGCTGATGGAAGCCATTGGCCCCGGATATGGCACGACTGGTGAATTGTTCAATTCCCGTCTTACGACGATCGTCGGTAATCCGAACACATATGCAGGTTTGATGTCGATTGCGTGTCTGCTATCGCTTTGGCTGGTGATCACGTCGGAGACCCGCAAGCAGAAGGTGCTGTGCACGATCCTTCTGATGGTCAATACGATTTCCTATCTGCTGGCGTTTTCGATGGGTTCGCTGGGCGTTTTTGTTCTGGCTTGCCTGCTGATGCTGGTGCTCAGCCCGAAGGAAGGCCGTGTCGGCCTGTTCTTGCTGCTTGTGCAAACCGCTGTGGTTGCACTGCTGGCGGGTGGTATTTCGGTTAAGGGCTTCGGTGATACCGCAACCGGTTCGCCGCTGCCGATGTTGATGCTGGTGGTTGGTTGCGCGCTGGCCTGTGTGCTGGAGATCTATGTGCGCGAAAAGCTGGCAACTGTGCTGAGCAGTAAGGCAAAGCTGCTCGTTGGCGTGATAATCGGCATAGTTGTTTTGGCTGTTATCTATCTGATCGCTGCATTGAATATAGCGGGTGTGTATACCTTTGGTTCAGAAGGTGGTTTCTACCGAACGGCGAACCTTTCGGCCGGAGAATATACGTTGACAATGGAAGCAACCGCACCGGTGCAGGTACAGGTATCCTATAAAAGCACAAGCAACCTGATTCAGAACAATGAAACCAATCTGGTGAGCGGATCGTCGGAAGCGCCGGTGACTTTTACCGTGCCGGATGACAGTGAGATTGTTTTCTTCCGTTTTTCGTGCAGCGAACCGGGCGTGACCATGCAGAGTGCCACTTACACCGGTGCGCAGGACGGCAGCCTCAAGCTGGGGTATAAGCTGCTGCCTGCCTTTATTGCAGAACGTGTGCAGGACCTTTTCGCTAACGGCAATGTGGTGCAGCGTGGCGTATACCGGCAGGATGCCATCAAGCTGTGGCTCACGTCGCCAATCTTCGGCCGTGGTCTGGGCGGCTTTGAAAACGGCGTTGTTTCCGTACAGGACTATTATTATGAAACCAAGTATGCGCACAATCATTATGTCGAGGCGCTGTGCGACTTGGGTATTCTGGGCTTGGCCGCTTTCCTTGCGATCCTCGGCACGACGGTCTGGGCGCTGGTCAAGAGCCGTAAGGAAAAGCCACTGGTCGTTATGCTGGCAGCAGCTTGCGTGCTGCAGATGTTCGGTCAGGCGGTCTCCGACGTAATCTGGTCGGTAGGCTGTTGTTTGCCGATGTTCTTTGCTGTGCTGGCGCTTGTCACGCTGTACTGTGGCGATTGCCTGCGCCTGCAGGTGCCGCAGAGCAGCAAGGGCGGCGCGGTTCGCTGGCCGCTTGCGGCGTTCTCCGGCATCTTTGTGGTGCTGCTTGGCCTGAATCTGGTCGCACAGACCATTTTTACGGGTGACAGCCTTACAATGAGCGATCTGAAAATGTGTGCAACCATCGATTTGTTTGAGAAAAATGACTACAAGCTGTCTTATTTGATTTCGGGCGGTAATGAAGCGGGAGTAGCCGATCAGTATGCCGCGGACTTGGCTAAGGCGGAATCCAACTCGATCACGATCCCGCTGGCGCAGTATTATGTTTCGGTCGGTGAGTTCGGCAAGGCGATGGATCAGCTGGATCAGGGCATCAGCTATATGCGCGCAGATGCCGAAGTTTGGCAGCAGATGTTTGATCTGTATGAAAGCATGATTAACCCGGTCGGTAATATGACTGGTGCTCAGCTGCTGCTGGATGACACCTATGTGCAGAGAATGATGAACGGCTATACGCGCCTGTGCCAGACAAATGACGATCAGTTGGACGATGTTATGCTGACTGCGAAAAACAATGCGTTTGTCAACCGTCTGCTGGCAGTCGCCGCGCTCAATCCGTTTGACACGACTGAGGCGCTGAATATCCTTTCTAAAACCGGTATGGATACTGCCAGTGCACCCGATGTCAACAGCGACGGTGTGCCGGATTATGCGACGGTGCAGAGCGGTTCGGTTACTTGGCAGGAAAACGGTGCATTTACCGCAGAAACAGACTGCACGGTACTGTTTTCTACGCAGGCGCCGGACGATGGGGATTATGTGCTGACTGTGGATGCCTCTGACCGCAGCGGTGTTTCTGGCGTTACGATTGCAGGAAATGCTGTCGCGTACGATGCGGCTACGGGTGCGTGCGCCGCATACGATGACTGGGCATCGGATATCACGGAAATCGCGGTGTCGGTCAAGGCGGGTACTACTGTCAATCGCATCACCTATATAAAGGCTTGAGGCAGGCCAATATAGCATGAAAAAAGAGAAACCGCAGGGAACGCGTGAGGCGTTCCCTGCGGTTTTTTGCGGGAAAGAGGGGGCTGGCGGCCTCCTTTCTTTTTTACAGCGTACCCAACGCGGGGAAGAACCGCGCGAGGAAGAAGAATAGGATCGGGAAAAGAACGGCTGGCAGCAGATTGCCGACCTTGACCTTTTTATCGAACATCAGGTTGAAACCGATAGCGAAGATCAGTACCGACCCGATGCAGGAAATCTGCGAGATCAGAGCGTCGGTCAGCCATGGGCGGATGAACCGCGCGAGCAGCGTAATGCCGCCCTGATAGATGAACAACGGCAGGATGGACAGATAAACACCCTTGCCGAGCGAGGCGGCGAAGATCACCGCAGAGACGCCGTCGAGCACCGCTTTGGCAATCAGGATGGACGGGTCGCCGTTCAGGCCGTCCTCGAGCGCGCCGACGATTGCCATTGCGCCCACACAGAACAACAGGGATGCGGTGACAAAGCCCTGCACGAACTTGCCGTCCTCGCTGCCGCCGGAAAAACGGGTCTGGCACCACGCGCCGAAATCGTTGAGCCGCGTTTCGATGTCGAGCGCTTCGCCGACCACAGCACCCAGCACCAGACTGAGCACCAGCAGCATGGTGTGCTGGGTGGAAAGTGCGCCATCCTCAAAGGTCAGCAGGCCGCTTGCCGCGCCGCCGATGCCGATGAAGAATGTGCACAGGCCGAGCGCCTGCATGATGGTGGTTTCAAAACGCCGCGGCAATCCGCCCTTGAGGAAAACGCCGAGCGTCGTGCCCGCCGCAATGGTACAGCAGTTGACAATGGTGCCAAGTCCGATCATGGTTTGTCTTACCCCTCTTGATGCTTTAGTATACTAAAATTTATTATAAGGCAAAAAACGGGGCAAAGTCAAATGTTTTTGCTGTGAAAAAGGGTCAGATGCGGCTGCGGTAGTCCTCCCATGCGGCGATGGCAGCGGTGATTGCAGTACAGATGAGAAAAATCACCCAGCCGGGATGCCACAGGTCAAAGAATAAGCCGATGCACACATATATGGCCGCCGCGACTGGAAAAGCAATGGAAGCGAACAGATTGCTGATTGGGTGTCGTTTCTCATCCTCCCTGTCGGGGATATCATCCTCGTCGCAACCAAGACCGTGCAGCTCGCGATAATAGTCGTCCTTTCGACCGGACAGGATGCACAGTGCTACGCCTGCTGCGATCATGACGAAGAACAAAAAGGTACCGGGCTCTTCCAGATGTAGCGTATCCTCAAAAAAGGCGCAGGTGAAAGGGGCAAGAATGAACAGTGCGACTGCTATCGCAATCATAGCATGTTTGCGTGTTTGGTAGCGCCCATATTCTTGTGCAACGGCAGGATCGGGCTGCGGAGCGGTTGCGCGCGCAGTAGATGTAGCTTTGGCTGTATTGGATTCGGCTTCCGCTGAGAAACCAAACTCTTCCCGTAGTTCGTCTGCCGAGCCGATGGTGGCGATGACCAGCCCGGTCGCCTCGGCTTCGTTTTTGCCCTCGTCCAGCAGGGCGTGATACTTTTCCTCCAAATTCGCCAGCATATCCGCCTTGATGCGTAGGGTATCCGTATCCTGCGGCAGTGTGGCGAATAAAGCATCCACATAGTTACGAATCGCTTCCATGTCCCATATCCTCCTTTGTAAAACGGTCGATCACGGTTTGAAGCACGCGCCATTCGGCGCATTTGGCGGCATAGGCGCGCCGCCCTTCGTCTGTGATGGTGTAATAGGTGCGCGGTCGGCCCTGCGTTTCGCTGCCCTGATACGGCACGATCCAGCCCTGTTTTTCCAGCCGACCAAATGCAGAATACAGCGTCGTTTCCTTGATCGGATATTCGCCGCCGCTGCGCCGCTCGATCTCGCGGGAGATCGCGTAGCCGTATGAGTCACCCTCGCACAGCAGGCACAGGATCAGCATGTCGTTGTAGCCGCGCATCACGTCGCTGCCCAGCATAGCGTGCCTCCTTTCTACTTCATCTGATGGAGTAATAGTAGCATGATTACTACGACAGGTCAAGTAGTTTGCGCAAAATTCCATAAAAGAAAAAGCGGCCCGGTTGGGGCCGCTTTGGACGTTCTCTTAGCAGTTTTCCAGATCTATGACCAGCTTTTTGCAGTACGAGCAGTGCCACGCACGCGCCTCTGCGCGCTGCGTGGGGGTATGGGAGCCGACGCTCAGTCCCCCGCAGGCCCACAGGCCGAACAGCATCTGTTTGTCTTTGGGCAGCCATTTGAGCGCCTTGCGGTCGCCCAGCAGCTTGCCGTCGAGCATTTCTTTTCCGCAGTAAGGACATTGCATCATCGTTTTCCCCTCCCAAAATCAGAATCTATTTGTATGGGTTATTCCAGACAGAACGGGGTTTTACGGTAGCGCCCGCCGCCCACGTGCAGCACAGGAGCAGGGTAGGCGAGGGCATATAGATCGTCGGCCAGCGCGTCACTTGCAAGCAGCGGCTGGATTTCGCTCGGCAGCGCGCGCTCGGTGACGGGTTTGACGATCACGGGCAATGTGCAGGTGTCTTTCATCGTGCGCAGGATTTCCCGGCCGCGCGCGCCGACTGCGAGCACCCGGACGTAGTTTGCCGTCGGTGGGATTTCCAACGGCAGGTCGAGCCATGCGCGCATGAGTGCGCGGCGCACCCGCGCGAGCGGGTAGCGACGGGTCTGCGCGGCAGTGCAGACGGCGGAAAAGGTGGTATTGTCCCGGATCGCCGTCCACAGACGGTTTTCCAGTCCGTCGCCGCCGCAATAGCGGGCGAGATCGGCAGGGGACAGCCGCCGCAGGTGCGCAAGCATGGCCTGATCGACCGTTTGCCGCGTTACCGGGGCTTCCCGGTTGTCGATGGCCTGCCGGAGCACGGCAAACGATGCTTCGGGCATCAGCGGGCGGCAGGCAGAAAGATCGCCCTGCATAACCAATTTGCGCAGATAGGACGCGGACGGCAGTCCGTCTGCGGGAAGGTCGCTGTCGTGCGCACCGCCGGCGCGCAGGATGGCAAGCGGCTGGATCGGGCTTTGCAAGGCATCCAGCGCGCACAGGTATTCGACCGCGAGCGTGTTGTTCGGGCTGGCAAGCAGTGCGCCGGCCTCCGGGTCGGTGGAAGCGACTGCTTGCTGCACGGCTGCGGCATAGGGCAGCCCTGCGGCAAGCGCCTGCTTGAGCGCGTCCGCGTGGTCGCCTTCCGTGCGGGATAGGTCGGTCGCACGGCGCAGTAAGGCAAGGTCAGCATGCTCTGCGCCGAAGGACAGGTGCGTCACGCAGCCGAGCGCGTCGAGCAGCGACACCGCGCCGTACGCAAACCCCTCCGCCGACCACAGGCAGGCGGACAGCGGCGTTTCGAGCACAAGGTCGGCGCCGCAGCGCACGGCGGCCTCGGCGCGGCGGTATTTCTCCATGACCGCAAGGTCGCCCCGCTGAACATAATTGCCGCTCATTGCGCACACGATGGCCGTATCCGCGCCCAGCGCGCGTCGGGTTTCGGCCAGATGGTGCGCATGTCCCGCGTGGAATGGGTTGTATTCGGCAACGATGCCGCAGATGGTCATAACTTGGCTCCTTCCGGGCAAAACAACGCCAGAATATGAAAATTTGGCTTGTACATTTGTGGCAAATCGTGTAATATAAGAGTGTAACATTATTATATCGGCTTCCGCGGCTTTGTGCAAGCCGCCAAATACGGCACAAGGGAGTTTTGCAAATGAAAGTTCTGGTTATCAATGCCGGCAGCTCTTCGCTGAAATACCAGCTGCTCGACACCGAATCGGGCGAGGTCATGGCTAAGGGCCTGTGCGAGCGCATCGGCATCGACGGCGTGCTCACCCACACCGGCAACAAGACGGATGAAAAGTTCAAGTTCGACATCGCGATGCCTACCCATAAGGAAGCGATCCAGTCGGTCATCAACGTGCTGCTCGATCCTGAAAAGGGTGTTATCTCCTCGATGAGCGAGATCGACGCAGTCGGTCACCGCGTGGTACACGGCGGCGAGTTCTTCTCGGACAGCGTTATCATCACCGAAAAGGTGCTCAAGGCGATCGAGGACTGCGTACCGCTCGCACCGCTGCACAATCCGCCCAACCTGATCGGTATTCAGGCCTGCCGCGAGGTTATGGGTCCGGACGTACCGATGGTTGCCGTATTTGATACTGCGTTCCATCAGACTATGCCGCAGTCGCACTATATGTACGCGATCCCGTACGAGTACTATGAGAAGTACAAGATCCGCCGCTACGGCTTCCACGGCACCAGCCATAAGTATGTTTCCCAGCAGGCTGCCGAAATGCTCGGCCGTCCGCTTGAGGAGCTGCGCCTGATCACCTGCCATCTGGGCAATGGTTCGTCTATCTGCGCGATCAACCGCGGCAAGAGCTATGATACTTCGATGGGCTTCACCCCGCTCGACGGTCTGCCGATGGGCACCCGCGCGGGCAACATCGACCCCGCTATCATCGAGTTCCTGTCCGAGCATGAGGAAATGAGCGCGGCGGACGTTATCAACATCCTGAACAAGAAGTCCGGTATGCTGGGTATTTCCGGCGTATCGTCCGACTTCCGCGATCTGGATGCTGCCATCACTGACGGCAATGCCCGTGCGGCGCTGGCAAAGGAAATGTTCAACCTGTCCGTTAAGAAGATCATCGGCTCTTACATCGCCGAAATGGGCGGCGTAGACGCTATCATCTTCACTGCGGGCGTTGGTGAGAACGACCGCTCGGTCCGCTGGGACGTTTGCGAGCACATGGAGTACCTCGGCATCAAGATCGACCCGGAGAAGAACAAGTACCGTGGCCGCCAGATGGATATCTCCATCGACTGGGCGCGCGTGCGCGTGCTGGTCATCCCGACCAACGAGGAACTGATGATCGCCAAGGACACCGAGCGTCTGGTAAGCGAAGCCAAGTAAGCAGAAAAGAAAGAAAACGGGGCGGGGCGCATAGCTTTGCCCTGTTTTTCTGCCGTCAGGGGAGACAATATGCAGGAAAACACATTGCAACAGGAACGGAAATATTGCGCGCGTCTGGGCTGGGCGCTGGTGCTGACGAACGTGATGATGCTGGTCTGGCAGCTATGGCTGACCGGGCTTGCCTTTTTCGGACGGCTGGCCGGCGGCGTGAGCACATATATGCTGCTCACCCTCGTGGGATATTACCTGCCGGCCTTGCCGCTGTCCTATTGGCTGTGCCGCAAAATACCGGTACCGCCGCTTGTCTCGCGGCCGGTTACCGCGCGGCTGGTGGGGCGTTGGTTTGTCATCGGCATCGCCCTGATGGAGATCGGGTCAATCATTGGCACGTGGCTCAATGACCTTGTATACCGCGTGGCGCGGCTCGAGCCGGTTGATCTGGTGAGCGAGGCGATGAACGAAATGCCGCTGAGCGTTGTGCTGCTGGGCGGCTGCATCCTCGGCCCGCTGTGTGAGGAGCTTCTGTTCCGCGGCTTGCTGGCGAAGCGGCTCGCGCGGTATGGGCAAAAGCCCGCGGCGCTTGTATCCGCGCTGCTGTTTGGACTGTATCATGCAAATTTGTCACAGTTCTGTTATGCGTTTCTGCTCGGCCTGCTGCTGGCGTATGCAATGTTTTATACGGGCAAGCTCAAAACCTCCGTGCTGCTGCATATCCTCTTTAATCTGTACGGCTCGTTTATTGTGTTCCTGCTGCCGGAAAACGGGATTTTGCCCATGCTGTATGTGTTGAGTTGGCCGGTGATGACCGTTGCGGGCGTTATATTGCTTGTGCGGGGGAGAGACACGCATGTCTGGGAACACGGGCCGTGTGCCCCGTCGATGCGCGCGGTGTTCGGCAACGTCGGCATGACGGCTGCAATCGTCGTCTGTTTTGTCGAGACGGCGCTGATGTACATTTAGAAAGGCGGAAATTGTCCATGCGAGTGGATTTACATATGCACACCGGATATTCGGCGGATGCTGACTATCCGCAGACCGTTGAGGATAAGGTGCGTGCCTGCCAAGCGGCGGGGCTGGATATCATCGGCCTGACTGACCACCTTGACTTTTACCGCACGCGCGGCCCGGCGGAAAACCGGGACGTGAAAGCCTGCCTGCGCGATGCGCGGGCGGCTAAGGCGGCAACTGAGGGCATCGAGGTGCTGGTCGGTATCGAGATCGGCCAGATTCACGCCGACCCGGAGGCGGACGAATTTGTGCGTACGCATGAGCTGGATATGGTGATTGGCTCGCTTCACGCCATGCCCAATGATCTGGACATCTACTTTCATGAGTACGAAAAGCTGGATTGCGATGCGTTCCTGCATGAATACTTCGATCAAATGCTGGAAATGGAGCGGCACGGCGGCTTTGACGTACTCGCGCATATCGATTATCCGCTGCGCGTGATGAAGCACGGCGACTATGTGCCGTCGTTCGATCACTATATGGACCGCGTCGAGCAGGTGCTGCACGTGTGCATCGACCGCGGCTATGCGCTGGAGCTGAACGCCGCTGGCGTGGCCGGGTGGCAGAAAAAGGTCGGTCCCCCGCAGAACATCCTGTATGAATACCGCCGCATGGGCGGCGAGCGCATCTCGATCGGCTCGGACTCGCACACACTGGATACGGTCGGCCGCGGGGTGGATGACTGCGCGAAGAACGCGCGCGACGCCGGCTTTACGACGGTCACCGTGTTCCGCAGCCGCAAGCCCGAACAGGTGCCATTATCTTTATAAGCAGGGAGAAACCATGTTATTTAAGAAAAATGAAATCACGCACGCCGAAACAATGGTGGAGGCGCGCGCCAAAATCAATCTGACGCTGGACGTGACCGGCCGCCGTGACGACGGGTATCACACGGTCTGCATGGTGATGCAGTCGGTGGCGCTGCATGACGACGTGCATATCACGGTGACGCACGGCGAAAAGAAGCCGCGCGGCATCATCCTGACCTGCAACCTGCCGTTTTTGCCGGTCGATGAGCGCAATCTGGCCTATCGCGCGGCCGATCTGTTCTATCAGCAGACGGGCACGCTGCTGGAGACCTGCGAAATCCATATCGAAAAGCGCATCCCGATTGCGGCAGGTTTGGCCGGCGGTTCAACCGATGCGGCAGCCGTGCTGCGCGCACTGAACGCGCTGCACGAAACCGGTCTGTCGGACGATCAGCTTTGTGAAATGGGGCTGAAACTCGGCGCGGACGTGCCCTATTGCCTGCGCGGCGGCACAATGCTGGCCGAGGGCATCGGCGAGGAGTTGACCGCGCTTGCGCCTATGCCGCATTGCTGGGTCGTGCTGTGCAAGCCGCCGTTCGGCGTATCCACCAAGGAGGTATACACCGCGATCGACGCGGTCGAGCTGAAAGACCGCCCGGACACGAAGGGCATGCTCCGCGCACTCGAACAGCAGGACTTTGCGGGCGTATGCAAGCGTCTGAACAACGTTATGGAAACCGTGACCGCGACCAAGCGCCGCCAGATCGGCGAGATCCGCGCGTTCCTGCGTGAAAACGGCGCGGACGGCACGCTGATGAGCGGCTCCGGGCCGACCGTGTTCGGCCTGTTTTCGGACGAGAACCGCGCCAAGACAGCCGCCAAGATGCTGTCCCGCCGCTTTGCGGACACCTTCCTGACGGAAACTGTGTAAAAAACCGTATATTGCCGCCGCCTTCCGGGCATACTGGGGACACCAGATGACGGAAGGCGGTTTTTCTTATGACAGAACAGACAAAAAAGGCAGCTGTCGCGGTTGTGACCGCGTGCAGCGTGCTGTTTGCCGGGGCGTTTGCACCGACGCAGCAGCCGCAGGCGGCATGGTGGTGCACGGCGTTTTCGGTTGCATGTGAGCAGGCAGTTGAACCGTCAGAAGATTGCGAAACTGTTGAATTTCGGTGCAAATTGGTCGATTGGTGGCGGGAACTGACGGGTTAAGCCTTGAAGCGGACATGCCTGTATGATATAATAGCCGCAGGCTATTATACGGGTATTTTATGATTATACCACCAGCGGCGCAAGGCGGAATCTTATGGCATGACAATCTGTTGCCGCTGTGGTATAATAACCTATCATGCGGCTGGCTGCCCGATGCGGAACACATGGCCGCAAACCCATCAACGGAGGACAATTATGAAAATCATCAACGAAAAAGGCAAGCTGTTCGGCTTGATCAACGTCGTCGACCTGCTTGTGCTGGTGGCTGCCATTGCGGTGGTGGCCGGTGTGGGTTATAAGCTGTTTGCCCCGCAGATCGCGGAAGCCACATCCAAGCAAGTGCCGATGACCGTGGTTGTGCGCGTACGAGGCGCGACGCCCTTCCTTCTGGAAGAGGTTCAGCGCAACGACCAGGTCGGCAAAAAGATCGTCAGCGGCAGCTCCTATACCACGGCGACGATCACCGATATGCGCATTGAGGACTATGTCCAGCAGGTGACCACGGCGGACGGCCGCATCGTTGACGCGACCGACCCGAGCAAAAAGGATATCATCTTTACGATCGAAACCACGGTGGCTGAGGATACCGCCGCCCCCTCGATCGGTACGCAGGAAGTCCGTGCGGGCCGTACGATGATCGTCAAGACCAACGACTTCGAGACGACCGGCAACATTGATTCGGTACAGATCGGCGAGTAAGGCCTATGAAAGCGATATTTGAAAACAGTCTGCTCGTGCGGGCGCTGCTGTGCCTGCGCGCGTGGTATCACGAGGGTGCGATCGCGGGATTTTTCCGGAAAATCGCGGAAGCGTACCCACATTCGCGGTTCCGCCGCTGTTGGGACAGCTTTTGCGCTGTGCCCATCTGCACGGCGGCAAACAGCCGCTTTGTGCGGTTGGTTGCAGCGCTGCGCCGCTTTATCGAGCGGTTGGGCGACGCGGCGGCGCAAAGCCTGATTTATCGGCTTTGCCTTGCGATCTGGAAGCCGGTTTCGACATTCCTCGGTGGCGGTGTGATCGGACGGGTATGCCGGTTTTTCGGCGTACGCGGTCTGCTGCTCGTATGTCTGGCGATGTATCTGCCGCTCGATTACTTTATCCGTAATCATATCCCCATCGCTTTTATTGGTTCGGTGTGGGACGAGTGCCTGATGCTCGCGGCGTTTGCCTATGTCCTGTGGCACACGGCGATGCGCCGTGCACCCGGGCTTTCGCGCGTCACGCCGATCGATGCGTATCTGCTGCTGTTTATTGGCGTTGGCTTTTTCCTGATGTGCGCGGTTTCGCCCTATCCGTCCATTGCGCTTGACGGCTACCGCGCTGTTGTACAGTACCTGTTCTGGTTCTTCCTTGTCACCCGTTTGATTGAGGACGACCACGATTTCGCGATTTTTTACGGTGCGCTGCTCGCTATGGCGATCCCGATTGCGCTGCACGGCATCTATCAGTTCATCATTGCAGCGCCCATCCCGGCGGGCTGGGTTTCCCAGACCGAGGAAAGCGTGCGTACGCGTGTCTATTCGCTGACCGGCAGCCCCAACATTATGGGCAGCCTGCTGGTGCTGTTTGCACCGATGGCGGCGGGTTTGGCGTACTATTGCAAAAAGATGTGGGTCAAGGTGCTGGCCATCGGCGTGACCGGTATGATGTGTCTGTGCTGCATCTTCACCTTCTCCAAGGGCGCGTGGGGCGGCCTTGCGGTCGCGGTCATTGTGTTCGCGATCTTCCTGGACCGCCGCCTGATCGCGCTGATGGCGGTCGCAGGCGCAGGCGCGCTGATCGCGATCCCGTCGATTGCAAACCGCATTACCTATCTCTTCACCGCCGACTATATGGAGGCCAGCCAGCGCGCGGGCCGTATGGTCCGGTGGGAGACCGGATTGGAATTGCTGCACACCTCTAACCCGCTTTTGGGCTTCGGTCTTGGGCGGTTTGGCGGCGCGGTTGCGATGCAGAACAAGATCATCGAGGAGACCGATACCTTCGAATATTTCTATATGGATAACTACTATCTCAAAACATTGGTTGAGATGGGATATGTCGGTCTGATCTTCTTCATCATTCTGTTGATCGGCATGACGCTGTGGTGCGTGCGCGCCATCGGCCGTTCGGCGTATAATGAGACCGACCGGACGCGCGTGCTCGCGGTTTCCATGTTTGCGGGCATGATGGGCGTGCTGGTGCACTGCTATTTCGAAAATATTTTCGAGGTGCCGTACATGATGGCCTACTTCTGGAGCATGGCAGCGGCAGTCATGTATTTGGGGTATTTTCGAAAAAAACACAGAGGATAGTTCCGGGAATGTGTGACAGGTCTATACCACTTTGGATAGATTATACCAAAAACATATCAAAAGGACGGCAAAACGTGTGTTTTGCCGTCCTTTTTTGCGCACTTTACACAATGTTTTCTGCTTTACATCGATTTTACAATGTCGCACTTTTTGATTTTACATTTCCTCCGTAAGATGTTCTTGTAACAAAAAAACAAGATCGAAATGAAAAGGAGAAATTCAAGTTATGAAAAAGAGTGTATCCCTGCTGCTGGCAGGCCTGATGTTGTGCGGCGCACTGGCTGGCTGCGGCGGCAATGATTCCTATGGTGCAGGCGAGACTAGTACGGACGACGCGGCTTCCACCGGCACTTCCGGTGCGATCACGGTTATCTCCCGTGAGGACGGTTCGGGCACGCGCAGCGCGTTTGTCGAGCTGACCGGCGTAGAAGACGACAACGGCGACAACACCACGGTTGATGCGGAAATCGCCAACAAGACCGATGTGGTACTGACCAGCGTTGCGGGCAACGAAAGCTCGATCGGCTATGTTTCGCTCGGCTCTCTGAACGACACTGTTAAGGCAGTTAAGGTAGATGGCGTAGAAGCGACCACCGATAATGTAAAGAGCGGCGACTACAAGCTGTCCCGTCCGTTCAACATTGCGACCAAGGGCGAGCCGACCGGCGTTGCCAAGGACTTCATCAACTTCATCCTGAGCGCTGACGGCCAGGCGATCGTTGAGGAAGAGGGCTACATCACGGTAAACGATGCGGCGGAAGCCTTCACCACCGATGGTTCTGAGGGCCAGATCGCTGTCGGCGGTTCCTCCTCGGTATCCCCGGTTATGGAAAAGCTGATCGAAGCATATCAGGCGGTTAATCCCAAGGCGAAGATCGAGCTGCAGACCTCTGACTCCACCTCCGGCATGACCGGCGCAATCGACGGCACCTTCGCTATCGGCATGGCTTCCCGTGAACTGAAGGACGAGGAGAAGGCTGAACTGACCGGCACTTCCATCGCACTGGACGGCATCGCGGTTGTTGTAAACCCGAATAACACCGTGGAAGACCTGACCATGGATCAGATCAAGAGCATCTACATCGGTGAGACCACCGACTGGGCTGACGTAGCTGCATAAGAGGCAAACCAAACAAGGGAATGCAGGGCGAAATCCGTTTCGCCCTTTCCCACTGTCTATGGGGTGAAAACATGAACGAAACCGCAACCCGGCAGAAGGGCGAAATGAAAAACCTGCTTGAAAAGGTGATGCACGGCGTGTTTTTTGTCTGCGCGCTTGCGTCCATCCTTGCGGTTGCCCTGATCTGCATATTTCTGTTTGTCAACGGCATCCCTGCGATCCGCGAGATCGGCGTGCTGGACTTCCTGACCGGCACGACTTGGAAGCCGGGCAATGATGTTTACGGCATTCTGCCGATGATCGTCGGCAGCATTTACATCACAGCGGGCGCTATCGTGATCGGCGTGCCGATCGGCCTGCTGACCGCGATCTTTATGGCATTTTACTGCCCGAAGCGCATTTACGGCGTGCTCAAGCCCTGCACTGAGCTGCTGGCGGGCATTCCGTCGATCGTATACGGCTTTTTCGGTATGGTGGTAATCGTGCCGGTGGTGCTGGAGGTGGCAAAATTCTTTGGCGCGGGGATTTCCTCCGGCTCGACCATTCTGTCCGCATCCATCCTGCTGGGCATTATGATCCTGCCGACTATCATCGGCGTATCCGAAGCGGCACTGCGCGCCGTGCCGAACGCCTACTATGAGGGCGCAGTCGCCATGGGCGCGACCCATGAGCGTGCGATTTTCTCGGTCATGCTGCCGGCGGCAAAATCCGGCGTGCTGGCCGGCATCGTGCTCGGCATCGGCCGCGCGATTGGCGAGACCATGGCGGTTATCATGGTCGCGGGCAACCAGCCGCGCCTGACGGCCAGCCTGCTTAAGGGCATCCGAACGATGACGGCAAACATCGTCATCGAAATGGGTTACGCAACCGGCCTGCACCGTGAAGCACTGATTGCCACGGGCGTGGTTCTGTTCGTGTTTATCTTGCTCATCAATCTGACCTTCTCGGTACTCAAAAGGAGGAAGGACGTATGACGACCGAAGCGACTACTGCTGCAAAAAAGAATACGGCGGCTGCCGCCAAGGCAAAGCCGCAGCGCGTGTATGGACGCACCAAAGCACGGCTGCAAAAGGGCGTGGTTTATGGCGCGGCTATCATCACCTTTGCGGTGCTGCTGTTCCTGATTGCGTATATCCTGATCAACGGTGTGCCGCATCTTAAGCCGTCGCTGTTTGAGTGGACATATAATTCAGATAACGTGTCCATGATGCCGGCGATCATCACAACCATCGAGATGACGCTGCTGGCGCTGGTCATTGCTGTGCCGCTCGGTCTGTTCACTGCGGTATACCTCAATGAGTATGCGTCCCGCGGCAATAAGCTGGTCAATGTCATCCGTATTACGACTGAAACCCTGTCCGGCATCCCGTCCATCGTGTACGGCCTGTTCGGCATGTTGTTCTTCGTCACCCAGCTGCACTGGGGCTACTCGCTGCTCGCCGGCGCGATGACCCTTTCCATCATGATCCTGCCGCTTATCATGCGAACCGCAGAGGAAGCGCTGATGAGCGTTCCCGATACCTTCCGCGAAGGCTCGTTCGGTCTGGGCGCGGGTCGTCTGCGTACGGTGTTCCGCATCGTGCTGCCCAGCGCAATGCCGGGCATCCTGTCGGGTATCATTCTGGCGATCGGCCGTATCGTGGGCGAGACCGCGGCGCTGATCTTCACCGCCGGCACCATGGCGCAGATCCCGGGCCTGTTCCAGTCCGGCCGTACGCTGGCTATCCATATGTATGTGCTGTCCGGCGAGGGTCTGAATATGAACGAAGCCTACGCAACCGCAGTCGTGCTGCTGGTCGTCGTGCTGCTGATGAACGCGCTTTCGGCCTTTGTTGCCAAAAAGCTGACCAAAAAGTAATCGGAGGAAGCTATGGAGCAGAATAAAATTGAGATTCGGGACATGAACCTCTATTATGGGGATTTCCATGCCCTGCATGATATTGATCTGGATATCAAGGCCAACGAGATCACCGCGTTCATCGGGCCGTCCGGCTGCGGCAAATCGACGCTGCTGCGTTCGCTCAACCGCATGAACGATCTGGTCGAGGGCTGCAAGATCACGGGCGACATCCGTCTGGATGGACAGGACATTTACCATGACTGCGATGTGAACATCCTGCGCAAGCGCGTGGGCATGGTGTTCCAGAAGCCCAATCCGTTCCCGATGTCCATTTACGATAACATCGCTTACGGCCCGCGCACGCACGGCATCAAGAGCCGTGTCAAGCTCGATGAGATCGTCGAGACCTCGCTGCGCCACGCCGCGATCTGGGACGAGACCAAGGACTGCCTGAAAAAGTCCGCGCTGTCCATGTCGGGCGGCCAGCAGCAGCGTATCTGCATCGCCCGCGCGCTGGCGGCCGATCCGGAAGTGCTGCTGATGGACGAGCCGACCTCGGCGCTTGACCCGATCTCGACCGCCAAGATCGAAGACCTTGTACTCGAACTGAAAAAAGATTATACTATCGTTATGGTCACGCACAACATGCAGCAGGCCACCCGCGTTTCCGATACGACCGCGTTTTTCCTGCTCGGCGACATGATCGAGGTCGGCGATACTGAAAAGCTGTTCTCCATGCCGACGGATAAACGCACTGAGGACTACATTACGGGGAGGTTTGGCTGATGCGCAACCGTTTTGATACCCAGCTTCTGGAGCTGAATAACGAACTGATCGCCATGGGTGCGCTGTGTGAGAATGCGATCGCCAGCGCGGTCAAGGCGCTGCTGGGCGGCGACGTCAAGCTTGCCGCATCCGCCATCCGCATCGACCATGAGATCGACCGCAAGGAGCGCGAGATCGAGTCGATGTGCCTGAAACTGCTGCTGCAGCAGCAGCCGGTCGCAAGCGACCTGCGTTTGATTTCGTCGGTGCTGAAGATGATTACCGATATTGAGCGTATCGGCGATCAGGCGAGTGATATCGCGGAGATCGTCGAGTACCTGCCCGGTGCGTGTGGTCACAGCGCGCATATCGAGCAGATGGCACAGGCGACGATCAAGATGGTTACTGACAGCCTTGACGCCTTTGTGCGCCGCGATCTGACGCTTGCATGGAGCGTCATTGAGTATGACGACGTGGTGGACGATCTGTTTACCGAGTGTAAAAAGGATCTGATCGCGGAAGTGGCGCAGAATCCGAAGGACGGCGAGCGTGTGCTCGATATCCTGATGATCGCCAAGTATCTGGAACGTATCGGTGACCATGCCACCAACATTGCCGAGTGGGTGGAGTTCTCCATCACTGGTACACATAAGAGCGTGGGCGACTGATTGCCCAGCGCGAAGGAGGAAACACCATGATCTATTGCGTGGAGGATGACGACGGCATTCGCGAGCTAGTCGTTTACACGCTGCAAAATACGGGCATGGATGCAAAGGGCTTCCCGGATGGAGAAGCCCTGTTTGCCGCGCTGCGCAGTGAGACGCCCGCGCTGATCCTGCTGGATATCATGCTTCCGGGTGAGGATGGTATCGCGATCCTGCGGCGGCTGCGCGCCGCGGTCGAGACTGCGGATGTGCCGGTCATTCTGCTGACCGCCAAAAACACCGAATACGATAAGGTGGTCGGTCTGGACAGCGGCGCGGATGACTATATCGCCAAGCCCTTCGGCATGATGGAGCTGGTCGCGCGTATCCGCGCGGTGCTGCGCCGCACGCAGGCGGGCGAGCCGGGCGGTGCGGAAGAGCGTCCGCTGACCGCGGGCGAAATTTGCGTGGACGAGCGCGCACACAGCGTGTTTGTCGGCGAAACCGAGGTACAGTTGACCCTCAAGGAATACCAGCTGCTGCGGCTTTTGATGAAAAACCGCGGCGCGGTGCTCACGCGTGATGTGCTGCTGGAGAACATCTGGGGCTACGGCAGCGAGAGCGAAACACGCACAGTGGACGTACACATACGTACCCTGCGGCAAAAGCTGGGCGCGGCGGGCGCAATGATCGAGACCGTGCGCGGCGTGGGCTACCGCATGGGAGGCCATGAATGAGAAAGCGTGTTTTCGGGAGTATCTTCCTGACCGCGTTGGTCACGCTGCTGGTCACGGTATCGCTGCTGATTGCAGCGGTGCATGCCGGATTGACGCATGACCTGCGTGAGCGCTTGCGGGAGGAGTGCGGCTATATCGCGGCCGCAACCGCCGAGGGCGGGGAGGATGAGCTCCAGCGTATCGGGCGTGTATATGCCGACCGTATTACGGTGGTCGATACGGATGGCACGGTGCTCTATGACAACCAGTCCGATCCCGCGGATATGGGAAACCATGCTGCGCGGCCTGAGATTGCCGATGCACTCGAAACCGGCGTGGGTGAATCCAGCCGCTTATCCGATACACTCAAAGAGCAGACCTATTATTACGCGCAGCAGCTGGACGATGGTACGGTGCTGCGCGTGGGCTCAACGGCTGACAGCGCGTTTACCGCGCTGTCGGTTGCTTCGCCGTGGATTGTGCTGGTTGTGCTGCTCGCGCTGCTGATGGCGGCTCTGCTCGCAAGCTGGCTGACGCATGTATTTTTGGCGCCGATTGTCACGCTTGACCTGCATGAACCGCTCAAAAATGACGCGTATGATGAACTTTCCCCGCTTTTGCACCGTATGGATAAGCAGAACCGCCGCATAGTTTCGCAGCTGCGCGAGCTTGAGCGGCGGCAGGCAGAGTTTGACGATATCACCGCCCGCATGGATGAGGGTTTGGTGCTGTTTTCGGCTGGGGGAGAAATTGTGTTCGCCAACCGCGCGGTGCACGCGCTGTTTCCCAAGGATGAGGCAGTGGGGGGATACCTGACGCTGTGCCGCGATCCGGAATATATCCGCGTGGTCGAGACTGCGCTTGGCGGCGGAAGTACGCACGGCCGCATGGAGCGTGACGGACGGGTGTTTGAACTGACCGCCAGCGGTGTCGAGGGCACGGGACAGGGACATGCAGCTGTGCTGTTCCTGCTGGATGTGACCGAGCGCGATCAGGCCGAGCGTCAGCGGCAGGAGTTTACCGCAAATGTGTCGCACGAGCTGAAAACGCCGCTGACCAGCATCATGGGTTACGCTGAGATCATGGAGCACGGCATCGCGCGGCCGGAGGATGTCGGGCGCTTTGCAGGCAAGATCCGTGCGGAGGCCACGCGTTTGCTGCAGCTGATTGAAGATATCATCCGCTTGTCCCGGCTGGACGAAGGCGGCAGCCCTGCACCGTTTGAGCCGATTGAACTGGCAAGCCTGTGCGGCACGGTGCGTGATCGGCTGTCGCATAAGGCGGCAGAGCATCAGGTCACGCTGGCCGTGACCGGTTCGCCGATTATGGTGTCCGGCGAACGCGCCACATTGGAGCAGATGGTCTTTAACCTCGCGGACAATGCGATTACCTATAATAAGCCGCATGGCAGCGTTACGCTCGAAACCGGCGAGGAAAACGGCGCGCCCTTTGTGCGCGTATCCGATACCGGCATCGGTATCGCGCCTGCCGACCAGCAGCGCGTATTTGAACGGTTTTACCGCGTTGATAAGAGCCACAGCCGCGCGAGCGGCGGCACCGGCCTTGGCTTGTCGATCGTTAAGCACGGCGCGGTATTGCACCATGCGCAGATCGATCTGCGCAGCGCGCCGGGGGAGGGCACAGTCATTACGCTGCTTTTCCCAAAAGCTGAGTAAAAGAAAAATCCCGCAGGGTATTCCCTGCGGGATTTTTTTGCGTTAAGACAGTCGGTTTTTGAAATCCTCGTAGTCAAACATGCGAATGGCTTCGTCCGTACCGTCCGCACGGCGAATCGCGATGAGCGGCAGCGGTACGCCGTTAAAGGTGTTGGTTTTCACCATGGTGTACAGCGCCATGTCCTCAAACACGACCTGATCGCCCGGACGCAGCGTGTTGTCGAACGAGTACTCTCCGATCACGTCGCCTGCGAGGCAGGAACGGCCGGTCAGCAGATAGGTGAACGCCTTTTTGCCCGGCTCGTCCGCGCGGAATACCGGCGGACGGTAGGGCATTTCGAGCACATCCGGCATGTGGCATGCCGCCGAGGTGTCCAGAATGGCGATCTCCTTGCCGTTTTTCATCACTTCGAGCACGGTCGAAACCAGATAGCCCGCGTTCAGCACGACCGCTTCGCCCGGCTCCAGATAAATCTGCACGTTGTACTTTTCGCGCAGCCCATTGATACATTTGACCAGCAGTTCTACGTCATAATCGTCGCGCGTGATGTGGTGGCCGCCGCCGAGGTTGAGCCACTTCATGCCCTCCATGTATTCCCCAAAGCGTTCCTCGAACGCCTCGACTGTGCGTACCAGAGCGTCTGCGTTCTGCTCGCACAGGGTGTGGAAGTGCAGGCCGTCGATGCCGGTCAGCAACTCGGGATGGAAGTTCTCGAGCGTGATGCCAAGACGCGAGCCGGGGCTGCACGGATCGTAAATCGCATGCTCGGCGGGCTGGGTAGAGCATTCCGGATTGACGCGCAGGCCACAGCTCTTGCCCGCTGCGCGCGCAAGGCTGCCGTATGCCTTCCACTGGTTAAATGAGTTAAATACAATGTGGTCAGCGTACTGCAAAATCTCCTGAAATTCGCCCTCAGCATAGGCGGGGGAGTAGACGTGCGTCTCGCCGCCGAATTCCTCGTGGCCGAGACGCGCTTCATACAGGCCGGATGCAGTCGTGCCCGCCAGATATTCGCGCAGCAGCGGATAGACCGAGAACATGGAAAACGCCTTCTGCGCCAGCAGAATCTTTGCGCCCGTGCGTTCGGCCACGTCGCGCAGGACAGCCAGATTCTGCACCAGACGGTTTTCGTCCACAAGGAAGCAGGGCGTGGGCAGTTCGGTAAATCTCATATCAGTCCACCAGTACCGGATTTTCGTTGATCTGCCACGGCAGGCCCCACTTGTTCAGCGCTTCCATGTACGGATCGGGATCGAACTCCTCAACCGTAAATACGCCGGGCTTGTTCCATTTGCCGGTCATCAGCATCGCCGCGCCGATCATCGCGGGCACGCCGGTGGTGTAGCTGATCGCCTGCGAGCCGACCTCGCGGTAGCATTCCTCGTGGTCGCAGACATTGTAGATATAGGCGGTCTTTTCCTTGCCGTCCTTTTTGCCGGTGAAGATGCAGCCGATGTTGGTTTTGCCCTTGGTACGCGGGCCGAGGGTCGCGGGGTCGGGCAGCAGCGCCTTGAGGAACTGGATCGGCACGATCTGATGGCCTTCGAACTCGATCGGGGTGGTGGACAGCATGCCGACGTTCTCCAGACACTTCATGTGGGTGAGATAGCTCTGCCCGAAGGTCATGAAGAAGCGGATGCGCTTGACACCGGGGATGTTCTTCGCCAGCGACTCGATCTCCTCATGGTGCAGCAGGTACATGTCCTTCTGACCGACCTGATCGAAGTCATACTCGCGCTTGATGGACATGGCCGGAATTTCCACCCAATGGCCGTTCTCCCAGTAAGAGCCGGGTGCGGAAACCTCGCGCAGGTTGATTTCGGGGTTGAAGTTGGTGGCAAACGGATAGCCGTGGTCGCCGCCGTTGCAGTCGAGGATGTCGATGGTGTCGATCTGGTCGAACAGGTGCTTCTGGGCATAAGCGCAGTACGCCTGCGTGACGCCCGGGTCAAAGCCCGAGCCGAGCAGCGCGGTCAGACCGGCCTTTTCAAACTTCTCCTTGTACGCCCACTGCCAAGAGTAGTCAAAATACGCGGTGAAGCCCTCTTCCTTGCAGCGCTTTTCGTAGATTTCGCGCCAATCGGGGGCATCGGTGTCCTCCGGCTCGTAGTTCGCCGTATCCATATAGTTGACGCCGCACTTGAGGCACGCGTCCATGATGGTCAGATCCTGATAGGGCAGGGCGATGTTCATGACGATATCCGGCTTGTACTCGTCGATGAGCGCAACCAGCTCATCGACGTTGTCCGCATCGACCTTGGCGGTGCGGATTTTGGTGGGCGTCGTGCCCTCCAGCTTTTCCTTGATTGCGTCGCACTTGGACTTGGTGCGCGAGGCGATCATGATTTCCTCAAATACGCTGCTGTTCTGGCAGCACTTGTGGATGACGACCGAGGCTACGCCGCCGCAGCCGATGATAAGAGCCTTTCCCATAAATCATTCCTCCACTTTTTCCAAAAGTTTTTGTACGTAATTCGGTAAATAAAATGCACCTTTATGCAAATTGGTGTTGTAATACTTGGTTTCGATGCCGCGGGCGTTCCACGCGTCCGCGTCGAGGTCGTGCACCGGATGCACGCCGCGCGAGGAGAAGCCGAACAGCCAGTGTCCGGACGGATAGGTCGGGATGTGCGCCTGAAACAGGCGGGACAGCTCAAAAGAGTGTACAATATTGCGGTGTGCGCGCTGGCAGGCGAGCGCGTCGCCCTTGTAGAACGGGCTTTCGTGCTGGTTGACCAGAATACCGTCCAGTTTGAGCGCTTTGTAGCAGTTGCCGTAAAACTCCATCGTGAACAGGCCTTCGCCCGGGCCGAATGGGTCGGTCGAGTCGATGATGATGAGGTCGTACTCGTCCTCAATGCGGCGGATATACTTCAGGCCGTCCTGATAGAGGATGTGCACGCGCGGGTCATCGAGTGAGCACGCGACGGTCGGCAGGTATTCCTTGCACACCGCGACCACGCGCTCGTCGATCTCGACAAGGTCGATGTGCGCGATGTGCGGGTAGCGGCACAGCTCGCGCACGCAGCCGCCGTCACCGCCGCCGATGACGAGCACCTTCTTGATCGCGTCGCCCCGCACGGCGAGCGGGACATGCACCATCATTTCGTGGTAGATGAATTCGTCGCGCTCGGTCAGCATCATATAGCCGTCGAGCGTCAGGAAGCGGCCGAATTCCTCGCATTCGAACACATCGATGCGCTGGAAGTCGCTCTGTTCGGTGTAAAGCTGCCGGTCAACCTGAATTTGCAGGCCGACGGTCGGCGTGTGCATTTCTGTAAAGGTGAGTCGCATGAAATATTCTCCTTGTTCAGACGCCGGGGCTGATTACGCCGCGGATCACCTGCAGGTTGTTGACTTCGGGATCTTCCGTGCCCAGCATCATGCAGTTTTTCTCCTTGGCGTAGTGGATATAGTCGATGATCTCGCGGGTGATGCGCTCGCCCGGGGCGAGGATCGGGATGCCGGGCGGGTAGCACATGACGAACTCGGCGCAGATGCGGCCGGAGGCCTCGTCGAGCGGGACGGACTGCTTGTCCGCATAGAATGCCTCCTGCGGGGCGGCGACAACCTGCGGCGAGATGTATTCCTGCCGCATGAGCGTCGCCTTGGTGCGTTTATAGCGGCGGCGGATGTCGGACAGTGCAGCCACTAGCCGTTCCAGGTCGCGTTCACGGTCGCCGACCGAGACATAAGCCAGCAGGTTGCCGAGGTCGCCAAACTCGGTTTGGATGTCGTAAAAGTCGCGCAGGATATCATATACTTCGATGCCGGCAAGGCCAACGTCGAGCGTATTGACCGCGAGTTTGGTCACATCAAAGTCGTAGACCGTGTCGCCGTTGATGAGCTCACGGCCATAGGCATAATAATCGCCAATCTGGTTGATCTCGTCGCGGGCGTACTCAGTCAGATGCGTGACCTTGCGGAAGATATCCTTGCCGTAAAGCGCGAGGTTTTTGCGCGAAATGTCCAGACTGACCATCAGCAGGTACGAGCCAGAGGTCGTCTGCGTCAGGTTGATGATCTGGCGGACGTATTCCGCGTTCATGTCCGGGCCGCACAGCAGGAAGCTGGACTGCGTCAGGCTGCCGCCCGATTTGTGCATGGAGACCGAAGCCATATCCGCGCCCGCAGTCATCGCGGACACCGGCATATTTTCGCCAAAGTAGAAATGCGTGCCGTGCGCTTCATCAGCCAGCACCTTCATGCCAGCCGCGTGCGCGAGCCGCACGATCTCCTTGAGGTCGGAGCAGATGCCGTAATAGGTCGGGTTGTTGACCAGCACCGCCTTGGCGGACGGGTGCTTTTCGATCGCAGCCTTGACATCCGCGACCGACATGCCGAGCGAAATGCCGAGGCGGTCGTTCATCTGCGGGTTGACGTAGACCGGGATCGCGCCGGTCAGCACTAGCGCGTTGATGACGCTGCGGTGCACGTTTCGCGGCAGGATGATCTCATCGCCGCGTGCGACGACGCTTAAAACCATCGATTGCACGGACGACGTTGTGCCGCCGACCATCAGGAAGGCGTGCGCCGCGCCAAACGCCTCGGCGGCGAGTTCTTCCGCCTCGCGGATGACGCTGACCGGGTGGCACAGGTTGTCGAGCGGCTTCATCGAGTTTACATCGACCGTCATGCACGGCTCGCCCAGAAAACGTGTCAGTTCGGGGTTGCCGCGGCCGCGCTTGTGTCCGGGGACATCAAACGGCACGATGCGCATATCCTTAAAGTGTTCGAGCGCCTCCTTGATGGGCGCACGGGACTGATCCATTCTTTCATGCCCTCTTTCGAAAGGGATATTGCGCGCAGAGCGCGCATTTTACTGAAAATTCTGCACCGCAGAATTTCTATCAAAACCGAGGGCATGTACCTCGGTTTTGATACCCCGACCCAGCGGCCTTGGGCCGCGTCGTTCGGGTATCGAAAGCCGGTTTCTCCGGAACCGGCTTTCGTATATAGGGGGCTTGTCCTCATTTCATTCGCGCACGGCGCGAGAGTAATGATAGGGGCCTACGGGCTGAAGCCCCTATAAGTCAGTAGACGTTCTTGCCCGAGAAAATCTCAATCATCTCGCGCCGCAGGTCGGAATGGATCTTCAGGCGCGTCTTGGGCGGCAGCTCATAGATGTCGGTGTTGAACAGATAGTTCTGCAAATCGACTTCCTTGAGCAGCATGCGCGTGTGGAACAGGTTGGACTGATAGACGTTAACGTCGTATGCGTCATAGCGGTCGAGCGTTGCGGGGGCGATAAAGTCCTGGATCGAGGTAATATGGTGATCCATGAACAGCTTTTTGCCCTCGATGTCGCGCGTAAAGCCGCGCACGCGGTAGTCCATGGTGATGATATCCGAGTCAAACGAGCCGATCAGATAGTCGAGCGTGGACAGCGGTGTGATCTCGCCGCAGGTCGCCACGTCGATATCGACGCGAAAGGTCGCAAGGCAGGTGTCCGGATGGTACTCCGGGTAGGTATGCACGGTGACGTGGCTCTTGTCCAGATGCGCTACAATGGTGTCCGGCTCGAGCGCGGGCTTCATGTGCTCCTCGGCAATGAGGAACGTAACCGACGCGCCCTGCGGGTCGTAATCCTGCTTGGAGATATGCAGCACGTGCGCGCCGATCATTTCGGTGACGCGTTCCAAAATGCCGGTCAGACGCTCGGAGTTGTACTGCTGGTCGATATAGGCGATGTAGTCGCGTTGTTCGCGCTCGGTCTTGGCATAGCAGACATCATAGATGTTGAAGGAGAGCGCCTTGGTCAGGTTGTTGAACCCGTACAGTTTGAGTTTGTTCTGCATATCGTTATCCTCACAAAAATAAAATCCTCAAGCAAAAGAAAAGCCCCGCGGCCTGCGGGACGAACTTTCACTTGAGGAAGGCAATCTCTCTCTCGGGCCGGAATTTCCCGGACCGTCTGTTTCTGGAAGAGGAAAGAGTCTATATAGCAAGAATCTAC
>DXDE01000022.1 GCA_019115615.1 Candidatus Agathobaculum merdavium | reverse complement strand
GATATCAAAATAATCAAATTGACAGGAGCAATCTGCATAATATCTTTTTTATGCACTTATTTAATTTGTATAAATATTGAAACGTCATTTTTCAGTCCTGATTCAATTTTTGTTTCAAATAATTTTCTACTTACCATAAGTGGAGGGGTGCTTACCGGCGCAATATTATCTTTGATTTTAGAGATTCAAAAATATCTTTTAGATAAGCGACAAGCAGAAAATACTCTATATAATCTAGCATTTCGTCTATATAGCGAATTCTTTTTTATGGCTAGAAATATGCAGGATCATATAGATAATGCTCAAATGCCCGTTTCGAAAGAGCTGCTGACTGGAAGGACGAAAAGCGCTTCGGACTTGATGCAAGCTATTCGAAATATTGAATATAAAACTTTTTTTCGCTTCCATGCAGCATTTCCGTCTAAACACGAAGAGTTTTGCATGAAAAAAACATTTGAGTTGGATAGGCTATTAACAGATAACATATATTTACCTATTGCTTGGAATACAGCTATGGCAAAAAAGATTCGACAATCTTCAGTAGCAGAAAATAACGGTTTGATTACATCTGCCGACTCTGAGATAAAACAGATTTTACATATTTTATCCGACAATATGGAAAAAGGAATTAGTGAAGTGGATACCTACTTGCAATCGCTAGATAACCATTGTCAAGGACGATACAAATGGGGAACTATGAAAGAAACGCTTCATAAGAATCCTATTCATTTGCAGGATGCAGTGACTCTTCATCAATTTATTAAACAACACAATCAGAAGGATAAATCGTGAACTTTAGAATAATGTAAAGCAGCCGGGGATGGAAGCTGTATAAGGCAAGGGAGGCGCAGCAGCTATGAAAATGCCGACAGGCATACGCTTGACAAACGAAGATCTGCAGCTGTCGCTGTATGCGTTTTTCGATCGATACTGCGAGAAACTTAGCTGGGTGCCGAAAACGATCGAGCAGTATCGGCGCTATATCAGGATGATCGATCATGTATTGGGCAGCCCGCCGTTTGAGGAAATCGATGAACCAACTGTGCAGGAAGCGGTACAAAAGGTTCGCATGTCCAGCAAAAGGAAAAGCGGATTCAGCGACCAGACTCTGGAAATGATGGTGGGCATTTTCCGCGATCTGTGCCGGTTTGCAGAGCGTTGCTCGGACGGGTTGTATTTTGATGTGTGCGCCAACCAGAAATGGCGTGTCCCGCAGGCAGCGGAGAAGAAACCGCTGGCGCAAAGGACAAAAGCGGATATTGCAAGGGAGCGAAAAGCGCAGATCCGGCGCGCGACAAGGCTGCCAAGATCGCTGACTCTTTTGCAGGAGCAGCATTTAGTACGTCAACTGACCCGGCACTATGCACGGCGGGGCAGCTATATGGCGCTGGCTCTGATGCTGTATCTGGGGCTTCGTCCATCCGAGTGCCTGGGACTGACATTCGGCGATATCCGGCCGCTGTACGGCCATGAGGATCAGATCCGATGCATCTATGTCTACAAGCAGCGGAAACAGGATGAGGCGGTAGATTACCGACTGAAAACACACAATGCCTATCGCATTCTGCCGATCCCTTCGGAACTGGACGCATTGCTGCGGCAGCGGGAGAAAGGAATGCGGACAAGGCTGGATGGCGATATCTCCGAATACCCGATCGTCTGCAAGGATACCAAGTGGAGCACACCATGCAAACGCCGTACAGCGCTCGAACTGTGCGCCGGTCTGCTGCGCAAGGAATTTAAGGATGAGGAAGTGATTGCCGATCTGACAGCGGAGATGAACCGGGATACGGCTTTTGAGGAAAAGGATATCACGTCTTATCTGCTGCGCAGAAACTTCGCTACAGCCATGATCAGTGTGTGCGGTATGGAAGAAGATGAGCTGCAATACCTGATGGGGCATGAGATCTTGGATGAGCAGGAAGTGAGAAGTGATTTCACAGATGCAGATTTTCTGGCGAGAATCTGGCGCAAGATGAACCGCCGGGTATTGAGGGAAGATATTCCGGACGAGGAAAAGCCGATCATCGTGGATCAGGGAGAGTGCGTGGCGGAAGGCAGAAGCACGATGGTTGTGGAGGTCGCAGAGGAATGCTTTCAGGACGGAAATGAAGCCGTGGTGCTGGATCTTTGGAACGAGCTGCCGGGCGATTTTATTTCTGTTCGTCCAAACGAGCAGGGTGATGCTAGGGAAGACGATATCACGATTGACGCCTCATATGAGCCGGTGCAGCCGCAGAAGGCGGACAGGATCGATATTGCGCAGGACTATTGCGCGGCGGTGCAAAGGGTGAGAAACAGCAGTCGGAAGAAAAAGCATACAGAGGCTGTAGGATAGCTTCTGGATGAGCGTTGACCCGGTCTGCGACCTATGCTAAAATAGGCACAGGAGGAGGGATGCGTCATGATGTATGAATATATGGAACTGCCTGATCAAACGCTGATTACCCACTCGCAGCTGATCGAGAAGGATGGACAAGAGACGGTGCAAGTGCATTTCGAGCGACCGAAAGAGGGTGGATTTGACGTGGCGCGCTGTGAACTCCCGTCTTATACATGGCTTAAACGGGACGGTTTTACTGACGCAGAAATGGAGAAATTCACGGAATTTTTGGAGCACAATGCGCACTTGCTGTTTCGGTACGCGGAAAACGGAGGGATATTAAGTGCCTAAACTTTTCCGAGTAGGCCGTTATATTGTTTACTTCTGGTCCAACGAGAACGGTGAACCAATCCATGTCCATATTGCAGAGGTTACGCCGA
The DNA here is from genome assembly GCA_019115615.1 of Candidatus Agathobaculum merdavium. Lineage (GTDB taxonomy): Bacteria > Bacillota > Clostridia > Oscillospirales > Butyricicoccaceae > Agathobaculum > Agathobaculum merdavium. The sequence goes on along the minus strand of DXDE01000022.1, from coordinate 3,416 downwards.
CGGCCGGGGCGACAAAGATTTGGCTGACCAAAGCGGGTGGATGCGTCGTAGCAAACAATAACAGCCGCATCCCGCAAAAGGACTTGACCAAGCTGCTTGAAATGATTTCGGCGCAGTTCTTTATGATTTATGCGGCATGGAAAGAGCATTTCTGTGAAGAACCGCATTTTTACTGCTGATAAAGGCGCATTTAGGGGCTTTAATGGCTATGCTTAGAAGGTGCATAAGCGATTCTGGGGTTAAGGTCATTCTGCTACATCGCCCTTGCCAAATCGTGCGGTGAGCCGTATGCAGCAAACAACAGGAGAAAAAAGAGACGCTTGCGCAGATGCAAGCGTCTCTTCGGTTTGTATGGACATTAGGCGGGGTGACAATCCCGCATCTCCTAACAATGGGCGACGGCTGCCCGTTCCGTCCTCTAATATCCGTACCGTATCTTAATGTATGATAATAATACGCGATTTGTGATTTTCCGTCAAGTTTGCTTTTTTCATGGCTATTTGCCATCGGAAGTTTTGATCAGCATGTCCTTTGCGATAATACTGGCTTATGAGTGACACCCTAAGGGCGACTTGTGTTTTTTCTAATAAATCATGGCGTATATTAGAAAGCTCTGTCCCCTTGTCCGGCAGGTGCTTTCATTGAGCTGCCCCAATAGCGTTCATCCCGGCTGGCCCGGTATTCTGCGAGCAGTTCCATCAGGTACGCAATACATTCGGACTCGGGCAGGGCAAGAATTGCCCGGAAACAGTAATAGATCGCCTGATCGATCGTCAATCCATACCAGGATGCAATCTGCTGCGCCTGACGGTAAAGCGTTTCATCAACCTGAATGTCCATCTGATCGGTCTGCTGGTTTTTCTGTTCTGACTGCATACATATCGCTCCTTTTTTCGGGATATCGTTACTGCACCCACCGCAGGGCAGGGGGAGCAGGCTGTGCCGGCGGCTGGATGATCGGCGTAATGCTCTGCATCGCACGGTTCATGGCCTTTTCACGCGGGCGGACATAGAAATGCGTCGTAGTCGTCACATCCGCATGCCCCAGGATACCGGACACGGTAGAGACGTCGATGCCGTTTTCAATCGCCCGGGTCGCAAAGGTGTGACGGATCGCATGAAACTTGACATGCTCCAGCCCCAGCTTGCGGAGCAGGCGGGAGAAGTAATGCTGGAGGTTGTCCGGATCGGTCACGCCGCCGTTCCTGCTGAAGATGATGAAGTCATCCTCGTGCGGGAAGTGGAACTGCTGTACAAACCGCCGTTTCTGCTCCTTGAGCATATCCTGCACCACCTTCGGCATAACCAGGATACGGTCCGAGCTGTCGGTCTTTACTTCATTGAAAACGAGCCTGGTCTTCGGCTCACCGGGCGCTGCGTCGTAATTGGTCAGCCGGCGGACGGTCTGTTCTACGGTCAGCTTGCCGGTGACCTCGTTGTAGTTGCGCCACCGGAGCGCACAGACTTCGCCGCGTCGCAAACCGGTATACAGTGCCAGGATAATGCCCGGATGATAGATATTGCGTGTACAGAACAGGTACTGCTCCAGCTGTTCCTGCATCGCATCTGTCATAACCTCCGGCCGCTTGGTCTTGCAGGATTTGATCGCTGTCAGCGGCACCGGGTTGTGAGATACCACATCCTCGCTCACAGCCTGCTTGAAAGCGACATCCAGCACAACACGCATATTGCGCATGCTCTTGGTGGAGAGCGGGCCGTGGTCACGCAGGTTGCCCGTGCGCGCCTGTTCGTTGAAAAATCGCTGCAGCATCTTTGCTGAGATTTCGCCGATCGGGATTTCGCCGAGCGAAGGGATGATATGCTTCTCGCAGTGGTCGCGGTAATGCTCGTAACTGGACGGCTTTGCAGTCGGCTTGACATAGGTCTCCAGCCAGTAGGAAAGCCACTCGCCGAGCAATGTATTTTCATCAAATTCAGGGTAATATGCAGACATCAAAAATACCTCCTGTCCGGATGCAGAACACCATGCAGGCTTGTAGTATCCTGCACGATGCCCTGCTGTCGGCATCAGGAGGCATTTCCGGACAAAATCCGCTTGCGGCGTCTGCCTTGGAATGCTATACTGATGATGCGGTGCAGCAAATGCTGTTGTGCAGGTGGTTATGGCACCTGCGCAGGCGTGTGGGGATGGCAGTCCCCATACGCTGCCGTGTTTTTTGCATCTTAATTATTAGCACGTAACTTTGGTACAAAGGAATGACCACGGCGGCGCGTCCGCCGCCGTGACCAACGGGCAGAGATCAGACTGTGCCGCCATTCACGCAGCCCGTAAGCGTGCGTTCACACCCAGACGGCCGGGGGCGATGGAAACGGATCACTGTTCCAGCAAACGGATACCTTCTTCGCGGATATTGCGGGCGGCATTATGGTTGCGGTCCAGACGAAGCCCGCAGTATGGACAAGTGAACATGGCATCCACCGGGAGTTTGCCCACCTTGCGGCCGCAGGCCGAGCAGATCTGCGAACTGGGATAGTAGCGATCCACCCGGATGAGGCGCTTTCCCTGTGCGTTCAGGACCTGTTCCAACCGCTTATAAAACGCAGCCGGTGCGTTGTCGCACAGCTTGCCGGACAAAGCAGGATCGTTCTGCATCATACCGGAAAGATCCAGCGTTTCCACACAGGCGGCATCGTACTGCTGTGCGAGTGCATGAGCCAGTTTGTACTGCCAGTCCTTACGCTGGTTAACCACATGGCGTTCAATCTTGGCCGCACGCTGCCGGAACTTCCGCCAACGCCGGCTGCCGGTCTTGAAACGTTTGGCTGCACGGTGACAGCGGTTGAGTTTGTCCTGTGCCTGATGTCGGAATGCCGGATAGCCCGCGCTGTGACCGGAAGAATCGACGTACAGGCCATCCTGCGCGTAGTCCAGACCGACGACCTTGCCATAATGTACCGGAGCCGGAGCAACCGCTTTTTTCGGCACGATCAGGTGCAGCGCGACATGGTAAAACGCATAATAACAGTCCGCATAGACCGTGGCGCCGTAAATACGCGCGCCATGGGGCAGGTCACGGTGCTGCTCCATCGCGATCGAGCCGATCATGGGCAAAACCAGATGGTAGTCGCTGATCCCGACATAGTGGTAACATGCGCTGCGCTGGCTGCGGTCTGCCCGGCGCGGCTTGATGCATGACATCTTGCCGCTGCACAGGCGAGGCAGAAGGGAAATGATCCGCTTGCGGAGCTGGCTGATTGCAAAACGGTCTACCTCATTCCCGGCCGGGATCGGGTGGTTCCGGACAAGTGCCTTCAGTTCTTCGAGACCGGAGCCCTGGCTGTACGACTGGTTCACAAGGCCTGCCAGGGTATTGTAGACGCCGTCTTCCTGATCGAAGCGCGCGGCAAGCAGGCCCTTCTGCTCCTTCGTGGGAAAAATGGTGTGTTCGTAGTTA
>DXDE01000021.1 GCA_019115615.1 Candidatus Agathobaculum merdavium | reverse complement strand
CGGCAGGTTTTATGAATATCATCTAATTGCAACTTATTATTTTTGTGCAATATGTATACGTCCCATTCACACTTTGTACATATTAACAACAAGTTAATTGTAAGTTTTCAACAAGTTAACCATTCTGGTATTCTTTGGCAAGTTCTGCAAAAAGGGGCAGCGCGCGGCGGATCGTATCAGTCTGCACGCAGTAAGAGATGCGTACATGGCCCGGCGCGCCGAAGTCCGCACCCGGCACGACAAGCAGGTCGTACTTCTTTGCCCGCTCGCTGAATGCGCGGTCGTCCGGCTCGAGTGTCTGCGGGAACATGTAGAACGCACCCTGCGGCTTGACGCACTTGTAACCCATGCTGGTCAGGCCATCATAGAGCAAATCGCGGTTGGTCTGATAGACCGAAATATCGCTGGTCAGGCTGGCGCAGCGCGCGGCAACACGCTGGAACATGCTGGGCGCGCACACATAGCCAAGTGCACGGCCTGCACCGCAGACCGCGGCATACAGCTGGGCACTATCCGCTGCCTGCGGCGGCACAAGCACATAACCGATGCGCTCGCCCGGCAGCGAAAGAGATTTAGAGTACGAGTAACAAACGATCGTATCATCATAGTAATTCGGTACGAACGGCGTCTCGACACCATCATACACGATCTCACGATACGGCTCATCCGACACCAGATAGATCGGATGTCCGAACTGCGCTTCCTTGGCGCGCAGCAGTGCGGCGAGCTGCTTCATCGTCTGCTCGGAGTAGACCGCGCCCGACGGGTTGTTGGGCGAGTTGATGACAACCGCCTTGGTGTTCGGCGTCAGCGCCTTTTCAAGCGCGTCAAAGTCGATCTGGAAATCCACAATGGACGGCGGCACAACAACCGCCTTGGCGCCCGCGCCGCTCTCAATAAACATCAGGTATTCCGGGAAGTACGGTGCGAATACGACGAACTCGTCGCCCGGGCAGGCGATTGCCTTAAACGCACAGGACAGCGCAGCCGCCGCGCCCGCAGTCAGGTACAGGCTGTCGCCCGTGTAGTTCGTGCCGAAACGGCGGTTGAGGTCGTCCGCCAGCGTTTTGCGCACATCCGCCGCGCCCTGCGCGGAGGTATAGCCATGCAGCGCGACCGGATCGCCCGCTGCCTCTGCCAGAATTGCCTCGCGTACCGCATCCGGCGCAGGCACGCTCGGATTGCCAATCGAAAAATCGAACACATTCTCCCGGCCAACCACCGCCGCGCGCTGGTTACCATATTCAAAAAGCTCGCGAATGGTGGAACGATTGTTCCCCAGCGCGGCCATCTTTTCGTTTAACATAATCATTACGCCCCTTTCTGTCGGATTTTATTATAGCACAGTGCGAAAGCCCCTGCAAGTCTAAAAGCCCTGCCGCATATTTGCGGCAGGGCTTTCGGATTACTCAAATTTAATCTGCTTGTCCGGGAGATCTTCATCGGTCAGCAGCGCGCCGATCGACGGAATGCTGCGGCAGCGGTAACGCCCGTTATCCGACAAACCGGCTTCCTCCATACGGCAGGCACGCGTGATCGTATGCTTGCCGCGCAGCACCATGGCCTGTACGCCCTGTGTCGAGCGGCTGGCCTTGATGTCCAGCATGTTGGCGCGGAAGGTCAGCGCGCGGTTCGCGGTCGAGAACATCGTGATCTCGGTCTCCTCATCGACCGGATGGAAGAACGCAATCGCAGGCGACTTCGCCGAGTACGCACCGGTCAGGCGGCGGCGGTTGGTCTTGGTCTCAAAGCTGTCGAGCGCAAAGCGTGCTGCCTTGCCGTTCTGGAACACAATGACCATATTGCCCTTGTAATCACCCGGCAATATGGCATACACCGGTGTCTCGCCCTCGTCCATGCCCAGCTTGCCAGCCAGATAATCGCCCAACACGGATGCCTTGCTGTCCTCAAAGTCATACAGATGCGCCTTATACGCCTGCTGCATGTTGGTGAAGAAAATAATCTCAGCCTTGTTGGTCGTCTCGGTCTGCCAGATCACTTCGTCGCCGTCTTTGAGTTTATGCTCCTGTGACATACGCCATGACTGCGGCGTGATCTTCTTGAAATAGCCCTCGCGGGTCAGGAACAGCAGCACCGGATAGTCCTCGATGTGATCTTCCTCGTCGAACTCGGGCACCGCCCCGGCGGTCACCAGACGGGTGCGCCGCGGTGACGGATACTTCTTGATAACCTGCTCGAGTTCTTTGACGATGATATTCCGGATTTTTGCCTTGGACTTGACGATTTCCTCAAGCTTGGCAATCTCCTTCTCGAGTTCCTCCGTCTCCTGTGTACGCTTCAGGATATATTCCTTGTTGATGTTGCGCAGACGGATATCCGCGATAAACTCCGCCTGAATCTGGTCAATGCCGAATCCAATCATCAGGTTCGGGATAACCTCAGCATCCTCCTCAGTCTCGCGGATAATGCGGATCGCCTTGTCAATGTCAAGCAAAATCTTGGACAGGCCGTGCAGCAAATGCAGCTTGTCCTTCTTCTTGTTCAGGTCAAAGAACACACGGCGGCGCACACATTCGGTGCGCCATGCTGTCCACTCATCGAGCACCTCGCGCACACCGAGCACACGCGGCATGCCACTGATCAGAACGTTAAAGTTACACGAGCAGCTGTCCATTAGCGGGGTCATCTTCATTAGCTTGGCCATCAGCTTTTCCGGATCGGTGCCGCGTTTGAGGTCGATCGCAATCTTCAGGCCGGACAGGTCGGTCTCATCGCGCACATCGGCGATCTCACGCAGCTTGCCGCCCTTGGCAAGCTCGGCAACCTTGTCGATGATCGCCTCGATCGTCGTCGTATACGGGATCTCGGTGATCTCGATCAGGTTTTCCTTTTTGTCATACGCCCACTTTGCACGCACTTTGAACGAGCCGCGGCCGGTCTCGTAGATCGCGCGCATCTCGTCCTCGTCGTAGATGAGTTCGCCGCCGGTCGAGAAATCCGGCGCGGGCAGGGTTGTGAGCAAATCGTGATCGGGATTTTTGATATATTCGATTGTCGTGCGGCACACCTCTTCGAGGTTGAAGCCGCAGAAGTTGGACGCCATACCAACCGCGATGCCCGTGTTCGCCGACACCAGAATGTTCGGGAAAGTCGTCGGCAACAAGGTCGGCTCCTTCATGGTGCCGTCGTAGTTGTCGACAAAATCGACTGCGTCGGTGTCGATATCGCGGAACAGCTCAGTGCAGAACGCGTCCAGCTTGGCCTCGGTGTAACGCGGCGCAGCATAAGCCATGTCGCGCGAATACACCTTGCCGAAGTTGCCCTTGGAATCGACAAACGGCGTCAGCAGCGCTTCATTGCCGCGCGTCAGGCGCACCATTGTTTCGTAAATCGCCGCATCACCGTGCGGGTTGAGCTTCATCGTCGAGCCAACGATATTGGCCGACTTGGTGCGGTTGCCGTTCAGCAGTCCCATCTTGTACATCGTGTACAGCAGCTTGCGGTGCGACGGCTTGAAGCCATCAATCTCCGGAATCGCGCGCGAAACGATAACACTCATCGCATACGGCATATAGTTCTCGCGCAGCGTGTCCGTGATGCGCTGGTCAACCGAAGGATGCTCTTTATATACTTTTGGCTCGTCGTTTTTCTTCTTTGCCATCCGAATTTAACTCCTTGTCAGGATATATCCGCCAAATCAAGGTACTGCGCGCCGTTTTCCGCAATATATTCCTTACGGCCGGACAGGTTATCGCCCAGCAGCAGGTCGAACATATCGGCTGTCGCCTTGGCCTCCTCGGGCTGGATGCGGATCAGGCGGCGGGTTTCGGGGTTCATCGTGGTTTCCCACATCATGTCTGCCTCGTTTTCGCCAAGACCCTTGGAGCGCTGGATCTGCACCTTTTTCCCCTCCAGCTTTTGCAGGATCGCGGCCTTTTCGCCCTCATCGAACGCAAAATAACTCTTGTCGCGATAGGTAATCTCATAAAGCGGCGACTCCGCGATATAGACGTAACCCTTTTCGATCAGCGTCGGCACCAGCCGGTACAGCATGGTCAAAATCAGCGTGCGGATCTGGAAGCCGTCGACATCGGCATCGGTACAGATGATGATGCGCCGCCAGCGCAGCGCCTCGAGATCGAACGCGGACAGGTCTTTTGCCGCCTTGCCGCGCACCTCGACACCACAGCCGAGCACCTTCAACAAGTCGGTGATGATGTCGTTCTTGAAGATCTTGCCGTAATCCGCCTTCAGACAGTTCAAAATCTTGCCGCGCACAGGCATAACAGCCTGAAACTCGCTGTCGCGTCCCTGCTTAACCGAACCGAGCGCGGAATCACCCTCGACGATATACAGTTCGCGGCGCGTCACATCCTTGGTGCGGCAGTCAACGAACTTCTGCACACGGTTAGCCAAATC
>DXDE01000020.1 GCA_019115615.1 Candidatus Agathobaculum merdavium | reverse complement strand
GTTTTGCTGCCCGCAAATGTCGTACCGTTCATGGTGCCGATGGTATAGCCAGTCGAATACCCAGATACGTTTTCAAGCTTTGGATCGGCAAAACTGCTTGCGCCGCTGATCGTCAGCGCCACACGCAAAGTAATGTTTGTGTCTACCGCCGAGGCAGGTATGGAACATAGCCCGCCGACAGAAAGAATCACACATAACAATAGGGAAACAATTCTTTTCATTATTCCACTCCTTTAATTTTTACGCGTTCTATTGACAAATAAATATCCTTATTCTACAATAGGAACGAAAAGTACATTTACACAGATAGAGGCGCGGTTTTCATCAGTATCGTCTGGGAGGGTCCGTAAACCCGTTAAGCAGCCGAGAAAGGGTCTTCCGCCGAAGCCGGTTCTTGTTACGGCAAGCTCCAGCTGGACGTTCCGGAGAATATCCCTGCGTCTGTCATCAGCAGAAATGCCGGTGGAGCGCTATTCTGTTTAGAAAGCTGCGGCTCGTCCGCTCTTTCTATTATAGTATAGTTCATACCGGTTTTTCAACCGGTATTTTTCTTTGTTCCCCACGTTTGGAAAAACACAATCTGTCAGGAAATCTTTTGGAAGGATTTGATCAAAATGAATCACTACAAAGTAGGTATTGTCGGTGCAACGGGCATGGTCGGCCAGCGCTTTTCGTTATTGCTGGAAAACCATCCCTGGTTTGAGGTCGTTGCGCTTGCTGCGTCCGCACGCAACCGCGGCAAAACCTACGCAGAGGCTTGTGAAGGCCGCTGGAAGATGGCTGTCCCCATGCCGGAGAAATACCGGAATATGGTGATGCTTGATGCGACGGCAGACGCTGAGGAGATCGCCGCCAAGGTTGATTTCATCTTCTGTGCTGTGGATATGAAGAAAGATGAGATCCGTGCGCTCGAGGAAAAGTATGCAAAGCTGGAGTGCCCGGTCTGCTCGAACAACTCTGCCCACCGCATGACGCCTGACGTTCCGATGATCATTCCGGAAATCAATGCTGATCACGCAAAGATCATTCCGGCGCAGCGTAAGCGTCTTGGCACCAAGCGCGGCTTCATTGCAGTCAAATCCAACTGCTCGATCCAGTCCTATGTTCCGGCGCTGTCCGCACTGATGGACTATAAGCCGACCGAAGTGGCTGTCTGCACCTATCAGGCGATTTCCGGCGCTGGCAAGACTTTTGAGACTTGGCCGGAAATGGTCGATAACGTGATCCCCTACATCGGCGGCGAAGAAGAAAAGAGTGAGAAGGAACCGATGAAGGTATGGGGCCATATCGAGGGCAACCATATCGAACCCGCCACCTCCCCTGTTATCACCGCACAGTGTCTGCGTGTTGCGGCATCCGATGGCCACATGGCAGCTGCATTTGTCAAGTTCAAAAACAAGCCCACCAAGGAGGAGATGATCGCGCGCTGGCGCAGCTATAAGGGTCGCGCGCAGGAATTGCAGCTCCCCTCTGCACCCGAGCATTTCCTGACTTATTACGAGGAAGATAACCGTCCTCAGACCAAGCTCGACCGCGATCTGGAAGGCGGTATGGGTGTTTCGATCGGTCGTCTGCGTGAGGACGCTCTGTACGATTATAAGTTTGTCAGCCTGTCGCACAACACCCTGCGCGGCGCGGCCGGTGGTGCCGTCCTGATGGCGGAGCTGCTGTGCGCCGAAGGCTATATGGACCGTTAAAGGAGGCATCCTACTATGAAGAATCCTGTATTTACCGGCGCTGGCGTTGCGATCGTTACGCCCTTTAAGTCTACCGGTGAAGTTAATTTTGAAGAATTTGGCCATATCATTGATCACCAGATCGCCCATGGTACGGACGCGATCATTGTGTGCGGCACGACCGGTGAATCTTCTGCCTTGCACGATAGAGAGCACCGTGAAGTCGTTGCGTGGTGCTGTGAATACGTCAACCACCGTATCCCGGTTATTGCTGGCGTTGGTTCGAACGACACCGCCTATGCAATCGAATTGACCAAATTCGCAAAGGAGTGCGGCGCGGACGGCGGTCTGTCTGTTACCCCGTACTATAACAAGACCTCGCAGCGCGGCCTGATTGCACACTATACCGCGATTGCAGACAGCTGCGATCTGCCGATCATCCTGTATAATGTACCCAGCCGTACCGGCGTGTGCTTCACTGCTGAAACGCTGCAGACTCTGTCCAAGCATCCGAACATCAACGGTCTTAAGGCTGCATCCGGTAACTTCAGCCTGCTGGCTGCAACCCGTGCACTGTGTGGCGACGATTTGAATATCTGGTCTGGTAACGATGATCAAATCGTTCCGCTTATGGCACTTGGCGGCAAGGGCGTCATCTCGGTGCTTTCCAATGTCGCACCGCAGGAAACGCATGATCTTTGCCAGCTGTGCTTTGAAAACCGTTATCCGGAAGCCGCTAAGATGCAGCTTGCATTCCATAGTCTGATTGACGCACTGTTCTGTGAGGTCAACCCGATTCCGGTCAAAAAGGCTATGGAGATCCTCGGCTGGAATGTTGGTTCGCTTCGTTTGCCGCTGGTTGAGCCTACCCCTGAACACATTGAACTGATCCGCAATGAACTGGCTGCTGCAGGCTGCAAGATTTGATCCCCCTGTTAAAGGAGTTTTAAAAAGATGTTGAAAATTGCACTTTCCGGCTGCAACGGCCGGATGGGCCATGTGATTTCCGATATCGTTGCCGGCCGCGACGGTATGGAGATTGTTGCTGGATTTGATATCAATACTGCAAAATACGCAGATTTTCCGGTATTTGCCGATCCATTTGAGTTTAACGGCACCTGTGATGTAATCATCGATTTTTCCAATGCGTCAAGCACCGAGCATTTACTCTCTTACTGTGAAAAGCATGGCACACCCATCATTATCTGCACGACCGGACACTCTCCTGAACAGCTGCAAAGCATCCGCGAAGCGTCTGCAAAGTTCCCGGTGTTCCGCTCTGGCAACATGTCTCTCGGTATCAATCTGATGACTGAGCTGTTGCGAAAATCCGCGGCTGTACTTGGCGATAAATATGATGTAGAAATTATTGAAAAGCATCACAATCAAAAGCTGGATGCTCCGTCCGGCACAGCACTGATGCTGGCAGACGCGGTAGCAGAGGCACTTCCCTATGATGCGGAATACGTCTATGATCGACATGAGCGTCGTGCGAAGCGTCCTGCGCATGAAATCGGTATTTCTGCAATTCGCGGCGGTACGATTGTCGGTGAGCACAGCGTCCTGTTCTGCGGCCGCGATGAAATCATCGAAATCAAACATACCGCGCTCTCGCGCGAAGTGTTTGCAGTCGGCGCCGTAGACGCTGCAGCGTTTATGGCTGGCTGCAAGCAGCCCGGCATGTATGACATGAGCGATGTCATTGCTGCTCATAACGCATAATTGAATAAAAAAGCCGCGCAGCACAGCTGCGCGGCCTTTTCATTATGTATTCTTATCCTGTGGTTTGACCGATGCGAGCGGGTTTTTGGTCGCCGCCTCACGAAGGCTGCTATCCTCAATATGGGTGTAAATCATCGTTGTATTGACGCTGGTATGGCCTAAAATACTTTGTAAAGTGCGGATATCGACACCATTTTGGTACATCAATGTTGCAGCCGTATGACGCAGCTTATGCGCAGAATACTTCTGCGTATCGAGCCCTGCCTGTTCCAAATGTTTTTTAACCAGCCATTTGACTGTTTGCACGTTAATGCGATTACGGTTTCGGCTGATAAACAGTGCATTTTTATCCCGGTCGTGCGGTGTAATCCGCTTTGGCAGATAGCGCTCCAAAGCAGCCTTACAGGCATCGTTCAGATAGACTGTTCGCTCCTTGTTCCCCTTGCCAAGCACGCGTACTGTGTCGCCCTGAAAGTCGGTCAGATTAAGTCCGACCAATTCGGAAACACGCAAGCCGCAGTTTAAGAACAATGTCAGGATGCAGTAATCGCGTTCAGCGTATTCGCCCTGTACCGACTCAAGCAGTTTGAGACTGTCATCCGTCGTCAAGTATACTGGTAAGGTTTTGCGAATGGTCGGTGATTCCAGATTACTCATCGGATTATTCTCCAACAAGTGCCGCTTATCTGTTATATAACGGAAAAATGCACGAATTGCGGACACCTTGCGTGCACGCGAAGTTCCACTCAAACCATATTCCGTCAACGTGCTGTTCTGCTGGGTCGGGCGTTCACCAGACATATACTCCAAATAATCGTATGCGTCGGAAAGGGTCACCTGAGACAAGAAATCCACATCGACATCATCAATCGGGATCTGATCAATCGGTACGTCTTTTTCCATCAGTCCCTTGTTTCTCTTGAGCACACGAAAAAACAGCCGCAGGTCCAGATAATACTCATGTGCGGTTTTGGCGGATTTGCCTTGAATCGTGGAGATATAGGTTAAAAAATCACGCAATACGCGCGGCGCATCCGCAGCATATTGCGACATCGGCTTATCCATATGAATCTC
>DXDE01000019.1 GCA_019115615.1 Candidatus Agathobaculum merdavium | reverse complement strand
AAGAACCTGACTAAAACAGGCGGCAATATCTTATCAACCTATTTTGAAACAACTTCAAAAGGAGGAAACATCATGTTATTTACTGTTTTTGCTCTGGCAATTATTTTTGCGAATATGTATCTGACCCGCAGCAGCACATACACCACATTGCCGGATTTGAACGATTACGATTATCGCTGACCACCTCTTACTCTTTTTTCTCTCTTGTGCAGCGCCCCGACACCACATGGTGCCGGGGCGCTCCATATTGCAAAAAAATGCGCTGTACAGCAATTCTGCACGGCGCATTTTTATTATTTCTTTTTTCGTTTCCTATTTCCACTCCTGTTTTGTTCCTTTTGCGCAACGATGTAATTCTGACGATACTTATTAGGCGGCATGCCAACGTTTTTGGTGAATTGCAGATTGAAGTAGCTCTGCGTATCATATCCCACCATTTCAGCGATCCGTGTAATGGACAAATCAGTCGTGATAAGCAATGTCTGCGCCTCACCGATCCGGCGGCGCAGCAGATACTGCACCGGCGAGTAGCCGCTCATCTGCTTAAAGACGTGCGACAGGTAATAGGGACTGATATGCAATGCTTCCCCCATGCTTTGCAGCGTGATTGGTTCCATATAGTGCCGGTCGATGTACTCCTTGATGCGCCGCCCCAGAATATGAGGCTCTTCCACCGGTTTTTCCTCCGCGGCATCTGTCCCTTCCGTTACCGTCAGCACCTTCACGAGCAGTGCGTGCATCAGGCTATGACAAAAGGCTTCAGCACGCGGCTCGCCCGATGCAAGATTGCGGAACATCATTTCAAACAGGATGCGCAGGTCGCCAAAACTCTGCCCTGTCGGGAAAACATAGCCTGCATCATCAGGCAGCAGCGCATTGGCGCGCAGGCCAGGCATGTGCAGCCCGCCAATCGCCACACAATAGCTGCCGATCTCCATATCCGGCCCGGAAATCTCATCATGCACCACGCCTGCATTGTAAACCAGCAGATCGCCCGGCTGGATATAGCATTTTTTGTCGTGAATGAGATATTCGCTGGAACCGCTGCAAATCAAAATAATTTCAACAAAATCCTCATGCGCGTGCATCACACGCGGATGCGCGCTGGCATCCGGCCGGATCTCGCTGACATAGAGCAGACGAGGATCATTCTCCCCGACGAACATGGATTGAAATTCTTTTTTTACAAAGCACTGCACATTAAGAGAATGTTGTTGTGCCATGCTGTCCCTCCTTTGCCTATTCGTCTGGATGTCTGCACATCCTTTCCACTACCACTATCGATATTTAGTCCCTGCTAATCCCCGCTCAGCCCCGCTTACCATCCTGACACGGTTTTTCACCATCCTTACGGAACGAACGACGATATTGTCCCGGCGACATCCCCACATATTTTTTGAACATCGTATTAAAGTGACAGACGCTGGTATAGCCCAGACGGTCTGACACCTCAGCAATCGGCAGCGTTTCATGAATCAACAAATCCTGCGCTTCTCCGATGCGTCGTTTGATGACATACTGCATGGGGGGCGTGCCAAACTCTTCGCTGAAAATATGCGCCAGATAATACTCATTCATATGCAGCCGGTCCGCCACAATGCGCAGCGTCAGGTTTTCAGAATAATGCTCATCCAGATACTGCCGCACCCGGTGCGCCAAAACGGACGGTGTCTCCACCTTGGCTGCGGTCTGTTGTCTGGCACGGCTGCTGACCAACGCCTGTGTGAGCAGCACCATGGAATACGCCAGACTGCTGCACACCGCTCCCAAATGCGCGGTATCGACAGATAGCAGATATAAAAGCCGCATCACCTGCTCCACCTGTTCGGCCAATTGTCCGCAAGAGACTACCGGGCATGTACACGGATCAGTCAGGCAGTTCGGCGGCAGCCCGTCCAGCTGCACCCCGGTCAGCGCCACGCTGTAGGAGTAGATCTGCCGCACCAGCGCTGGCTCCTCTCCATGCAGCACCCCTGCGTTGCAGATCACCATGTCCCCCTTGCAGATCGGATACAGCCGGTTGTCGACCATATACTGCCCCTCACCGCTGCATACATAAAACAACTCCAGCATGTTGTCATGGACATGCGGCAGATGCGACTGCTTATCGTTGCTGGTTCTGTCGATCAGCACACAATTTACAAATCCCGGAAGCTCTGTCATCGGATCACACCACCCTCCCCGCTTGAGAATAATGACAAGATTTCACAATTTTGTTTTCCCATTTCGGCTTTTTTCACGCCCTGCCACGCGCTTTTCCCACAAGAACCCGCTAACGCTTCACGGGTATTTTCTTCTATAATAAGTCACAAGAACAGCAGAGAAAACGCAGAAAACAAGACAAAACGTTAGGAAATCAACGTTTTTTGTATCGTCATCTTTCTATTTTATTATAGCACAGCCCGCGGCGATACGCTTTGAAAATCCTGCTTTTTTGATGCCCACTGAAAAACACCCGCTGCTATGAAGAAGGAGAGTGCATGAAAATGAAAAAGGTACGTATTGGTCTGCTGGGCGCTGGACGCATCGGCAAGCTGCACGGGGAAAATCTGGCACATGCCGTACCGGAAGCCGAGCTATACGCAGTTGCTGATCCGTTTATGAACGACGCGACCCGCGCATGGGCTGCCGACATGGGCATTGCCCACTGCTATGATGATCCGGAACAGATTTTCAGCGACGCATCGATCGAAGCGGTCTTTATCTGCTCCTCCACCAACACACACGCCGACTTTATCATGCGCGCAGCCAAGGCCGGCAAGCACATCTTCTGCGAAAAGCCGATCGACACCAATCTGGCCAAAATCCAGGAAGCGCTCGACGCGGTCAAGGACGCAGGTGTCAAGCTGCAGGTCGGCTTTGTGCGTCGCTTCGACCACAACCACAAAATGGTGCGCGACACCGTCGCCTCCGGCCGTCTTGGCAAGCCTAACATCGTCAAGGTCACCTCGCGCGACCCCGACCATCAGTCCATGGACTACATCAAGGTTTCGGGCGGCATTTTCATGGACATGACCATCCATGATTTCGATATGGTCCGCTATCTGGCCGGCAGCGAAGTGACCGAAGTCACCGCATACGGCGCAGCACTGTCCGGCGCGGGCTACGACCAGTACGGCGATGTAGACACCGCCATTGTGATGATGAAGTTTGAAAACGGCGCGCTGGGCGTGATCGACAACAGCCGCGCCGCGCACTATGGCTACGACCAGCGCACCGAGGTACACTGCGACAAGGGCTGCGTGCAGGTTTCCAACGACTTGAACGATCAGGCAATGATCTCGAGCGCCGACGGCGTGGAGATCGCAAAGCCCACCTGGTTCTTCCTCGAGCGGTACAACAATGCGTTTATTGCGGAGGCAAAGGCGTTCACGCAGGCCGTTCTGAACGACACCGATACGCCGGTCACCGGCTTTGACGGCCTTCAGCCGGTCAAGATCGCCATGGCAGCCGCCAAATCCCTGCAGGAGCATCGTCCCGTCAGCCTCAGCGAAATCCAATAATCCGGGAGGTGAGAGAACATGCAAGCTGCAACCCCGGTGCAAGCCGCTTCTCCCGCTGCTCCGCTCTCTTGGTGGACGCGCATCTCCTACGGTTTGGGCGACACCGCATGCAATGTTGTCATGGGTATCACCACTGCGGTGCTGACATTGTTCTATACCGATTATGCCGGCGTATCCGTCGCTGTTGTCGGCCTTGCAATGCTGATTTCCCGCGTGTTTGACGGCACTTCCGATGTAATTATGGGTGTGATC
>DXDE01000018.1 GCA_019115615.1 Candidatus Agathobaculum merdavium | reverse complement strand
GGTACACCTGTTCCCATTCCGAACACAGTAGTTAAGCTCGTTTACGGTGACAATACTTGGCTGGCGACGGCCCGGGAAGATAACTCGACGCGCACACTAACGCCGGTTCTATCGAACCGGCGTTTTGTTTTTGTTAAGATTTGCAAGGGCCTCTTCTTATTTGCCATCTTTTTATGGTATAATAAAAATCTACTGAAATCATAGGTATAGGGGCAATGCAATGAACAAAATTCTGAAAGAAAAAGCAATGGAGGCACTAAGCTCAGTGCTTCCGATTACTCTGATTGTCCTGCTGCTGAGCATTACAATCGCGCCTTTGCCGGTAGGTACGCTTGTGCTATACCTGACTGGTGCGGTGCTGCTTATCATTGGCATGGCGTTTTTTTCGCTTGGCACGGATGTTGCAATGACGCCTATGGGCGAGGGAATTGGTGCGCAGCTGCCGCACACCAAAAGATTGTCGGTGCTGATTGTTGTCACGCTGTTGATCGGCATATTGATTACGATTGCGGAGCCTGATTTGCAGGTGCTGGCTGAGCAGGTGCCGTCCATCCCGAACGCGGTGCTGATTTGGACGGTTGCGGGCGGTGTCGGATTGTTCTTTGTGCTGGCCATGCTGCGCACGCTGTTTCGTATTCCGCTGTCTGCGCTGCTGATCGTATTCTACATCGGCGTGTTTGTATTGTCAGCTTTTGTGCCGAATGAATTTGTCGCGGTCGCGTTCGACTCGGGCGGCGTGACGACTGGACCGATCACCGTACCGTTTATCATGGCGCTCGGTATTGGCCTGGCATCCATCCGTGGTGACCGCGGCGCGCAGGATGACAGCTTTGGTCTGGTCGCGCTATGCAGCATTGGTCCGGTGCTGGCTGTACTGCTGCTGGGCATTTTCTACAAGGGCGGCGGTACGGGCTATACATCGGTTACGCTGCACGATGTACAGGACACCCGCGAGGTGGCTGCGCTGTTTGCGCAAAGCCTGCCGGAGTATGTCAGCGAGGTGATTTCAGCCCTCGTGCCGATTATGCTGTTCTGTGCGGTATTCCAGCTGGTTTCACGCCGCTTCCACCGGATGCAGCTGAAAAAGATTGGCGTGGGCTTTGGTTATACCTTCATCGGCCTTGCACTGTTTTTGACCGGCGTTAATGTCGGTTTTATGCCTGCCGGCCACTACCTCGGCCAACAGCTTGCGCAGAGCGGCCACAGTTGGCTGCTTGTGCCGTTGGGCATGGTGATCGGTTATTTTCTGGTCACGGCCGAGCCGGCGGTGCATGTACTTAACCGACAGGTTGAAACGATCACCAACGGTGCGGTGTCGCAGCGCGCAATGATGACCAGCCTGTCGATTGGCGTGGCCTGCTCTGTCGGACTGGCGATGCTGCGCGTGCTGACCGGTATTTCGGTTTATTGGATGTTGATCCCGGGCTATCTGGCTGCGCTCGTGCTGACTTTTTTTGTGCCCAAGCTATTTACCGGCATTGCGTTTGACTCAGGCGGCGTGGCATCCGGTCCGATGACATCCACCTTCCTGCTGCCCTTTGCTATGGGCGCGTGTGAGGCGATGGGCGGCAATGTGCTGACCGATGCGTTCGGCATTGTGGCGATGGTTGCCATGACGCCGCTTTTGACGATTCAGATTCTTGGCTTGCTTTACCAGCGCAAAAAACGGCTGGACGATGCGGCTGAACAGATGGGTACGCCAGACGAGGATGAGGTCATCGTGCTGGAAGAGGAGGATGTACATGCTTGAATATCAGCCCCGGATTGCGCAGCACAGCGCGGTCGAAGTCGTAGTGGCTGTGATCGATGTGGCGCAGAGCGAAAAGGTGCTGCGCTTATACCGCGAGCATCATGCGCTGATCGATTTTGTCTGCATGGCGCACGGCACGGCTAAGACCGAAATGCTCGACCTGCTGGGCATCGGTGAGACTGCTAAGGCGGTTGTATTTTGCTTGGCCGGCGGTGCGCAGGCGCAGCTGATGCTGGAAAAATTGGGCCGGGAATTGCAGATGCGGTACCCCGGGAGAGGCATTGCATTTACCCTGCCGGTCAACGGGATTGGTGCGCGCTGGCACCAGCTGCTGACGCAGCCGGACAGCAATACAGAAAAGGAGGCGGAGCACGTGGACAAGACGGAACAGGCCTGTGCGCTCGATGCGGTCGTGGTTGTTATGGAGCGCGGCTATACCAATGTAGCGATGGACGCGGCGCGGCGTGCGGGCGCACGCGGCGGTACAGTGATTTCGGCGCGCGGCATTGCGGAGGACGAGGTCAAGCGATTTTTCGGCATTGAGATCCAAGCGGAAAAAGAGATCGTGTTCCTGATTGTGCGCAGCGATGAGCGGCAGACGGTCATGACTGCCCTGATGCAGGCAGTCGGCATGAAGACCCGCAGCCATGGGCTGGTACTGTCCCTGCCTCTGACCGGCGCGATCGGTTTGGCGGATTGAGAAAAGGCTTGCAGGCAAGGCCGCAGTGTATGCTGCGGCCTTCTTTTTGCTTGGAGGGCGGCAGCCGCTGACCACAAGATATAGGGCTTGCCTCTATGGCGCATCGAACGCATTTTTCCACAGCCTTGCACAGTCAGTACACAGCTTTTTTCACAGCAAAACAGTTATCCACAGACATTTGTCCACAGTGTCCACAGAGCGAAATATTTATTTTCATAGGAACTAACAAGAAAAATATGCGGATTCCTACAAATCCTCCAAAAAGCCGGATTGCCCTTGACATACTGCTTCCTGCGCAGTAAAATGTATATTACCGGCACAAGATATGGTGCGAAAAAAGTGAACTGACTACGAAATTTTGTGATCGCCGCAAGGCGGTCTTTGCATGAGAGAGGGAAACGGACTTATGATTCAGCAGATCGTCAAACGGGACGGGCGTAAGGCCTCCTTTGAACTCGATAAGATTGCAAACGCGATCTTCGGCGCGGCGCAGGCTTCGGGTGGACAGGACTACGAGATGGCGCGCGATCTGGCGGATCAGGTGGAAAAAGTCCTTGAAACCACCGTCGGCGACCAGATCCCGACCGTAGAGCAGATACAAGATACAGTAGAGAAGGTTCTGATCGAAAGCGGACATGCCCGCACGGCGAAGAAATACATCCTCTACCGCAACGAGCGCACCCGTGTGCGTGAAATGAACACCAAGCTGATGAAGGTGTACGAGGATCTGACCTTCCAGTCCTCGCTCGAAAACGACGTCAAGCGCGAAAACGCCAATATTGACGGCGACACCGCTATGGGTACCATGCTCAAGTACGGCTCGGAGGGTGCAAAGCAGTTCTACGAAATGTTTATCCTCGACCCCGCGCATGCCAAGGCGCACCGCGAGGGCGATATCCACATTCACGACCTCGATTTTCTGACGCTGACCACGACCTGCTGCCAGATCGACCTGCTCAAGCTGTTCTCCGGCGGGTTCTGCACGGGACATGGCTTCCTGCGTGAGCCGAACGACATCCGTTCGTATGCCGCGCTTGCGTGCATCGCGATCCAGTCCAACCAGAATGACCAGCACGGCGGCCAGTCGGTGCCGAACTTTGATTATTCGATGGCGCCCGGCATCCGCAAGACTTTCCGCAAGCTGTTCCGCAGCAATCTTGCCAAGGCACTTGAGGTGTTCGGTGAGGATGAAAACAACGAGGTCGACGCCGAGGCGCTGACCGAACGCGTCGAGGCGGAGACCGGCAAGTGGGCATGCCTCGCCGGCGATAACGGTTATGACGAGGCGATGGCAAAGGCGCTTTCGGAAACCATGGATGAGCAGACGGTGCAGAAGTGCATGCGTTTCGCCCGCAAGTATGCGGATAAGGAGACCCGTAAGGCCACCTATCAGGCGATGGAGGCGCTGGTACATAACCTCAACACCATGCACTCGCGCGCGGGCGCACAGATCCCGTTCTCCTCGCTCAACTATGGTACGGACACCTCGCCCGAGGGCCGTTTGGCGATGGAGCAGCTGATGCTCGCCACCGAAGCCGGTTTGGGCA
Organism: Candidatus Agathobaculum merdavium; assembly: GCA_019115615.1. Classification (GTDB taxonomy): domain Bacteria; phylum Bacillota; class Clostridia; order Oscillospirales; family Butyricicoccaceae; genus Agathobaculum; species Agathobaculum merdavium. Next base: position 5,853 of record DXDE01000018.1, on the reverse strand, counting down.
ATGGTGAGACGCCGATCTTCCCGATTCACATTTTCAAGGTCAAGGAAGGCGTCAACTATAACGAAGGCGACCCGAACTACGATCTGTTCAAACTTGCCTGCCGCGTGTCGGCTAAGCGCATGTTCCCGAACTTCTCGTTCCTCGATGCGCCGTTTAATAAGCAGTATTACAAGCCGGGCCACCCGGAAAACGAGTGCGCCTATATGGGCTGCCGCACGCGTGTCATCGGCAACCGCGTCGACCCGACCCGCGAAATCGTCAACGGCCGCGGCAACCTGTCGTTTACTTCGGTCAACCTGCCGCGTATTGCGATTCGTTCGCACGGCGATATCGACTGGTTCTTTGAGGATCTTGATCGCAAGATCGATCTGGTGATCGACCAGCTGTTGGCGCGCTTCCGCATCCAGTCGGCCAAGAAGGTGCGCAATTACCCCTTCCTGATGGGCGAGGGTGTGTGGATCGATTCGGAGAGGCTTGGCCCGGACGATACGGTCGGCGAGGTATTGAAGCACGGCACGCTGACCATGGGCTTCATCGGTCTTGCTGAAACGCTCAAGGCGCTGATTGGCAAGCACCACGGTGAGAGCGATGAGGCGCAGAACCTCGGCCTTGAGATCGTCAGTCACATGCGCGAGCGCATGGATCAGGCAGGCGAAAAGTACGGCCTGAATTTCTCGCTGATCGCTACACCGGCAGAGGGCCTGTCCGGTCGTTTTGTCAAGATCGACCGTCAGCGCTTCGGTGTGATCGAGGGCGTGACCGACCGAGATTATTACACCAACTCGTTCCACGTCCCGGTGTACTACCCGATTTCTGCGTTTGATAAGATCGTGCGCGAAGCACCTTACCACGAGTTGACCAACGGCGGCCACATCAGCTATATTGAGCTGGACGGCGATCCGTCGCAGAACCTCGAGGCATTTGAAGCAGTAGTCCGCGCGATGAAGGAAGCCGGCATCGGCTATGGCGCGATCAACCATCCGATCGACCGCGATCCGGTCTGCGGCTACACCGGTATCATTGGTGAGACCTGCCCGCGCTGCGGCCGTCACGAGGGTGAGGGCGTGCCGCTGTCCAAACTGCAGAAGCTCGGGCTTTACAAACATCTGAACAGTATGACGCTCGGCTATCACGGCGATCCCGCCGAGGAGGCCGACCGTCTGCCTAATACATTGCAAGTTGTCAAGGATTGAGAAAGGAAGCGTACTATCATGGAAGAAAAAGTAATGCAGGAGCAGCTGATCGGCGAGGGCGTGGGCTTTGAGCGTATCCGCCGCATCACCGGCTATCTGGTCGGCACGCTCGACCGTTTCAATAATGCTAAGCGCGCAGAGGAGCACGACCGCGTCAAGCATGACGTGTCCTGCTGCTCGCTCGAGGAAGCGCATACTGCGTGATGGAAGGCACGATCCGTATTGCAGGCACGGTCGGCGAGTCGATCGTCGACGGGCCCGGCTTCCGCTACACGGTGTTCACGCAGGGTTGCCCGCATCACTGTCCGGGCTGCCACAACCCGCAGACACATGATTTTGCAGGCGGCAAGGACATGGAACTGGACACACTACTGCACGATATGTGCCGCAATCCGCTGGTTAAAGGCGTGACCTTTTCGGGCGGCGAGCCGTTCTGTCAACCTGAACCGCTCTATTATCTTGCGGTTGAGCTGAAAAAGAAGGGCAAGCACCTGATGGCCTACTCGGGCTATACGTTTGAACAGCTCATGGAACTGCCCGACCCGTTCGTCCAAAAGCTGCTCGGGCAGCTTGACTTGCTGGTCGATGGGCCGTTTATCGAGGCGAAACGCAATATTGAGCTGCGCTTCCGCGGCAGCGCGAACCAGCGCGTGCTCGACGTACCTGCCTCGCTCGCGGCGAACGAGCCGGTCTGGGCGGAGCAATACCGATAAGGAAAATCGAGAAAGGGCTGCAAGGGCGGCCCTTTTTTCCGTCCCGCGCAGGGACGCAGGGAAAGGAGAGCGAACAACCATGCACGATGAATTGACCGCACAGGACATCGCCATGATGCAGAAGGAACTCGACCACCGGAAGCTCGAACTGATGCCAGAGCTGATCGAGGAGGTCAAGCGTACACGCGCGTTTGGCGACCTGAGCGAGAATTTTGAATACAAGGCGGCCAAGCAGGCGCAGAACCGCAACCGCAGCCGTATCCGGTATCTGGAGCGCATGATCAAGTCGGCGCGCGTGATCGAGGATCGTGCGGCGGATGATGAGGTCGGCCTGTTTGACAAAGTCGAGCTGTATTTTGAAGATGATGATGAAACCGAGACCATTCAGATCGTCACGACCGTGCGCTGCGATCCGCTGCAGGGGCGCATCAGCAGGGAAGCACCGCTTGGCAAGGCAGTGCTCGGCAAAAAGCAGGGCGACCTCGTCGCGGTCACGACCGAGGACGGCGACAGCTATACGGTTGTGATCCGTGCAATCACAAAGCAGGCGGATGACGGTACGGGGGAAATCCTGTAATTACCCTAAAAAGATGCAAAACAGCGGCTGATCATAAGATCAGCCGCTGTCTATTTATGCAGGGGATGATTCCGTTGTATTGTTCTCAGCCGGATCAGCGTCGGACGTGGGAGCGTCCGGTGATGGACGTTCGAGTGCGCATATCACATGCGGCAGGTCTTTTCCCTGATAATGCTTGACCATCTGACCGACCGGCTGCATGCCGCAGGCTGCCGCCGCATGCAGCGAAGGCAGATTATCCGGTTGGATAAGCGCGAGCACACGCGGGGCGTTCAGCTTGTCGAAGGCGAAGTCGATCGCGGCTTGCACGCACTCCGCGCCGTAGCCTTTTTTCCAGTGGGAGCGGCGCACAATGCAGCCCAGACCGATACCGGTTTCTGTCTCGTCCAGCCGCTCGACCAGCGGGCCAGCCAGCGCAACCAGTTCACCGGTTTCGCGGTCAAGCCCGGCGAAGTAGCCGCAGCCGTCCTCGCGGTAGCGGCGCAGCATATCCGCGATCCAGTCAACTACCTCTTCATAGGTGAACGCGTGTCCCCACGCATACATGGTATCCTCGTCCTGCAGGATTGGGGCGACCAGTGCGAAATCGTCCGCCCGCAGGCGGCGGAAGCACAGCCGCGCGGACTCCATTTCATAATGCTCAAATTCCATTTGCTTTGCTCCTGTAAAAACGGTGCAGCATGACGCCGCACCGTTTTGGATGTTGGTTTTTACTTGGTGCCGAAAATGCGGTCGCCCGCATCACCCAAGCCGGGAACGATATAGCCGTGATCGTTGAGCTTTTCATCGATCGCCGCGACGAAGATCTCAACGTCCGGATGTGCCTTCTGCACAGCTTCTACGCCTTCCGGAGCCGCGATCAGGTTCATCAGCTTGATGTGCTTGACGCCGCGGCGCTTGAGGCCGTCGATCGCTGCAACAGCGGAGCCGCCGGTCGCGAGCATCGGGTCGAGCAGCAGTACGTCGCGCTCGTTGATGTCATTGGGCAGTTTGCAGTAGTATTCGATCGGCTGCATGGTGTCCGGGTTACGGTACATGCCCATGTGGCCAACCTTGGCCGCCGGGATCATCTCCAGCATACCCTCGACCATGCCGAGGCCTGCGCGAAGGATCGGCACAAGCGCGATCTTCTTGCCCGAGATGACCTGCACGCGCGCATCGGACAGCGGGGTCTCGATCGTGATCTCCTTGAGCGGCAGGTCGCGGGTCGCCTCATAGCACATGAGCATCGCGATCTCGCGGGTAGCCTCGCGGAATTCCTTTACACCGGTGGTTTTATCGCGCATCAGGCTGAGTTTATGCTTGATCAGCGGGTGATCCATTTCGTGAACGGTAGCCATAGTCGTAGTCTCCTTTGTTGAAAATTCATGCGTTGCCGGAAAGGCGTTTCATGCGTTCGCGTTCGGCCTGCGGACGGCGCAGATAGAACGCGTCCAGTTCCTGCGGTGTGCAGGATTTGCCTGCGCGCAGCAGCGGCAGGGCAGCGGCAGCTACACCGTATCCGGTGGGGTACCGCAGCTCGGACGGCGCAAGGCGCAAGCTGTTACAGGTTTCCTTAAGGGTATTATAACATAGTTCCGCGCCGTCTCCAACCAGAAAATACGGCGCTTCGCCGATTTCTTCGCCGAGGTCGGTCAGCTTGATGGCACGGTTGTCGCACAGACGGTAGATTTGGCCTTCCCGCACTTCAAACAGGGCGTTATAAACCTGTCCGGCGCGCGCGTCCATCACGCAGCACAGCCGCCCGCCGAGCGCGCGCGCACCGTGAGCCATCGCTTCCAGTGTCGACACGCCGATGCAGGGCTTGTCTGTACCGAGGGCGAGGCCCTTGACGGTTGCCACGCCGATGCGCACACCGGTGAACGAGCCGGGGCCGTGCGCGACCGCGATCGCGTCCACGTCGTCCAGCGTTACGCCGCAGTTTTGCAGCAACGCCTCGGCCATGGGCAGCAGCGTGCGCGAGTGGGTCAGGCCGCAGTTCTGGAAGGACTGTGCGACCAGCTTTTCATCTTCCGTCAGCGCGACCGATGCGCTGACAGCTGAGGATTCGAGTGCCAAGATCTTCATGCGTCCGCCTCCCCGATCGTGATGTGCCGCTCGTCCGGCGCTTCGCCATAGGCGATGTGTACGGTTTTATAGTGTTCCGGCAGGATATCGGCGGCGTTTTCGCTCCATTCGATCAGCACAATGCGGCTGCCGTCCAGATATTCCTCAAAGCCGATCTCAAACAGCGCCTCGCTGTCGAGGATGCGGTACAGGTCGAAGTGCGCCACGCGGCCGCCGGGGGTGTCATATTCGTTGGCAATGGCAAAGGTCGGGCTGGTGACCCGGCCGGTATAGCCGAGACCGTGCAGCACGCCGCGGGTGAACGCGGTCTTGCCCGCGCCGAGGTCGCCGGAAAAGGCGACAACGTCGCCCGGGTGCAGCGAGGCGGCATATTCCGCGCCTAAGGCTTCGGTTTCCTCAGGCGAGTGGGTGATATAGTCCATGGAAACACCTTTTTCTGAATTTTGTACCTTTATCATACCATGGTGGGGGATAAAAGGCAAGGCGGTTACGTCTGAGACACGCCTGCGAGCGCTTTGACGACCTCGCCTGCGAGGATCATGCCCGCGACCGGCGGCACGAACGACACGCTGCCCGGTACGGCGCGTCCCGCTGTGCCTTTTTGCTCGTCCGAGGGCAGGGGCGTGCGCGGCTCTTCTTTAGAATAGACGACTTTCAAATGGCGGATGCGGCGCTTTTTGCATTCCAGCCGGATCACGCGCGCGAGCGGGCAGACCGAGGTTTTATAGATGTCCGCGACCTCAAAGCGGGTCGGGTCGAGCTTGTTGCCTGTACCCATCGAACAGATAAGCGGCACGCCCAGCCGGTCGCACTCGGTAATCAGGTGCAGCTTGGCGGTCACGGTGTCGATTGCGTCGATGACGTAGTCGAACTGGGAAAGATCGAGCGTGCTGTCCGGGGTATAGAACTCCTGCAGGGCGTGCACGATGCAGTTTGGGTTGATGTCCGCGATGCGCGCGCGCATGACCTCGACCTTGGGCTGACCGGTCGTTGAGGCAAGCGCGATCAGCTGGCGGTTGCGATTGGACAGGGATACGTCGTCGTTGTCGATCAGCGTCATCTCGCCAACGCCTGCGCGTGCGAGTGCTTCGCAAGCGAATGAGCCAACGCCGCCGATGCCAAATACGGCAACGTGCGACGAAGCGAGTTTTTGTATCGCGTCCGCGCCGAGCAGCAGCTCCGCGCGGGAAAATTCATGCAGCATGATAAAATCCTCTCTGTTTGGTATGCAAAGAGTATAGCACAGTGCGCATAGCCGGGCAAGCGGGAAGGGGAGGAAAAGGGGGGAGTGAGCCTCGTTAGC